>DATEGA010000160.1:0-5546 GCA_035280345.1 bacterium | reverse complement strand
CCGGCGCGCGGTGCGCGCCGGCCCGGCGTGGCTATTCTCGAACGACGCGGTCCAGAACGGTGACCCTACTCGGTGCCGCCCCCGCCCCCTGCCAGCGCGCCTGCCGGCTGACCGCCAACTTCGTCCCAGATCTTCGTTTGGTTGGTCTCTGGCAGGAACAGCCCGCCGAAGACGAACGAGAAGAGCGCCGTCGCAATCGGCCACCACAAGATCGCGTAGATGTTGTGGGTTGCCGCCGCGAGCGAGGCGCCGATGACCGGCGTCAGGCCTCCGAACCACCCGTTCCCCATGTGGTAAGGCACGGACATCGACGTGTAACGGATGCGGGCCGGGAAGAACTCGACGAGGAACGCCGCGATCGGTCCGTACACCAGCGTTACGTAAATGACCTGAATCAAAACGAGCAGTACGAGCACCGGCAGGTTCCCGGCGTTCGCCTTCATCGCGTGGTAGATCGGAATGTACGTCACGGCTGCCAGCAGGAGGCCTGCCATGATGACCTTCTTGCGGCCGATCCGGTCCGACAGCGCCCCGAAGACCAGGAAGAACGGCGTGCCGATCACGAGCGCAATGGCGACGATGATCGGCGGCGACACAAAGTCTGTCCTCGGGAACACCTGCGTCTGTAAGAAGAGGAGCGCCACAAACTGGCTGGTATACCAAACCGTCGCCTGCCCCGACGTCGCACCAAGGAGCGCGCGAATGATCATCCCCCAGTTGCGGCTGTTCCCGAGGCTCTCCTTAAGAGGACTTTGAGACGACTTGCCCTGGTCCTTGAGCCGCGCGAACAGGGGCGCTTCCGCGAGGCGCATCCGGATGTACATGGCGACGATCAGCAGGAGCGCCGAGACGAGGAACGGTACGCGCCAGCCCCATGCCCGGAACGCCGCGTCGCCAAATGACAACCGGCACCCGAGCACGACGAGCAGCGACGCGAGGAGCCCGACCGTCGCGGTCGTCTGAATCCACGCGGTGTAGTAGCCGCGCTTCCCGTCCGGCGCGTGCTCGGCGATGTAGGTTGCCGCGCCGCCGTATTCGCCGCCGAGCGCGAGGCCCTGGATCAGCCGGAATAGCACCAGCAGCGTCGGCGCCAGGATGCCGATCGACGCGTACGTCGGCACGAGGCCGGTCAGCGTCGTCGCAATACCCATGACGCTCAGCGTAACGAGAAACGCGTATTTCCGGCCGACCAGGTCGCCGATGCGTCCGAACACGACCGCGCCGAACGGGCGCACCACGAAGCCGGCGCCCCAGACGGCCAGGGTGGACAGCAACTGAGCAGTGGGGTTCTCCTTGGGGAAAAACAACGCGCCGAAGAATACCGCCAGGCTTGCGTAGATATAGAAGTCGTACCATTCAATCACGGTGCCGGCCGATGAAGCCAGGATGATCTGCATGAGCGTGAGCGGCTTGGCTCCGCCCCGTGGCATTGCGCCTACCTGTGCCGACATTCGCCACCTCTCCGTTTTCTGACTTCTGGGTCAGGGTCGCGGGCGCGATGGCCCCACCGCGCGAGGGCGCGGCGGTTCGGCTGATTTTGCGGCTGATGTGGCCTCAGCCTTTCGGCGGTTTGTTACAATTCCCTCCCTGTCTCTTAACAACGTCTGTGGCTATGCCAGGCGGTAGATGCCGGGGGCGGTCTCCGGAAATCGGCGGTACACCTCGCCGTCGTGCCCGGGGCAGATGCGGCGCTCGTCGCCCTTGACCAAGCCCCGGATGCGGGTCATTGCCTCCATGCACTCGGGAATGCTGTTGATGTGGATCGCCGGCGGCGCCCAGTCGGCCAGATTTCGGTACGTCGTCAGCGCGTCGTTCGCGATCACAAACGGCCCTGTGGCCGTCTGCACCACCACGATCTGCATGCCGGGCGAGTGGCCGCCGACCCACTCCAGCCGGATCCCCTCGAGCGGCTGGGCGTTCCCTTCGATCGTCCGCAGGCGCCCGCTGCTGCGCAGCGCGTCGAGATCCTCCGTGAAGCAGTCGCTGATGAAGCGGCGCACCCAGGGATCGCGGCCGCCGCCGCCCGTCCAGAACTCAATCTCACGCCGCTGCACCCAGAACGTGGCCCGCGGCAGCCAGCCCTCAAGGTCGAAGTGATCCCAGTGCAGGTGGGTGAGGATGACCGTCTCGATCGAGTTCGCGGAGACTCCGGCCGTGTCCAAGAGTTCGTCGCGCGTACGCGGCACCGCCTCGACCGACAAGCCCTTCAGCGCCGCGAGGCGTGGTGTGAATCCGGTGTCGACGAGCACGGGAGCGCCGGTTCCTCGAAGCAGCCACAAGAAGTACGCGGACGTCGTCGTGCCCGTGCCGACGGGATGCAGGTACAGGCGGGTGGACCAGTCGACTTCTCTCGAGCCGGGGCTCAGCGCCAGGACTTCGTACGTTGCGGCCATCGGTGCGGTCACTTCCTTCCGTAGAAATGGCACGCCACCGCGGCGGTGCGGAGCGGCGTGAAACGGGTCGTGACACGTCGCGGCGAGGATTGCTTCCACCCGGAGCCGTAGAATCCCGTCGCCATGGACCCACGCACGCTGGTCCACTTCGATCGGCGGCCGATGCCGGAGCTGCGGGCCGGGTTCCGCTGGAACGTGCCGGCCGAGTACAACATCGGCGTCGATGTCTGCGACAAGTGGGCCGGCGACCGCGACCGGGTGGCCCTCATCGATGCAAGCGGCGATCCGCCGCGGTCCTACACGTTCGCCGAGCTCCGCGATCGCTCGAACCGGTGGGCCAACGCGCTCGCCGCGCTCGGCGTCGGACCGGGGGACCGCGTGGCGGTCGTCATGTCGCAGCGTCCCGAGACCGCCCTCGCCCACCTCGCGACCTACAAACTGGGCGGGGTCGCCGTCCCGCTGGCGACGCTCTTCGGCGAGGACGCGCTCGAGTACCGCCTGCGCGACTCCGGCGCCCGCGCGGTGGTCCTGGACGGACAGGCGGCGCCGCGCTTTGCCCGCGTCCGCGACCGGCTGCCCGGTCTCTCTACCGTCATCGCCGTCGACGCGGAGGCGCGCGCGATTCCGGGCGCGCTCGATGCGGCGGCGCTCGAGGAGCGCGCCGCCGACCGCCTGACGCCGCGGGCGACACGCGCGGAGGACCCCGCGGGTATCCTCTACACGTCGGGGACCACGGGCCCGCCCAAGGGCGCGGTCCTGCCGCACCGTGCGCTGATCGGGCACCTCCCGGCGTTCTGCCTGTTCCACGACCTCGCGCCGCAGCCCGGCGACCGGCTCTGGTCGCCCGCGGACTGGGCGTGGATCGGCGGTCTCTTCAATGTGCTGCTGGCGGGCTGGCACTACGGCCTGCCGGTCGTCGCCTACCGGCAACCGCGGTTTGACCCGGAGCGCGCCTTCTGGCTTCTCGAACGGTACGGCATCCGCAACGCCTTCATCTTCCCGACCGCGCTCAAGCTGATGCGCCAGGTCCCCGCGGAGCGGCGGGCGGCGGCCCTGCGTCTACGGTCGGTGTGCAGCGCGGGTGAACCGGTCGGCGAGGAGCTGGTCGCCTGGGGGCGCGAGCATCTCGGGGTCACGATCAACGAGTTCTACGGCCAGACCGAGATGAATCTCGTCACCGGAAACTGCGGCGCCGTTCAGCCGGTCAAGCTCGGCAGCATCGGCACGCCGTACCCCGGCCACCACGTCGTTGTGCTGGACGAGAGTGGCGCGCCCGCCCACGCGGACGACGTGGGCGAGATCGCAGTCCGGCGCCCGGACCCCGTTATGTTTCTCGGCTACTGGAACGACCCGGAGGCGACCGCACGGAAGTTTCGCGGCGACTGGGCGCTCATGGGTGACCTCGGCGTCCGCGACACCGACGGCTACCTCCGGTTCACGGCGCGCAAAGACGACCTCATCAAGAGCGGCGCCTACCGCATCGGCCCGGGCGAGGTCGAGGAGTGCCTGCTGAAGCACCCTGCCGTCGCACTCGCGGCCGTGATCGGCGTACCCGATCCCGAGCGCGGCCACAGCGTGAAGGCGTTCGTCTGCCTGGCCCCCGACCGGCAGCCCTCCCCGGCCCTGGTCACCGACTTACAGAATTGGGTCAAGACCCGCGTCGGCTTCCACGCGTACCCGCGGCTCGTCGAGTTCGTCGCCGAACTGCCGCTTACGACGACGGGCAAGCTGCAGCGCTTTGTGCTGCGCGCGCGCGAGCAGGCCGTGGCGCCCGACGAGCGCGCGCAAGGGACCGCCCCCAAAGGACGAGAATCGCTCTGACAGCCGGCGTCTTTTCCGAGACGTCCTTCCCGAGGTGAAACCGTGGCGCTCACGATCGTAGGCCAATCTCTGCCACGCATCGACGCGCGAGAGAAGTTGACCGGGCGCGCGGTGTTCACGGCGGACCACGACCTCCGGGGCCTCCTGCACGCGCGGCTCGTCCTCAGCCCGCACGCGCACGCGAAGATCCGGAAGATTCCGGTCGACGTCGCGAAAGCCGTCCCCGGCGTCGTCGCGGTGCTGACCGCGGCCGATCTGCCGTTTGGCGAAGAGACGCCGAACGCGCGCGGCCGTTGTCTGCTGGCGCGCGGGGAAGCGCGGTTCCCGGGCGAGCCGGTGGCCGCGATCGTCGCGGAGTCGGACGCCGCCGCCGCCGACGGGGCGTCCCGGCTTGCCGCCGCGATCGACTACGAAGCGCTGCCCGCGCTCATCGATCCGGTCGCGGCCACCGATCGGTCGGCGCCGCTCGTACAGCCCGGGCTGCAGGGCGCGAGCTCCGAGGGCGGCGCCCACGGTGCCGCGGCCGCGCAGCAGGAACAGGAAGAGGCGCCCGGCAACGTCGCGAGCCAGGTGAAGTTTGCGCGCGGCGACATCGAGCGCGGCCTGCGCGATTCCGCCGTCGTCGTCCGGCGGACCTTCCGGACCGCCGTCGTGCATCAGGCATACATCGAGCCGCACGCTTCGATCGCCGAGTACGATCGCGCGGCCCGCCGGCTCACCGTGTGGACCCCCACGCAGGGTCTCTTCTACACACGCGAGCAGACCGCGGGGGTCTTGGGACTGCCGGAGTCGTCGGTGCGGATCGTCCCGATGCCGGTAGGCGGCGGCTTCGGCGGCAAGATCTTGCTGCTCGAGCCGATCGCCGGTGCCCTCGCCATGGTCGTGGGGCGTCCCGTGCGCCTCGTGCTGACCCGGGCGGAGGAATTTCAGACCGCCACCCCGGCGCCGCAGTCGATCCTCGAGCTGGCGCTCGGCGCCGCGCGCGACGGTGAGTTCCGGGCGCTGCAGGCGCGCCTGTTGTTCGACGCCGGCGCCCTGCCCGGCGCCCCGGTGACGATCTGCGGCTTGTTGATGGGCGGCGCGTACCGCGTCGGCCACCTCGACATCCGCGGCCGTGAGGTGCTGACCCACAAACCGCCGCAGGGCGCCTACCGCGCGCCGGGATCGGTCCAGGCCGCGTTCGCGATCGAATCGCTGGTGGACGAGATGGCGGAGGCGCTCGGGCAGGATCCGCTCGAGTTGCGCATCCGGAATGTCTCGCAGGAAGGCGACCCGATGCCGGACGGCGGGAAGTGGCCGCGGATCGGACTCCGTGAGTCGCTGCTCGCCGTA
>DATEGA010000159.1:0-3024 GCA_035280345.1 bacterium | reverse complement strand
ATCCGCGGCTGCCTCCGGGACGCCGGCGCGCGGCCCGATGACGTCGACCTCGTCGTCGCGCACGGCACCGGCACGCCGCTCAACGATGTCGCCGAAACGGGGGCGATCAAATCGGCGCTCGGGGAGCGGGCGCGCGCGATTCCGGTGACGGCGCCGAAGAGCATGGTCGGCCATCTGATCGGCGCGGCCGGCGCCCTCGCCGCGATGGTGGGCGTGCTCGCGATTCGCGACGGCGTCGTTCCGCCGACGATCAACCTCGAGCACCGCGATCCCGCCTGCGATCTGGACTACGTTCCGTTAACCGCGCGCCGCGCCCCGGTGCGCCTCGCGGTGGCCAACGCGTTCGGGTTTGGCGGCCAGAACTGTGTCGTGGCGGTGCGCGCCCCGGCGCCACGATAGCACCGTCCCGATGCGGTCCCCGCGGTAGGAGCCTCGCCCGTAGACGTACAAACCCCATCCAACGTAACCGGCCGTAGATCAGCACGCCTTCAGACGGGGAGGGACGGCGAGTGTTCACCGGCCTGCTCGAAGGGAAGGTCGCGCTTGTCACGGGCGCCGGCCGCGGGATCGGGCGCGCGGCGGCGCTGTTGTTTGCCGGCGCCGGCGCCGGCGTCGTGGTGCACTTCAACCGCAGCCGCGACGCGGCGGAGGACGTCGTCCGGACGATCCAGTCCCAGGGCCGTCGCGCCGCGGCGATCGGCGCGGATCTCGAGAAGCCCGAGGAGATCGGCCGGCTGTTCGACGAGACCGCGGAACGGTTCGGAGCGCTCGACGCGCTCGTCGCCAACCACGCCGCGACGGCGTTCAAGACGACGCTCGACGCGAAGCCGCATCATCTGCAGCGCACCTTCGATCTGATCCTCCGGTCGCTCGTGCTGTCCGTACAGCGCGCGGTGCCGCTGATGGCCGGACGTCCCGGGGCGATCGTCACCGTCGGCGGGCAGGGGACGGTCGAATGCCTGCCCAACTATGCGATCCTGGCGTCGGCGAAGAGCGCGATGGAGACGTGGACGCGGTACCTCGCCTACGAGCTGGCCGGCCGCGGGATCACGGCCAACTGCGTGAGCCCCGGCGTGATCGCCACGGACTCGGCGCGATTCTACGGCGGGGACCGGTACGCCGAGTTCGACCGGCTCGTCTCCGAGTCCACGCCGGTGGGCCGGATGGGCGCGCCCGAGGACGTCGCCGCCGCGGTCGTCTTCCTCTGCAGTCCCGCCGCGCGGTTCATCACCGGGCAGACCATCGTCGTCGACGGCGGCCTCGGGTTGGTCGCCGCCCCGTTTGAACAGTTTCGCCGCGGAGGAGCGTCAACATGAGCAAAGTGCTTACCAGCGACGAAGTCGTCGCGCGCATCCCGGACGGGGCGCTGGTCGCGATCGGCGGCTCGTCGCTCTCGCGCAAGCCGATGGTGCTGGTCCGCGCGCTCGCGCGCAGCAATCGCAGGGACCTGCGTCTGATCGTCAACGTGGGCGGCCCCGAGGTCGACCTGCTGATCGGCACCGGGAAGGTCGCCGAGCTGATCTACGCGTTCGTGGGCTTTGAGGTGATGGGCCTCGCACCCCACTTCCGCCGCGCGCGTCAGGACGGCACGGTCAAATTCCAGGAGTGGTCGGAGTTCACGATCATGGCGGGCCTCGACGCGACAATCAAGCGCGTGCCGTTCCTGCCCACCCACTCTCTGCTCGCCACGGACGTGCTCAAGGTCAACCCCGCGTTCAAGCTCTTCCAGGATCCGTTCAAGGGTGAGACGCTCGTCGCCGTGCCGGCGCTGCGTCCGGACGTCGCGCTCCTGCACGTCAACCTCGCCGATCCGCAGGGCAACGGGGTCGTGCTGGGCGACGGCCACATGGACGCGCTGTGCGCGAAGGCCGCCGCGCAGACGTTCCTGTCCGCGGAGCAGATCCTGTTGCCCGAGCGGCTGCAGACATACGGCCGCGACGTCCACATCTTCCGCACCGTAGTCAACGGGGTGGTGGACGCCCGGTGGGGCGCCCACTTCACCGGATGCGCGCCCGACTACCGCGCGGACCTCAACCACGTGCGCGAATATCTCGCCGCGGCGCGGGACCGGTCCTCGTGGCACGAGTATCTCGAGAAGTACGTGTACGTCGACGACCGCGAGTACACAAAGCGGCTCGGCGGCGAGCACACGCTCGGCGAGCGCCTGCGCGTTTGACCACGCCGTAGGAGGACAGCGATGCCGGACTACACGATCGACGAACTGATTATCACGTGCATGGCGCGGGAGTTGCGGGGCGAGGTGCTCGTGAGCTCCGTCACCGCGTTCGGCGCGCTGGCGGCCCACCTCGCCCGCAGCACGCACGCCCCCGAACTCGCGGTGCTCTCGACCCCCGAGTCGGGCATGGACGTGGCGGCGCTGCCGACGCTCACGCTGGGCCAGTTCCTGACGGACAACCAGCGGGCGATCCCGCTGACGATGGAGGATATCTTCGACAACATCTTCTCCGACCGGTTCCGGATCTGGATCAACCCGGCCCAGATCGACGAGCAGGGCAGCGTGAACATTGCCGCGATCGGCCCCTGGGAGAAGCCCAAGGTCGCGCTCGTGGGCTCCCGCGGCATTCCGGAGGACACGAGTCATCTGTCGCAGGGGCTCTACTACCTCACGCAGCATACGCCGCGGAGCGTCGTCGCCAAGGTGGACTTCGTGAGCGGCGCGGGCTGGACGCCGGAGCGGCGGAAATACCTCGGCGCGCACGGCGCGCCCACGTGCCTCGTCACGGATCTCGGCGTGTTCGGCTGGGACCCCGAGAGCGGCCGCATGGTGGTCCGCTCGCTCCATCACGGGGTGACGCCCGCGCGCGTCGGCGAGCAGACGGGCTTCAAGATCGAGATCCCCCGCGGCGTCCCGACGACGGAGCCGCCCAACGAAGAGGAAGTCCGGATCATCCGGGCCGGCGATCCGCTCGAGGTGCGCAAGCTCGAGGCGCTCGCCGGTCCCGACGCGGCAGAGAAGTTCGCGGCAATCTACGAGCGGGAGCGCCAGGCGCTGCACGCCGCGTG
>DATEGA010000158.1:0-26799 GCA_035280345.1 bacterium | reverse complement strand
GGCCGGCCCGCCCGGGCGCCGCGGCGCTGGCGGCGGCCGCGTTCGGCGGCTTGACCGCGCTTCCCAGCCTCGCGTGGATCGCCTCCGGCTGGCTCGCATTCTCTGCGTCCTCCGGATTCACGAAGCGGTTCTTCTTCCGCGATTGGGATCTCCGCGGCATCGTGAAGGCGCTCTCCGAGATTCCGCTCGCCGTGGAGGCGCATCTGTTTGTCGCCGTGTTCCTGCTGCTGCTGGTCGGCATTCCCGCGGCCGTGCGACGGCGCGCTCGCCTCCGAGAGGTCTGGGTGTGGTGCACGCCGTGGATTGTCCTCTACGTTGTTGCGCCTTGGGACAGCCTCGTGAACCGGTACTATGACCTCCCCGCGACGTATCTCCTGACCGTGGTAGCGGCGATCGGCCTTTGGGCGTGGAGCGCCGGCGGTGCGAGACCGGCGCGCGTGGGGACCGGCGCCCCTCGGGCATTCGTCACGGCGCTCGTCGTCGTCCTCGGGGTGACCGTCGCGTACGACGTGTGGGATCCGACGACCGACCGGATCGCGCGCGCGTCCACGCGGCACGCGGCCCCGATCGATCCGGTCCCCTTTTACTCGGCGCGCATCGTGGCGGCGCTGCCTCCCGGCCGCACCATCGCCGATACGCCGCAGACGATGTTCTACGCCGGCGGCGATCCGGCGTGGATCGAGATCACGGGCGGCGACGTCCGGTGGAAGATCGACGGCGAGGAATACGACTACGTGGTGCTCAACGACTACGGTCACGGGCAGGAACCGTACTATCCGGTCGACGCGGCGCTCCGGGCGCAGTTGCGGAGCCACCACTACGTACAGATCGCGCCCGGCGCCTGGGCGCACGTCCGGACCCGCGTCGGCGATCTGGGAGGGTACCGGGCGGCGCCCCTCTGGGCCCCCGCGCTGCACTGGCGCCGCCCGGCAGTGACCTCGTGGCAGTGAGCCGTCCCGTCCGCGTGGTCGTTAACGCGGTGGCCGCGCGGATGGGGGGCGCGGCGACCCATCTTCCCAACTTCCTCGAAGCGGCCGGCCGCCGGTATCCGAACGACTCCTTCGTGGTCTGCGTCAACTCGCAGTGGGCGCCGCCGGCGCTCCCCGCAAATATCCGGCTGGTGCGCGCGGGGAGGCTCCGCAACCGCCTGACCCACGCCGCCTGGGATCAGTGGGGGGTGGCGCGGGTCGCCGTGCGCGAACGGGCCGACGTGCTGCTCTCGCTGCTCAACTTCGGGCCGGTCCGCTCCCCGGTGCCCCAGGTCGTCCTGGAGCGGAATCCCGTTTATTTCTGCCCGTTCTATCTCGCCACCCTGAGCCGGAGCCGCGCCCTGGAGGTGGCCGCGACCCGCGCCCTTGCTCACGCGGTGATGCGCGGCGCGTACTGCGTCGTCACGCCGTCGGCGGCGATGCGCGAGATGATCCGCACGCGCTGTCCCGACCTTCCGCTCGGCAAGTTTCGGGTCATCCCGCACGGCTTCGGCGAACGCGCATTCCGAGGGAGCGGCGCGCTGCCGGAGGACGCCGTGGCTCGCATGGCCGGGTCGCGGGGTGTCCGCCTGCTGTACGTATCGCACGCCGCGTCCTACAAGGGAGTCGAGCTGCTGCTCGAGGCCGCCCGGCTGCTGCGGGACGACCTCGGGACGCCCGCAACCGCCTGGCTCACGGTAACGCGGGAGGACTGGCCCGAGGGAGTCTCGCGGTATCTCGCCTTCATCGAACGCCATCGGCTCGATCCGCAGGTCCGCCTCCTTGGCCGGATCCCGAACGCGGCCGTTCACCGCCTCTATGACGCGGCAGACCTCTTCGTGTACCCAAGCCTGTGCGAGTCGTTTGGGTTTCCGCTGGTCGAGGCGATGGCGAGCGGACTACCGATCGTCGCGGCCGACCTTCCGCTGAACCGCGAGATGTGCGGCGAGGCTGCCGCCTACTACCCGCCGCGCGATCCCGCCGCGCTGGCACGCGAGATCGTCCGGCTCGCCGGCGACGAGACGGCGCGAGCCCGGCTGGCCGACGCCGGCCGCGCCCGCGCGCGGCAGTTCTCGTGGGAAGCACACGTCGACGCCGTGATGTCGGTGACGCGCGAAGCGGCGGAAGGTTAGCGCGCGAGCGGCGCTCGGCCACCTACCGCCAGAAGATCAGCTCACGCATGATCTCCATGATGTAGGCGAACCCCCACTTGACGTGGAGGGGCTTTCGTCCGCCGATCCGCTGCGGCTCGTCCCCCGGGATCTCCGCGATCTTCAACCGGCGCTTCGCGGCCCGGATGCTGAGCAAGGGCTCCAGCCCCACGGGAGCATGCATCAACGCTTCCTCGGGCCAGTAGGAACGGTCCTTGTCGAGGTCCAGCTCTTCGATCATCGCGCGCCGGTACGCGCGGAACATGACCATCGCGTCGGTGTAGCGCCCCCGGAACAACGTGTTGATGGTCAGCGTGAAGACCCGGTTCGCCAACCCCGAGACGAAATCGTCGTCCTCGCTCTTCGCCCCGTCCAGATAGCGCGAGACGATCACCATGTCGTACCCTTCCCGCATCTTGGCGACCAGCGGCGGGATCGCCTGCGCCAGCGAGTTCCCGTCCGGGGTGAACGTGATCAGCACGTCGCCGGTCACATGCGGCAGCGCGTCCAGAAACGCAAAGCGTATCCCCTTCCGCCGCTGGGTCACGATCTCGTAGCCCTGTTGCCGCAGGTATTCAACGGTACCGTCGGTCGACCCGCCGTCGACAATGAGGACCTGATCGCACCATTGCCGGTTGATTTGGGGCATGATCACCCGCACGCCCCCGATTTCGTTCAGGGTGGGAATAAGCAGCGTCGTCTTCATGAGGCGCGCCGAGACAGGGACGCCGTGGGGCGCGGTGGCGACGTCCGTGAGATCAGGCGTACAGTCGTGTCAGCGTATGCGACGTCATTTCCCGGATGTGCTCGACGGCCGCGGGGCCGAACTTGCGCTCGATCATCCCCAGGTAGCGCGGGCTCGAGAAGTACTCTTGAAAGGCGTGATCGCGAAACCGAAGCACCTCGAGGCCGGAAATGTGCTTGGTCGGCAGCGGCAGCGTATCCGCCGCGTGCTGGGAATACCCGGCCCAGGTCTTCGGCAGGGGCCAGCCGTTCTGCTGCGCGACGGAATAGAGGTGCGACCCCGGATAGGCCATCGCCGAGTAGAGATTGGCGAACTCGCAGTTGAGCTCGAGCGCCATGTCCAGCGTTTCGCGCATCGTCTGGACGTCGTCTTCGGGAAGGCCAAAGATGTAGTTCGCGATGACGTTGATCCCGGCGGCCTGCACCCGCTCGAGCGTCTTGAAGATATCCTCCTGCTTGAAGCCCTTGTCGACGTCCTTGCGGACGCGCTCGCTCGCCGCCTCGATGCCGAAGGCCAGCCAGTTGAACCCGGCGCGCTTGAGCTTCTCGACGGTGCCCTCGCCCCGCACCGTATCGACGCGCGCGTAGGCCCAGATATTGAGGTCGTAGTTTCGCTCGATCAGCAGGTCGCAGATGCCGTGCACGTGCTTCATGTTCAGGACGAACATCTCGTCCGCGAACTTGATGTTGCGGACCCCGTACTCGTGCACGAGCCGGTCGATCTGCGCGACGGTCGTCTGCGGATCCCAGAACCGGTAGCTGTTGACGCCTTCCTTGAGCCCCAAGGTCTGCTCGCCGGACTTGAACGGCGCCTGGATGCAGCAGAAACTGCAGTGGTACGGGCACCCCAGCGTGGTATAGATCGACGCGTATGGCTCCCGCCGCAACGTGTCAAAGCAGTGCCAGTTGTGCGCCCGGTACCGGTCCATCGGCAGCAGGTCCCAGGCGAGCTCCGCCATCTCCTGATCGAGGTTCCCGACGAGCGGCGCGGGCGCGGTCGCCCGAATCGTCCCGCCGTCCCGGTACCACAGCCCGCGCACCTTCGAATAGTCAGGATTGGCGGAGCCGAGAGCCTCCAGCAGTTCGACGAGGGTGTGCGGGCCTTCGCCCCCGCACACGAAGTCCGCCGCCTCCTCGCGGAGGGTGCGCTCCGGGAGCGCGGCGACGTGGCCTCCAACCAGCAGCACGGCCTGCTCGGCCGCATGCTCCTTCAGAGCGGCGCACACTGCGCCGGCGGCGGACATGATCTGCGTGGACGCCGACGGCTGATGGCCGTACACGACGACGGCGGCCAATCGGGGAGCAAGCTCCGCCACGCGCGCCGCCGTCTCCGCCGGAGTCAGGTCCTCGGCGTGGCCGTCGATAATGCGGACGGAAAAGCCGCGCTTCCGGGCAAACGTGGCCATCAGCCCCGCCCAGACGGGGGGCTCGACCGCGGTCAGCGTTTTTCCAAGCGACTGATAGATCTGTGACCGGGCGCCGGGATTGACCAAAACCAGATCGAGACGCGTGTTGCCCCCCATTCGCCGTCTCCCTTCGTTCCTCGTCGGATGCGCGCCCGCGGACGGCTCCTCAGACGCCGGGTTCTACCGCCAGCGCCGTGTCGCAGATGTGATTGATGTCTTCCGCGGTCAGGCCCGGATGGTTCGGCAGCTGGAACGCGGCAAGGTGGATCTTGTCCGCGACAGGAAACACCGTCGTCCCGAACCGGTCGGTCCAGTACGGCTGGCGCGACATGTTGCCGCCGCCCAGCGGACGGGTCTCAATGCGGCCTGCTCGGAGCGCGCGCCCGATCCGCTCGCGGTGATCCTGCGACTGCGCCACCGCCGCGAACGAGATGCTCGAAATCGTCCCGCGCGCGCACCGCTGGCAATGGAACCCCGGGGCGTCCAGAAACCGGGACTGGTACGTCGCGTGATTTTCGACCCGCCGCCGCACAACCTCGTCGATGCGCTCGAGTTGCGACAGCCCGATCCGCGCGTTCAGATCGGTGGAGCGCAGATTGTACCCGGGATAGTAAAACGTGAACGGCCGGTTGAACTCGATCACGTGCCGTGCCCGCGCTTGTTCCGCTTCCTTCTCGGGGGCGAGGTCCTTCCCCCATCCGTGGGCGCGCGTCTGCACCACCAGATCGTGGAGCGTGTCGTCGTCGGTGCAGACCATTCCGCCTTCGATCGTGGACATGTGGTGGCCGTAGAAGAACGAGAAGGTGCTAAGTGTCCCGAAGGAGCCCAGCCGCCGCCCATTGTAACGCGATCCGGTCGCCGCGCAGGTATCCTCCATCAGGACGAACTCGTGGCGGTCGCGGAGTGCCATCAGCGGCTCCATCTCGTTCGGAACACCGAGCACGTGGACGGCGATCACGGACGCCGGGCCGTGTTGCTTCAGCAGGCTTGCCAGATGGTTCAAGTCGAGGCCGAAGGTGTTCCAGTCCGCCTCGCACATGATGGGCTCGAACCCGAGCTGAATCGCCGGCATCACGGTCGTCGCCCAGCTGATGGCCGGCACGATGACCTTGGTGTTCCGCAGCCGCCCCGAGCACTGTAGGGCGGCATACATGAGCAGGTTGGCCGACGAGCCGGAGTTCACGAACGTGGCGTGTTTGACGCCGAGCCATCCCGCCCAACGGCGCTCGAACTCGCGCACCAGTGGACCCTGCGTGAGCCACGGGTCGGTGTTTAGCCAGTCGACGAGCGTCCGGAGGTCGTCTCGGGTGATCGTGCGTTCCGCCAGCAGATACTGCTTCATCAGAACGGCCCCTTGAACGCGGCGAGTTCGGGCGCGTCGACGGCCGGCGGGATCCACGCCGCGTCACCGCCCCGGACGAGCTTGTAGGCGTCCGCCGCGATCCGGTGCGCGTTGGGATAGAAGAGTGCCTCGAGGCTCTTGGTGGTGGGGCAGGTCACCGGCGCGAAGCCCATCCGGTGCAACTGGAGGCGCCGGGCGCCCTGCAGCCGCTCCACGACGCGCGTGACGATCTCGGCGCTGAGGCCGCACGCGGTCCACGCCGTGTCGACGACGATCAGGCGGCCGGTCTTCCGCACCGATTCCACGATCGTGTCGGCATCGAGCGGGCTCAACGAGACCGGATCAATGACCTCGGCGCTGATGCCGGCGCCTTCGAGACTCTGCTGAGCGCGCAGGCACTCGACGACCATGTAGGACACCCCGACCAGGGTCACGTCCTGCCCTTTCACGAGGACGCGGGCCTTGCCGAACGGGACCGTGTAGGGCTGCTCGGGGACGTGCCCTTTTTGAGCGTGGAGCATCCGGTGCTCGACGAACATCACCGGGTTGTCGTCCCGGATGCTTTCGACCAGGCAGCCCTTGGCGTCGTACGGCGTGCTCGGAGCGACGACCTTGAGGCCTGGCACGTGCGCGAAGAACGAGTGCAGGCCCTGCGAGTGCTGGGCCCCCTGTCCCCAGCTCCGCCCGATCACCGAACGGACGACGATCGGGACGCTCACCGTCCCGCCGTACATGTAACGGGCCTTCGACGCGATGTTGATGAGCTGGTTCATTGCCAGCATCAGAAAGTCCATGCGGATGTGCACGTGAATCGGCCGCAGCCCGGCCAGCGCCGCGCCGATCGCCACACCCGTCATCGCGTCCTCGGACAGCGGCGTGTCGCTCACCCGCTCGCGGCCGAACTTCTGCTGCAGGCCCCGCGTCGTGCCGTAGATGCCTTTGAAGTCGTCGACGCCGAGCCCGAACACAATAACGGACGGGTCGCGGTCCATCTCCTGCTCGGTGGCCTCGCGGACGGCCTCAGCGTAGGTCAGCAAGCGCTCCATCGTGTGACTCCTTGAAGACGTCGGTGTAGAGTTCCTCAGCGTCGGGGAACGGACTGCGCTCCGCGAACTCAAAGGCCTCCTGAATCTCGACCTGCACCTCCGCATCGATCGTCCGGCGGACGTCCGGGGCAAGCCGCTCGCCCGCCCGCGTCACCGGGTCCAGCTCAATCCAGCGCTGGGCTTCCGCCCGCGACCGGTACCCGGTATGGAAGTCTTCGTTCGGCCCGACGTGCTCGCGCCAGCGGTACGCCCGGCATTCGAGGAATCGCGGACCCGACGTCCCCGCCCGCATTGCGGCGATCGCCGAACCGGCGAGCTCGTGGATCCGGAACACGTCGGAATCATCGACCAGTTCACCGGGGATGCCGTAGGCGCGGGCCCGCTCGAGCAGATCGGTGGACGGCTGCCGGGTCTCTTGGGGCGAGTGAATGGCGTAGAAGTTGTTCTCGCAAACGAAGAGGACCGGCAGGTTCTTGAGCGCGGCGAAATTCATACTCTCGTGGAACACTCCTTCTTCGACCGCGCCGTCCCCGAAGAAGCTCGCCACGACACCGCGGACTCCGCGTACCCGCAGGCCCCATGCGTATCCGACCGCCTGGGGGATCGTCGTGCCTACGACGGCCGACGTACCCATCACACCCGCGGCGGGGTCGATGAGGTGCATCGAACCGCCCTTTCCTTTGGCGCAACCCGTCGCCTTCCCGTACAGTTCGGCGATCATGCCCCGGAGGTCGCCGCCCTTGGCCAGGTACAGCGCGTGGCTCCGGTAGGTGCCGAACACGACGTCCGTCGACTCCAGCGCCTGGCACACGCCCACGGACGCGGCTTCCTGGCCGATGGCCAAGTGGACCGGACTCTGGATCTTATCGGTAGGGTAGACGTCCGCGATCTGTTCCTCGACCCGCCGGATTCTGAGGAGCGCGCGATAGAATCTGGCCTCGAGATGATCGAGGCTAGCCGGCATGCACCGTGTCCTCCCTCCGCTCGAGTTGACAGAACCATTCGTAGGTCTGCGCGAGCGCCGCGGGAAACGGGACGCGCGGCTGCCAGCCCAGAGCCCGCAGCACGCCGGAGTCCAGGGCCTTCAACGGCATGCCGTCCGGCCTGCTCACGTCGAACCGCAGCTCGCCGGGGTACCCGACGACGCCCTTGATATGCGTGGCGAGCTCGCGAATCGATAGATCGGCCCCGCCGCCCAAATTGATCGGGGCCGACTCGCTGTAGACGTCCATCACGAGAATACACGCCTCGGCGAGATCATCGGCAAAGATGAATTCTCGCCGCGGCGTCCCCGTGCCCCAGATGTCCACGGTGTTCCGGCCTTCGATCTTGGCCGCGTGCATTCTGCGCATCAGCGCCGCCAGCACGTGTGAATCGTCGGGGCTGAAGTCATCACCGGGCCCGAAGACGTCGGCCGGGATCCCGCTGATGAAATCCACGCCGTACTGCCGCCGGTAGGCCTGACACAGCGTGATGCCCGCGAGCTTCGCCACGGCGTACGCCTCGCTTGTCGGCTCCAACGGGCCGGTCAGCAGCGCGTCCGGGCGCATCGGAGGCGCCGCGTGCTTCGGGTACACGCAGGAGCTTGCGAGATACAGGAGTTTTCGGACGCCGTGCCGGTGGGCGGCGTCGATGAGATGGCAGGCGATCGTCAGGTTGTCGAGCATCAACTCGGCCGGACGCGCCGCGTTGGCGTGGATGCCGCCCGATTTCCCGCCGGCGATGAAGACGTAGGCCGGCGCGGTTTCGTCGAAGAAGGCGTCGACCGCCGCGCAATCGCGCGGATCCGGCGAGCGATCCATTCCGTTGACGAGGTTGCTGTACCCGCAGGCGGTGAGCCGGCGCACCAGCGCGCCGCCGGCCAGCGTGTCGCCGCCGGCCACGTAGATCCGCGCGTCCTTATCCATTCGACCGGCCCCCGTGCGGCACCGTCGGTCTCACGTGGATCGGGGTTCACCGCCTGTGCCCGCGGGCGTGCCCGGCACCGAGAACAGGATCTCCTCCGCCTTGCGGTTCGCCGGCGCCTCGCCGTTCGCGGGCGGCTCGGCGGGACCGCTCAATTCGCGAAACGGTGCGAGCGCGTGCCGCCCGCGGATCTGTTCCTCCGCGGAGTAGTCGCCGTCCGGCTCGAAAAAGAGAACCCGGCTGCCGCCGGTGGAGAACCGAAACGGCACGTGGATCAGGCGGTAGAAGCGCTCGCGCACCCGCGGCTGCGCGGCCGGCGGGACAAACAGGAGCATAAACCCCCCGCCCCCCGCGCCGATCAGCTTGCCGCCGATCGCGCCGGCCCCGCGGGCCTCCTCGTACAGCGATTCCACCTCCGGGTTGGTCACGCCGGCGCTGAGACTGCGCTTCGCGTCCCAGGCCTCGCGGAGGAGTTCGCCAAACTCCCGGACGTCGGCGCTTCCGTTGAGAATCGCGATGCCGGCGTCGACCTGACCGTGGAGCCGCTGAAGGTGCAGCGCGTTGCGCTCCATCTCCTGCACGTAGCTCTCGGCCACCTTGGAGGCGGTGCGGGCGATGCCTGTGAAAAAGAGCATGAGGTGGTCGTTGAGCAGCCGAAGCCGCTCGGTGCCGACGGTGATCGGCCGGACGAGGATTTCGCCGTCATGATGAAACACGATGTGGTTGAACCCGCCGTACGCGGCCGACACCTGGTCCTGCGACCCGACGGCCTCCTGCAACCGGTCCTGCTCGATCTGGATCCCTTCCATGGCCAGCCGGCGTTTGTCGATCATTTGGCCCTTCAAAGCGTAGAGCGCCTGCAGGAGACCGACCGTGAAGGCCGAGCTCGACCCCATGCCGCTTCGCGCAGGGAGGTCGCCGTCGTGGTGGATCTCCACCCCCCGGTCGATCCCGACGTGCCGCAGGACTTCGCGCACCGCCGGGTGGGCGATCTCGTCGATGGACTGGCAGCTTTCGATCTTGGAGTAGACGACCCGGATCCGGTGTTCGAAAAACGGCGGCAGGTACCGGCAGGTCAAATAGCAGTACTTGTCGATCGTCGTCGCGAGGACGGCGCCGCCGTGCCGGAGATACCATGTGGGGTAATCCGTCCCGCCGCCGAAAAACGAGACGCGAAAAGGGGTCCGCGTGATGATCATCTGGACCTCACTCCTGTCTCAGTTTCCCCGCCGGCGCCGGAGAGGCGCCGCTCGACCAGGTCGCAGATCACATGCTCCACGGCAAGATGCGCTTCCTGAATGAATTGAGTATCCGCGCTCGGCACCGTAATTGCAATGTCCACCAGCAAATTGAGCCGGCCGCCGCCGCCCGTTAGCCCTATTGTCGTCATGCCCAACTCGCGGGCGGCCTCCACAGCGCGGATCACGTTGACGGAGTTGCCGCTCGTGCTGATGGCCACCAGGACATCCCCGCGCCGGCCGAGAGCCCGGACCTGACGTTCGAACACATACTCAAATCCCCGGTCGTTTGCGAACGCGGTGAGAAACGACGTGTCGGCCGCCAAAGAGACGGCCGGCAGACCGCGCCGGTGCGAGTCCCGCCGGAGGTGTCCGACAAACTCCGCCGCGACGTGCTGGCAGTCGGCGGCGCTGCCCCCGTTGCCGCAGAGCAGAACCTTGCCGCCCTCGGCGAATGCGCCCGCGATCGCGTCCGCCGCCGCGATGATCTGCTCGGCCGCCGTCTCGGCGACCTGCAGCTGGAGCGCCGCGCTTCCGGCGAGGTGCGATCGCGCGTCCTGGAGGCGCCGGTCGAGGTTAGGCGTTGGCAAAGGGACTCGCGCGCATCATCCGATAGCCCCTGAGGAGCTCGTCGATGCCCTCGTCGAGGGAGCGGCGCGCCTCAAAACCTGCGTCGCGCAGGCGCTGGTTGGACACGATGTAGTTTCGCTTGTCGGGATCGCTGCCGAACTGCGCAAACTCGATGTGGAAGGCCGGCACGTGTTCCTTGACCTTGAGCGCGAGCTGCTCCTTGGACAGGTTGGCCGCATCGAGGCCGAGATTGAAGCACCGTTCGACCATGGCCCCGGCGTTGCGGATGCTGTGCACGAAGCAGTCCGCTACGTCGCGGATGTGGACGTAGTTGCGTTTGAAGTCCTTTTCAAAGATCACGATATAGCGGTCGGTCACCGCAGCGTAGACGAAGTGGTTCACCAGCAGGTCGAGACGCATCCGGGGGGACATTCCGAAGACGGTGGCGAGGCGCAGCGTAATCGCGTTCGGGGTGCCGAGGAGTTCCGCCTCGGCGTCGGCCTTGGTTCGGCCGTACAGCGAGATCGGCTCGAGCGGTGTGTCCTCGGTGCAGTACGTGTCGCCGGACTTCGTCCCGTAGCCGCTGTTCGTCGTCGGAAACACCACCAACTGGTCGCTGCTCCGGAGGCGGTTGAGCATCCGCACGGCCTCAAGGTTCACCGCCCGCGCGGCCCACGGATCCCGGTCACAGGCCGGCGCGCCGACCAACGCCGCGAGCGGAATGAGGACGTCCGCGCCCGCGACGAGGCGCCGCATCAGCGCCTCGTCGCGGACATCGCCGACGACAACGTCGAATGCCGGATGCGCGCACAAATGGAACAGCGAGCGCTGCCGGTACTGAAGGTTGTCTACGACGGTGACCCGGAAGCCGGCGTCGAGCAGATGCTCGCTCAACACCGACCCCAGATAGCCGGCCCCGCCCGTCACGAGCACGCGTTCAGCGTTCACTCATTCGTCCTTTTGTTCATCGGCGCTGGATTTCGCCTGCTGCGACTGGTGCGCGTGAGTCTCGCACGGTTTCTCGCCTGTATGCAGGTCTCCTGCAAGCGACGGCGGCCCAATCCGTCACGCGGTCCGCCGCCGGGTCCGGGCGGCAGAGTGGTGCCCCGGTTGGCGCGCCCACCCGCGCACGGGAGGTTCCGGACGCGTGTCGCCGCCGACGCGCGCCGTCATAATGGCACCGGTCCATGTCATGATAATTGCACCAGTTGAAGTAGGGGCAGACGTGCCCGGGGACAAAGTCTCTTTCCCATGCAGCCGCCCGCGCACATCTTCCGCGAATATGACATCCGCGGCGTCGTCGGCCGAGACCTGGACGCCGAAGCCGCAGAGACGATCGCGAGAGCATTCGGCACGTATCTCGGCCGCGCCGGCGTGCGGCGCGCCGTGATCGGCCATGACAACCGGGTCAGTTCCGCGGACCTCTACGGCGCCTCAATTCGCGGTCTCACCGGCGTGGGCTGCGATGTCATCGGCATCGGCCTTGCCGTCACCCCGATGCTCTATTTCGCGTTGTATCACTTCGAAGTGCCGGGCGGGGTGATGGTCACGGCCAGCCACAATCCGCCGGAGTTTAACGGCTTCAAGCTCTGCCTCGGCCCGGGCACACTGTACGGCGCACAGATCCAGGAAGTCCGCGCGCTCTCGGAACGCGGGGCCCCACCTGTGCCGTCCGCCGCCGTGCCCGGGAGGACCGAGACTCGCGCCGTCTTTTCCGCCTACCGGCAGGCCCTCGCGGACCGCATCAAGCTGGGGCCGCGCCGCCTGCGCGTCGTGCTCGATTGCGGCAGCGGGACCGCCGGGGCGTTCGCGCCCGAGGTCTTTCGTGCGTGGGGCTGCGAGGTACTGCCGTTGTACTGCGAGCTCGACCCATCCTTTCCCCACCATCATCCGGACCCCGTGGCGCCCGAGAACCTCACCGATCTGATCCAGGCCGTCCGCGAACACCGCGCCGACGTGGGGATCGGGCTGGACGGCGACGGCGACCGCATCGGAGTGGTCGACGACCGCGGCGCGATTTTGTGGGGCGATCTCCTCATGGCGCTGTTCTGGCGCGAGGTCCTCGCGGCCCACCCCGGCGCCGTGGCCCTCGTCGAAGTGAAGTGTTCCCAAGCGCTGATCGACGAGATCCGGCGACTCGGCGGCCGCCCCGAGTTCACCCGCACCGGGCACTCTCTTATCAAGGCCCGAATGCGCGAAGTGGGCGCCGTGTTCGCGGGCGAGATGTCCGGGCACATGTTCTTCGCCGACGAATACTACGGCTTCGACGACGCCCTCTACGCCGCGGGGCGGCTGCTGCGGATCCTGTCGCGCGCGGACCGGCCGCTGTCGTCACTCGCCGCGGAGATCCCTCACTACGACGCGACGCCGGAGATTCGCGTCGCCTGTCCCGACGATCGCAAGTTCGAGGTCGTGGCGGCGCTCACGCGAGAGTTTCGGTCGAAGTACCAGGTGATCGACGTCGACGGCGCCCGCATCGTGTTTCCGGACGGCTGGGCCCTCGTCCGCGCCAGCAACACCCAGCCGGTCCTGGTCGTGCGTGCGGAGGGAACGACGCCGGAGGCGCTCGCGCGAGCGAAGGGCGTCCTCGCCGAGGCGCTCCACCGGCGCCCCGAGGTCGCTCCGGTCTCGTGGTAGGTTCCCGGCGGCTGGGGCGCGACGTCGCCGCGCTCGTGATGTCCTTTACGATCGCGATGTCCCTCGGCTCTCCGGTGGCGGCCCAGGCACCGGCCGGACCCGACCAGGGACCGATCACGCTCACGGCCGACCACATCGAGTACGATACGCAATCCGGCACCGTCGTGGCCGACGGCCACGTCGTCGCCACGCGCGGGAGCACCACGATCACCGCCGCTCACCTCACCGGCAACCTCAACACCGGCGACGTGCAGGCGAGCGGCCACGTGGTCCTCACGCAGCCCGGGCGGACCGCGACCGGCGAGGATCTCCGGTACAACTACCGCACCCGGGTCGGCGAGATGAGCCGGGCGGTCGCCAAGTACACCCCGTGGACGGTAACGGGGCGGACCATCACGACAGCGGCCGCGCAGGGCGTTGCGACGGCGGCGTCCGCGACGCCCTGCGATCCAGCCCACCCGGCGTTCCTCGTCACCGCCCGCAAGGTAGTCATTGTGCCGAACGAGCGGCTGACGGCCTACGACGCGGTGCTGCGCGTGTACGGCGTGCCGGTCTTCTGGGTGCCCGCGTACACGACGTCGCTTCACCGCGGCCGCGCCGCGAGCGGTCCCACCGTCGGGTACGACAACTTCAACGGCGCCTGGGCCGAATACTCGCAGTACGTCCCGCTCGGAGATTGGGAGAGCCAGATCCGGGTGCGCCTCGCGACCCGCTCAGGCCTCTCGGGGGAGGCCGTCGTCGACCGGCACTTCCCCGGCTACCTGGTCACGGCGCACCTCGGCCGCGCCGTGACCTTCGACCAAAACGGCAACCAATTCAACCTCGACCAGTACACACTGGATGCCGCCACCGATACCCAGCGCGTCGGCGGCCTGCCGCTGTCGTACGCGTTCGAAGTACAGGCCGGCAATTTCAACGAGACCCAGACCGGGGTGAACGCGTTCCGGACCGAAGGGTTGTTGACGCTCTCGGCCGATACGATCAACCTCACACCGTCGCTCTCCGCGGCGGCGGGAGGCTACTATCGCTACGACACGTACAGCACCGGCAACACCCGCAACATCGCCGCGGCCGCCGCGGCGCTCACGCAGACCTTCAGCAAGGTCAGCTCGGCGACCCTCTCCTACAACTTCGCGCAGGTCACCGGCGCCACACCGTTTGCGTTCGACAGCATTGCCTCGGACAGCGCGATCACCCTGAGTTACAGCTACTACCCGCCCGGCAAAGTGTTCCAAAGCGGTACGATCTTCGGCACCTACGACTACATCACCCAGCAGACCACGGCGGGGCTGATCCTGGCGTTCACCCTGAGCCCCTCGCTCCAGTTCGCCACCAACGTGCTCTACAACGTGACGACGCGGCAGTGGGCGGAGATCGACTACGAGGTCGGCGCGACCTGCGACTGTGTTTCGCTCGGGGTAGTATACCGGACGTTTCCGACGGCGCCGTCCACGAACCAGTGGTATGTGACGCTCGGCATCGCGACGCTGCCCGGGACCGCGACCCAGTTCAGGTTCGGAGGCGCGCCGAGTCCCGCCCTCGCCAATCTCCGTCCGTAATCGTGGGGCTTACGTCACCGCCCGTCCGGTCGCGCCGACGCGCGCGCGGATCTCGCGCACGAGGGCCGCGCAGACCTCATACCGGCCGAACGACGGCATGAGGTACGCTCCGTCGATCCGACCGACGAGCACGGCAAGCAACTCTCGGGATAGGCGGAAACCCTCATCCCGTCCGGCGTTTCCGGCGATCCGCATACGGTCCCGCACCCAATCGGGAATCGTGATGCCCGGCACCTCGTTGTGCAAAAACTCCGTGTGGCGGAAGCTCTGCAGGGGCAGCACGCCCACCAGGACCGGCACCGGCAGCCGTCCCACCCGCCGCTCGAACGCATCGAGCGTCTCGGGCTCGTAGATCGGCTGCGTCATAAAGAAGTCGACGCCCGCCTCGAGTTTCCGTTCCATCTTGGGCAGCTCGCGGTCGAGCGTCTCCGTCGTCATGTCGAGCGCCCCGCCGATCAGGAACCGCGCCGGGTGCCCGATCGACTTCCCGGCGAGGTCGAGGCCCTCGTTAAAACGCTTGATGATCCGCATCAGGCCGGCGCTGTCCACGTCGTAGACGGCGGTGACGTTGGGGTAGTCGCCGCGCGGCGGCTCGCCGGTGAGCGCGAGCACGTTGCGCACGCCCATCGCGTGCGCCCCGATCAGGTCGGCCTGCAGGCCGACGACGTTGCGATCGCGGGTCGTGAAGTGGATGATCGTTTCGATCCCGACGTGCTGCTGGATCAGGTAGCACATCGCGAGCGCGCTCATGCGCACGCGGCCGATCGGGCTGTCGCCGACGTCGATGACGTCCGCGCCCGCTTCTTTGAGCAACCGCGCGCCCTCGAGATCCTTGGTGGCGTCCAGCCCCTTCGGCGGATCCACCTCCACGCTGATGACGAACGACCGGTGCAGTTTCTGCGCCAGCTCACTCGGCTGACCAACGGCCGGCAGGACCTCGTCACGGAAGACCGCCGGGACGGCGTCCGGGAGAACATGCTCACGTGTCGTGCCGGGATCCGAGATCACCCGGCTGATCGCCGCGATGTGCTCCGGCGTCGTCCCGCAGCAACCGCCGATGAGCCGGACGCCCGCGTCGACCATCTTCTTTGCGTACGTGGCCATGTGCTCGGGCGACGATAAGTAGAGGTACCGGCCCTCGACGAGCGTCGGGAACCCGGCGTTCGGCTGCGCCGAGAGCGGCACGTGCGCGACGGACGCCATCTGCTGGATCACTTCGAGCATCGGCACGGAGCCGACACTGCAGTTGGCTCCCACGAGGTCGGTGCCGGCGCCTTCCAGGGCGGCGACGACCTCCGCCGGGCTGTGTCCGAACCGGGTGCGTCCGTCTTCCGCGAAGGTCATCTGCGCGACGAGCGGCAGGTCACAGGCGTCCCGCGCCGCGGCGACGGCTTCGAGCAGTTCGCTCAAGTTGGCAAACGTCTCGAGAATCAGGATGTCGACGCCGCCCTCGACGAGCGCGTCGATCTGCGCGCGGAACGCGGTCCGGGCTTCGGCCGGTGTGACCCGCCCGAACGGCGCCATCGGCCGGCCGAGCGGGCCGACGGCGCCGGCGATGAAAAACGCGCGGCCGTAGATATCGCGGGCTTCTTTCGCGATCTTGGCGCCCTGCCGGTTGATGTCGCGCACGCGGTCGGCGAGACCGTGCTGGGTCAGCTTGAACGCGTTGGCGCCAAAGGTGTTGGTCTCGACAATCTCGGCGCCGGCGCGCAGGTAGTCCAGGTGGACGTTGAGGACGCGTTCCCGATCGGTGAGGTTCAGCGCGTCGAAGCAGTGGTCAAACGGCACGCCCCGCGCGTAGAGGAGCGTGCCCATCGCGCCGTCGCACAGCAGCGGTCCGCGCTTGATGCGGGCGCGAAACGGGTGGGCGACGGTCGAGGTCACGGAGCCAGTTGGAGCGGCGGTCCCCCGCAGGCGTTGCAGGGCTGGGCCAAGTCGCGCTGACTGCTGAGCAGGAAGCCCTCGGGTGTCTGCTTGAACGCGCGGATCTTGAACTGCACCGGCCACGTCCGGAAGTCGACCACCGGATTGATCTGACGCTCGAGATTCGCGGCCAGGATGTACGGCACGGGGATCCCGTTCACCGACAGCGCCTGAATGTGGAAGAACACCTCGGGGTCGCCGTATACCTGGAACACGCCCTGCATCCGCACGCGCGTCGGAATCCCATTGTAGACCACCGTCGCGGCGCCCGTGACCGCCTCGGCGTTCACGCCCAGGCGCACGTCCTGCACCGCGGCCTGTTTGTTCAGGTACTCCTGCACCGCCGCGAGCGTGAGTTTGCCGTAGATCGCATCGTCCCGGATGTCGAGGACCTTCAAGATCCCGCGCTTGAGCTCGGCCGGGTCGAACGACACCCCGACGAGCTTGATCCACAGTTCGTCGATCAGCATGCCCTTGATCATGACGTGGCGGCCGTACACGCTCACGCGCGCGTAGCCGCCGTCGTAGATATCGGGGATCGCCTCCATGTGGATCAGCGGCGGATCGCCGAGCAGATGGCTGAACAACCCGCGAAGCTCCTGCGTCGACGTGCTCTGCGACTCGGCCCCGGCCGGCACGAGCACACCGCCCAGGCACGCCAAGACAAGCAGAATGGTAAGACCCCGGCCCAGGCGGATCATCCGAACCTCCTGAATCTTGACCCAATTTCGCCAGTTCCGACTATAGCACGTTCCTGAATCGATAGCACGCTCCCGGCGCGCCCGGCGCGTGTATAATGGCCCCATGGCGGATCTGCGGCGGCTCGCCGTGTTTCTGCGCCCCTATATGGTCCAATTGAGCGGCGGCGTCGGCGCGGCGGTGTTGGTCGCGGTGGCCTGGCTGTACGTGCCACGGTATCTCGGCCAGCAGGCCGACCGGATCATCCAGACCGGCAGCCTCGGCATCCTCAACCACGCCGCCCTCATCGTCCTCGGCATTTACGTCTTCCGCAGCATCTGCCTCTACGTGCAACTGTCGTTACTGGCGTTCGTCGGACACCGCCTCGTCGCGGACCTGCGCGCGCGCATCTTCCACCGCGTGCAACGTTGGTCGCTGGCGCGGTTTGCCGCGTGGCACAGCGGCGAGGTGATCTCCCGCACGATCCAGGACACGCAGCTCGTCGAGCAGCGCTTGCTCGGCGGCATCGTTGACGTCATCACCACGGCCCTCACCCTCGCCGGCATCATCGTGATGGTGTTCCTGATCAACTGGCGGCTCGCGGGCCTCACCTTCGTCGCCCTGCCGGCGTTCGTGCTCGCGGCGCGGCTGTTCGGCCGGGAAGTGCACAAGATCTCCACGCGGGCGCAGCGCCAGGTCGCATCGCTCACCGCGCTCATCAAGGAGTCGGTGATCGGCGCGCGCGTCATCCGCGCGTTCGTCCAGGAAGGGCGCGAGGAGCAGCGGTTCGACCGTGAGAACGAACGCACGTTTCAAGCCAACTACGGCATCCGGCGGCTGATCGCCGTCGAGGTGTCCCTGGTCAGCCTCCTCACCGCGCTCGCGCTGGTGCTGGTGCTGTGGGCCGGCGCGCAGTACGTCGCGCGGCACGAGATGACCCCCGGGTCGCTCCTGGCGTTCCTCGGATACCTGGCGCTCGCGATGGATCCGGCGATGAGCCTGACGCGCCTCTACTCGGAGGCGCGCCAGGCGATGGCCGGGCTCGAGCGGGTCTATGAACTGCTCGACGTCCCGGAGACCGTGCGCGATGCGCCGGACGCGGCGCCGATGCCGCGGGTCGCGGGCCGTGTCCGCTTCACGAACGTGTCGCTCGCCTACGAGCCGGACCGGCTGGCCCTGCGCAACATCACGCTCGAGGTACAGCCCGGGGAGCACGTCGCGATCGTGGGGCCGAGCGGTGCCGGCAAGACCAGCCTCGTGAACCTCATTCCGCGCTTCTACGATCCGACCGGAGGAACGGTCGAGATCGACGGGCACGATCTGCGGCACGTCACGGCGGCGTCACTGCGCGCGCAGATCGGCCTTGTGCCGCAGGAAACGATCCTCTTCGCCGGGACCATCGCCGAGAATATCGCCTACGGCCGGCCGGCTGCGTCGCGCGCGGAGATTCAGGAGGCGGCGCGCGTCGCGAACGCGCACGGCTTCATCGCGGCGCTGCCGCGGGGCTACGACACCGATCTCGGCGAGGACGGTATGCAGCTGTCCGGCGGGCAGCGCCAGCGGCTCGCCCTCGCCCGCGCCGTGCTGAACCATCCCGCAATCTACATCCTCGACGAAGCCACCTCCGCCCTCGATGCGGAATCGGAGGAGGCGATCCAGGAAGCGATGGCGCGGCTCACGGAACGGCGCACCACCTTCATCGTGGCGCACCGCCTCTCGACCGTGCGCAGCGCCGACCGGATCATCGTCATGCTCGACGGACAGATCGTCGAGAGCGGCCGGCACGACGAACTCGCGGCCCGCGAAGGCGCCTACAGCCGCCTCGTACGCAGCCAGCTGCTCGAAGAGGTCGCGCCGGTGGCGGTGCCGGCCGGAACGGCGCGCCGGGCCGGCGAAGCGCCGGCCGCCACCCCGTGAGCCTGACCGCCAGCGTCATCACGCCGACACGCAACCGGGCCGCGATGGTGGCCCGCTGCCTGCACTATCTCTCCGAGCAGACCCTGGCGCCGGACCACTACGAACTGCTCGTCGTCGACGACGCGTCGACGGACGACACGCGCCGCGTCATCGAATCGGCGGTCCGGACCTCGCGGTGCGCGGTGCGGCCGTTCTTCCTCACCGAGCGCAAAGGGGTGCCGGGAGCCCGCAACCGCGCGATTCGAGAGGCGCGCGGAGACGTGATCGTCTTCGTCGACAGCGACAACTTCGCGGCGCCGACGTTCCTCGCGGCGCACGTCGGGATCCACGAAGCGCACGCAAAGGCCGTGGGGCGCGGCCCCGTCATCGTCACCCGGTCCATCGAGGACCCGTTTGCGGTGCGCGGCGGTCTCCTGGATCTGACGACCGCCTACTTCGATACCGACAACGCGTCGGTGCGGCGCGAACACCTGGATCAGGTCGGCTTGTTCGACGAGGTCTTCTACCCGTACGGCTGGGAGGGCCTCGACCTCGGGTTCCGGCTGCGGGTGCTGGGTCTTCGCCGTGTCTACCGCCGCGACGCGGTCCTCTACCACTACCACGAGGAAGTGTCGCCGGGCAGCCTCGACTCGCTGCTGCGGAAGGAAGCGGAGCGCGCCCGTACGGCGTGGCTGTTCTACGAGAAGCACCCTGTGCTCGAAGCGCGCCTCGCGCTGCAGTTCACACCTTTTCACCTGGCGCTGAACCTGGTCCAGCGGCTCTTCGGGCTCGTCGGTCCCGGCAACGTCGAGGCCTGGGTGCGCCGAGCCGACCACGCCGGCATGCCGGCCTTTGGCCGGCTCCTGTTGTCCGGCGTGCTCAACGCCCACTACCTCGCCCGCCTGCTCGAGAACGGCCAAATGCGCCACGGTTCGCGCGCGCATGGAAATTAGCGTCATCATCCCGTCGTACAACAACCGGGACGTCCTGCGCGAAACCATCCGGCATCTGCGAGGGCAGACGCTGGCCGCCGGCCTGTATGAAATCGTCGTGGCCGACGACGGCAGCACGGACGGCACAGCCCAGATGGTCGACGAACTGGCGGGTCAGCCCGGAGCGGTCATCCGCTACGCCGGCCAGGCGAATCGCGGCCGGTCCGCCGCCCGCAACCTTGGGGTCCGCACGGCGCGGGGCCGGATCGTGGTGTTCCTCGACTCCGACCTGTGGGCAACGCCGACGCTGCTCGCCGAGCATCACCGCCACTACCCGGCCGGCGCCACCGGGCGCGGCGTCCAGGGTCGCACGGTCACGCATCCCGACTCACGCATCACCCCGTTCATGCAGGTGAAGGAGATGACGCCGGACCTTACGATCCGGCGGCGCCGGGACCTCTCCCCGTTCCACGTCACGACGCGCAACTGCTCGATGCTGCGGGAGGAAATCCTGGCCGTGGACGGGTTCGACGAGACGTTCAGCGGCTACGGCTGGGAGGACATCGAGCTCGCGATCCGGATGCACGAGCGCGGGACACGGTTTGAGTACGAACCCCAGGCCCTCGGGTACCACCACCACGTCGAAGACCTGATCGGCGTGCGCGAGAAGCTCCGGCAGGCGGGCGTCGGCGCCGTCTACTTCTGGCGCAAGTACCGGCGCGCGTCGCGGTTTGGGATCTTCCTCGAGATCGCGCCGTTCATGCTCCCGGTGAAGTGGCTGGTCTATCGGACGCCGCTGATCACCCCGCTGATCTGGCGGATCGTGCCGCGGGCTGAGAAGCGCGGGTGGCTGCTGATCCTCAACGAGTGCTACAGCTTTCTCCTGTGGGAAGCGTACTATGAAGGGGTGTTTCGGGCGCTCAGATCAGCGGCTCCCGCGCCGGATGCGAGAATCATCCAACCGGCGGTGCGCCCCGCCACGGGCAGAAGCGACACGGCCTACGCGGAGCCGGCAGCCGGACGAACCGGGAACCAGTAGCTAAGGACATTTGAGGCCGGCCGGCTTGACCAACACGTCGATGCCATCGGACGTCGAGAGCACCGCCAGTCCCTGCGGCAGCGCCACGCGCGGTCGCTCGGACCTCGCGATGACGATGAACGCGCGCCCCGGCAGGCACACGTCGTTTGCCAGCTCTAGAGGCGTATCGAGCCACTGCACGCGGTGTCCCGAGTAATAGATCAACGACGAGTAGATATCCAACCGATAGCCGAGGATGCGGTCGCCCGGGCGCCACCGTGCCGCGATCGCACGGGCGGCGACGGGCATCGGCTTTTGGGATTCCACGAGCGGCACCACCCACGTGATGACACCGAGCCAGGTGAGTGCCATCGCGGCGCACAACGCCACAAACGCCCCGGCCCGGCGTCCGGTCAGCAGGAGGGCGATCGCCGCGGCGACTCCGGCGGCGAGCGCGACGCCGGAGGGAATCAGCAGGTGGCCGAACTCCGCGTACTGCCGGGGATACAGCCGCCCAAGATAGTGCCCGATGCCTCCTTCAAGGGCGCCCACGAGCCCCGCCAGGAAGACCGCTGATGTTGCCAGCCACCAGATACGCGTCTCGCGCGGCCGCTCAAACACCCGATCCCACATCGCCGCCACGCCGACCGCGGCCAGCGGATACAGAGGCAGCACATAGTTGGGCAGTTTGGTCTGGGCGAGCGAATAGAAGACGACGACGAAGCCGCACCACAGCAGGACGAACAGGCTTCCGTCTTCGCGCCGCCGCCGCCAGTGCCAGACCGCGGCGGCCGGCCAGAAGGCGGTCCACGGGAAAGCGCCGATGATGAGAATCGGGGCGTAATAATACCACGGCCCCGCCTGATTCTCGACCACCCCGAAGAAGCGGCCGACGCCGTAGTAGCCGAGCACGGTTCGGACGAAGGAACCGCCGTGCAGCACCGTCTCGGCGGCGTACCAGGAGAGGCCGATCAGGGCGTAGAGGATGAACCCGGCCGTCCACGGCACTTCGCGCCGACGCGGCCACGCACGCCGGACCGTCACGAACGCGGCCATCACGAGACCCGGCAGCACCAACCCGATGGGCCCCTTCGTCAGCGTGGCGAGCCCGGCGTACACAAAGAATCTGAGATAATCGCCGCACCGCCCGGTCTGATAGCCCCGCACCGCCGAATACGCGGCCAGCAGCATGAACGCCAATAGGACGGTGTCGAACACGGCGAGCCGCGACTGCACCAGGAAGTGAAAGGTCACCGCGAGCGCGGCGCCGGCGAGGAGGCTGGTTCGCGCGTTGAATAGGGCGCGGCCGAGCAGCATCGTCGCGTACACCGCGACCACGCTGAACACACCCGACCAGAACCGCACGGTGAAGGTACTGAAACCGGCGAGGCGGCCGGTCGCCGCCACCAGCCACATGTAAAGCGGCGGGTGCACGTACCAGGGGCCGCCGTTGACGTGCAGTGTGACCGGGTCGCCGGTCTGGAGGATCTCGCGCGCGACCTGGGCGTACTTCGTCTCGTCCTGATCCCACAGCGTCCCGGCGCCGAGCCGGTAGAACGTGAGAATTACGGCGGCCGCCAGCACAGCCGCCGCCCACACGCGTTCGCGATCCCCCATCCGCCGCCGGCCTACGACACGAGCCGATCGAGAAGGTACCGCGCGATGGCCGCGGCGCCGCCCGGACCACCCTGCCGCTCTCGGCCGACGCGTCCGCGCCGCTCTCGCTCGGCCGCATCGCCCAGCAGCCGCAGCACGGCATCCGCGGCTTCCTCGGGCGAGCGCGCCGCAACCAGCGCATCGCCGAGCAGGCGCTTCTGCTCTGCGAGAAACGCGGCGGTGAACTGCGGCCCGGTGCCCGGAAACGCGACGATCGGCTTCCCGAGCCCCGCGGCCTGCTCATGCGCCGCCCCCGCCATGCCGAGGACGACGGTACCCAGCGCCAGGGCGTCGGCGAAATGCGCGGAGTCGACGGTGACATCGAGCGGGCCCATCCGGAAATGCTGCGGGTCGGCCCACACGCCGCCCGCCGCTTCGACCGTTTTCCGCAGGCGCTCCGGCGGGAGGTTGGGCGGCCACGCGACGAGCACGGCCGGCGCGGGCGTCAACCGGTCCGCCACCAGGTTCATCGCGCGCAAGAGCAGGCCGAGATTGTCAAACGCGGGCGGCTTGCTGCCCGGCAGCACGGTGACGACGGCACGCGCGTCCGGCAGCCCGAAGCGCTCGCCGGTGAGCGCGAGCGTGTCCATCAGCGTGAACCCGACGTACTCCGCCTCGATCCCCTGCCGGCGCAGCGCGTCCGCGGTCACCTCGTCGCGCGCGAACACGCGTGTCGCGAAGCGCCGGATCAGCAGCCGCTCGAGCCGCGAGTGCGGCGCCACGTACTCCGACTTCGGCAGCGCGAGATACACCGTGGGGCCGCCGGCCGCGGCCGCCATGCCGAGACAGTAAACGTCGCCTGCCGCGAGCACGAGCCTCGCCCTGCCCCTCTCCGCGCGCAGCGTCTGGCGCTGGCGGCGCCAGAGCGTGACAGCGCCCGCGCGGACGTCCGCCCACATGCTGCGCCATCCGGCGCGGATGCCGAAGCCGCCGCTGGGAAAGTCGCGTCGCGGATCGAGCAGCTCCACGCCGTCGGGGTACGAGTGGCCGAGGCCGACAAGCGGATAGGCAGCGATCTGAACGCGGCCGGGCGGCAGGGCCCGGACGATCTGCGCCGCCTCGAGGTCTTCGCCGTAGCCGTTGCTGACGATCAGCAGGCGCGGCGTCACGCCGACCGCCACGCTCCGGCCGCGGGATCGGTCACGCCAGAACCGCGGGACGGCCGGCCGGACTGGTCAGCGCCCGCGCCATGACCTCGAGCATGCGCTCCGCGACGCCGGGCGTGGTGCGGTAGACGGCGCGCAGATCGCGCGCCGTGGCCTCGAGCCCGGCGCGGTCGTCCAGCAGCGCGAGCGCACGCTGCGCCACGTCGCCGGGATCAAGCCGCCCCACCATCTCGGGGACGATCATCCGGCCCGCCTCCCGGTTGGGCCAGGCCAGCGCGTGCGGCCGGCGGAGGAACCGCCCCACCATCGCGCCTTTGATCGCACGGCCGAGGCCGGGGATCCGGGCGAGCCATTCGCTCAACCCCTCGGTGCGGATGCGGCCCGGCTGATCCAGCGGCAGAACGACCAGCATCGGCACCCCCAGCACAGCGAGCTGTACGGTGTTGGTGCCGGGAAGCGTGATCGCGAGATCGGCGTCGGCGGGCCCGCCGAGATCGTCGCCGTCGACGACGGTGATGCCGAGCCGCAAGAAGTCGGCGCGGCGGCCGTCAAGCGCCGCATCGAGGGCCTCACGGCGGAGAAACGGAGACGCGATGAGCGTGAAGGCGACGTCGCCGCGGCGGGTGCGGATCGCGTCCGCGGTCTTCAACAGAAACGGTAGAAACCCGCCCACGATCCACCGGCGGCTGCCCGGAAACAGCGCGACCCGCACGCCGTCGTGCGCCGGCCGGACGGCGGAGCGCGCCCGGGTCAGCGCGTCGACGCGGAGATCCCCGACCGGCGCGATCTGATCGGCGCGCACGCCCGCGGAGGTAAGCCGGATCGCCAGGTCGTGTGATGGCACGAAGATGCCGGCGAAGCGGTGCGCCCGGGACCGAATGAGCGGCGTTTCGACGTAGGCGTAGGCGGGCACGCCGGCGCGGCGCGCGAGCGTCGAGGAGTACCAGAGGTCGCCGCCAAGGTGCAGGACGCAGCCGGGGCCGGCGAGCGCAAGCCGCCGCAGCCCCGTGACCACGGCGAGACAGTCGCGCGGTCCGAGCACCCGCGCAAAGAGCCCCTGACGGCGAGCGAAGGCGGCTTCCTGCCCGCTTGCAAACTGGCACGGGGGCAGCACGAGCGACTGTGTCAGAGACCGTCCCCGCGCGGCGGCCCATGCCGCCGCGGCGCGCGCCATCGGGACCGCCCACGTGGAGACTTCGCCTGGCCCGCTCGAGACAATCACCAGTTCCGCGGAAGGGCGCGTCACGCCTGGATTATAGCGCGCAAAGTCGTCTCCATCGCCCCTCATTGTACACGAAGCCCAGGACTTCACAGCATCGGGCCGAATGTGTTGCGCCGTGATTATCACGCGCACGCCGCTTCGGATCAGCTTCGCCGGCGGCGGCTCCGACTTCCCGGCCGTCTACCGCCGCGATTTCGGCGCGGTCGTCGCGACCGCAATCAACAAGTACATGTACATCACGGTGAACCGGAAGTTCGACGACAAGATCCGCGCGAGCTACTCCATCACCGAGATGGTGGACCGCGTGGACGACCTGAAGCACGAGCTGATCCGCGAATCGCTGCGGATGACGGGGATCACGGGCGGCATCGAGATCACGTCGATTTCCGACATTCCCTCCCGCGGCACCGGCCTCGGGTCGTCCAGCACCTACACCGTCGGCCTGCTGCACGCGCTTCACGCCTTCGCCGGCCGCCACGCCGGGGCGAAGCGGCTCGCGGAAGAGGCCTGCGAGATCGAACTCGACCGCCTCGGCAGGCCGATCGGGAAGCAGGATCAGTACATCGCCGCCTACGGCGGGCTGCAGTTCATCCGCTTCGAACCGGACGGAGTGCTCGTCGAGCCGCTGCTGCCGAGTGAAACGTTCCGGCGCGATCTGGAGGGGCATCTCCTGCTGCTCTACACGGGGCTCACCCGGCGCGCCGACTCCATTCTGGCGGAGCAGCAGCGCAGCTTCGAGGACGGCGACGCGGCCCTTGACGACGCGGTGCGGCTGCGGGACCTGGCACTCGATCTGCGGACGGCGATCCTCGACCGCCGGCTCAGCGTGGTCGGCGAAATTCTCGACGCCGGGTGGAAGATCAAGCGCGGACTCGCCCGCGGCATCTCGAACCCCCAAATTGACGAGTGGTACGATCGGGCGCGCGCCGCCGGCGCGATCGGTGGGAAGGTCGTCGGCGCAGGCGGCGGCGGGTTCTTGCTCCTGTTGGCCCCGCCGCGCGATCACGAGCGGATCGTCGAACGCCTCCCGGAACTCCGCCGCGTCCCCATTCACCTCGAACCGTTTGGGAGCCGCATCATCTATGTCGAGGAGTAGCCGCCGGCGCACGGCCGCCCGCCGCGACGCGAAGCGTGCGGTCAACCGTCCCGCCGCCGGCATCGTCCAGGTCACCGCGGGAGCCGCCCGGGCGGCGATGGACGATCACGTCTTCCGGCTCCGCGCGGCCCTCGCCGCCCTCGATACCCCGGATCTGGTGGCGTTTTCGGAGCGGCTCTGGCAGATCACACGCGTGGGCGGGCTCATCCTGATCGCCGGGAACGGCGGGAGCGCCGCCAACGCCGCGCACATGGCGGTTGATCTCAGCAAGTCTTCGCTCGGCCGCCCGCCCCGGGCCGGTGCGCCGCGAGTGCGGGCCCTGGCGCTCAGCGAGGCCGCAGGGACACTGACCGCCTGGGCCAACGACGACGCCTACGAACGGGCCTTTGCCGAGCAGGTGACGACGCTCGCCGGCGCCGGTGACGCGGTCCTGCTGCTCTCGGTCAGCGGACACTCGCCGAACATCGTTGCGGCGGCCGAGGCGGCACGGGAGACGGGGGCGGCCGTCTTCGCCTTGCTCGGCGGAGACGGCGGCGCGGTGCGGGCGATCGCGGACCATGCGATCGTCGTGCCGAGCGACGACTACCAGGTCGTCGAGGACGCGCACCTGGCGATCAACCACATGATGACCACGTACATCCGCCTGATCTTGGGAGGACGGACTCCGCGCGTCGCGGCCCCGATTACGCCGGCCGCGCGCAAGCGT
>DATEGA010000157.1:0-2488 GCA_035280345.1 bacterium | reverse complement strand
CTCGGCGAGGGGCTCCCCGGTCACGCCGCGCAGTCGGGCGAGCCGCTCAACAGCGAGGACGCCGCCGGCGATCCGCGCGCGGCCTCCGCGGAGATGCTCGGCCGCGACCCGGCACGCTCGGCGCTTGCGGTCCCGCTGCGGGTGCGCGACCGGACGCTCGGCGTCGTGACGGTCTATCTCGGCCGAGCGCACGCCTTCACACCGCCCGAGACCGCGATGCTCCAGACGCTGGCCAACCAGACCGCGCTCGCGATCGAGAACGCCGGCCTCGTCGTCAAGTCCGCGATGGTGCGCGAGATGCACCACCGCGTGAAGAACAACCTTCAGATGATCGCGATGCTGCTGCGCCTCCAGATGCGGGACGGACGCGAGGTGTCGGGACGCGAGGTGCTGACCGAGACGATCAACCGGATCCTCAGCATCGCCGCGGTCCACGAAATCCTGGCCGCCGAGGGGCTCGGGACCGTCAGCGTCCGCGAGATGCTCGACCGCGTCGTGCACACGGTGACGCAGACGATGGCGCCGCCGGGGTTCCGGTTCGAGGCGCGCGTCGGCGGCGACGACGTCCATCTCCCGACGCAGCAGGCCACGTCGCTCGCGCTCGTCGTGAACGAACTGCTGCAGAACGCGATGGAACACGCCTTCCCCGGCCGCGCGGCCGGCCAGGTTGTGATCGTGCTGATGCTGGAGCCGGAAGCGCTGCGCGTTGAGGTGCGCGACGACGGAGTCGGCCTGCCGGACGGGTTCGCGCTCGAGCGGTCGAGCGACCTCGGGCTCGAGATCGTGCGCACGCTGGTGCAAGACGACCTGAAGGGGCGCATCTGGTTCACGAACGCCGGCGGCGTGCGCGTCGTCATCACGATGCCCCGCCCGGCGGCCGCCTAGGATGCCGGACGCGCTGAAGATCCTGGTCGCCGACGACGAAGCCGTGATCCGCATGGGCCTCAAGGCCATGCTGGAGGAACACGGGTACAAGATCGTGGCGGAGGCGCCCGACGGCGAAGAGGCCGTCGCGCTCGCGCACAAGACCTCGCCCGACCTCATCTTCATGGACATCAAGATGCCGGGGCTGGACGGCATCTCCGCGGCCGCGACGATCATGTCGCGCTCGCCGCGGCCGATTATCCTCCTCACCGCGTGGAGCGAGCGCGACCTGGTCCAGCGCGCGCAGGAGGCCGGCGTGCTCGCGTACCTCGTCAAGCCGGTGCGCGAGGCGGAGCTGGTGCCGGCGATCGAAATCGCGATGGCCCGCTTCGCCGAGCTACGGACGCTGCAGGCCGAGGTCGGCAACCTCAAGGACACGCTCGAGACGCGCAAGCTGGTCGAGCGCGCGAAAGGCATCCTGATGTCGCGCGAGGGCGTCGACGAACAGGAGGCGTTCCAGCGGATCCAGCGCCAGAGCCGCAACACCCGAACGCCGATGCGGGAGATCGCCCGAGCGATCCTCGTCTCGGACGAACTGCGACGCACGGTGCCCTCGCAGCCCGCCACCCGCATCGTCATCCGCACACCCGCCGACCTGCTGCGCGTCCTCTCCGGCATCCGCATCGTGCCCGGCGGCTCGGCCGAGACCGACATCATGGCATCCGGCCTCGAGCCGCTCGGCTACCTCCGGCTCACCCCGGGCGTCGAGGTGACGGTCGAAGGCTACGTTGCCGGGCGGACGACCGAGGGCGCCTACGGGCTCGGCATCATGTTCGGGCTCACGCCGGCGCCGGGCGAGCGCGAAGGCATCGTCGGGGCCGTCATCCAGAACGCGGTGCGGCCGGGCGCCCTCGACGCGGGCGGAACGGCGCACAGCGCGTACGCGCAGCTGCTCGACGAAATCATCACGACGCAGCAGCGCGTCACGGTGAGCGGATTCTTGAGAGTCCTGCCGGACCACGCGTCGGCGGACCACCCCGATCTACCGCACCTGGTGGAGATCCACCCGGTGCGCAGCGTGACCACCGAGCGCGGGCTGGTCTTCCCCCCGATCACGCTGGACGCGCCGGGCGGTGAGGAATGGATGCAGATCGAAACGGTCCACCCGATGCCGTTCCCGGACTTCCAATCGCCGACGCGCCTCGCGATCGCGGGCGCCGCGCTGACGTTCCGGCACGCACCGGCAGAGGAGACCGCCTATGTCTACATGACGGGGCGGTTCTACGGCGGCCGCAGCCAGTTCGTCGAGGGCCGTCCGTTCCTGTTCGCCTTCGGGGACGCCCCCGGCCGCGTGCGGATCACCGCGGTCGCCGTGCCCGGAACGCCGGCGTACGACATGGTGCGGCGGTGGTTGTCGGCCCCGCCGACCGGTCCGATGACGCTCGTCGGACAGCGCACGCTCCAGATTCCAGCGCTGTTTGCGCCGGGCGGCGGCCGGATCGACGCCGTGCTGTGCCCCGTATTCCGGATCCTGCCGGGGGCCGTGAAAGGCGCGGGGGTGCCCGCGCCGACCGCGCGGTTCGAGTTGGTGCCGGTCGGCGGGACACCGCCGGCGCCCTCCGCG
>DATEGA010000156.1:0-21300 GCA_035280345.1 bacterium | reverse complement strand
GTTCTCCGGACGCGGCCCCAGATGTGCGCCGCCACCGACGCGAGGGCGAGCGACGCGAGCAACGCGGTCAGCGGCCGCGCGAGGAAGGCCCATCCCCACAATTGTAGCGCGAGCGCCAGGTTTGTCTCGGCCAGCCGGCCCAGGACGAACCCGATGACGAGCGGTGCGCGCGGGTACCCAAACCGCTTCATCGCGTAGCCGAGCGCTCCGGCGCCGAGGGTCACGAGCATGTTCTGCCACGCGTTCTCCGACAAGTAACTGCCGAGTACGATGAACACCAGCACGAACGGCACGATGAGGTTCACGCGAAGAAACGACACGCGGGCAATCAGGCCGCTCGCGACCAGGAACACGAGCACCGCGAGGACGTTTGCGATCGCGAGAATCCAGACCATCGCCCACACGACGTCGAGGTGTCTGATCAGCATGAGCGGACCGGGCTGCAGGCCGAGAATGACGAACGCGCCCAGCAGAATCGCCATACCGGAACCGCCCGGGACGCCGAAGGCGACCGTGGGAATGAGTCCGCCGCCTTCCTTGGCATGATTCGCGCTTTCGGGCGCGATCACGCCTTCGATGTTGCCGCGCCCGAACGTCTCCGGGTGCCGGGAGGTCTGTCCGGCGTGGCCGTAGCAGATCCACGAGGCGGCATCTCCGCCGAGGCCGGGGATCATGCCGATGAACGCGCCGAGCAGACCGCAGCGGACACTCAGCCAGCCATGCCGGCGCACCTCCGCGAGACCCTCCACCACGCCTCGCACCGTATACCGGGTGCCCCGATCGCGGCCGGCGGGCGCGAGCACGGTAGGCTGCCGCCCGAGGTCGATCACCTCCGCCAGCCCGAAGATGCCGACGACGACCGTGACGAGGCTCACTCCGTTCCACAGCCACAACTGTCCGAACGTGAGCCGGTCCACGCCGCTTTGGGGATCGAGCCCGACGGTCGAGAGCCCGAGGCCCAGGGCCCCGGCGATGAGCCCTTTGAGCACCGAGCCGCGGCTGACCGCGGCGATCAGCGTGATGCCGAGCACGGCGACCATAAAGATCTCCGCCGGGCCGAACGCGAGCACGATCGGACGGACCGCCGGAATGAGCGCCGCCAGGAAGGCGTCGCCGACGATCCCCCCGAGGAGCGATGCGCCGAGGGCCGCGCCCATTGCCCGCGCCGCGTGTCCCTGTTTCGTCAGCGCGTGCCCGTCGGCCACGACCGCGGCGCTCGGGCCCGTGCCGGGTGTCCCGAACAGGATCGCCGGAAGCGCGCCGCCGGTGTGGACGACCGAATGCATCCCCAGCAGGAACGCGAAGCCCGCCGGGGGCGACATGCCGAAGACAAACGGAATCATAAGGGCCAATCCGAGGTTCCCGCCGAGTCCGGGGATCGCGCCGAAGAGCATGCCGATCGGCACCGCGACCAGAATCAGGCCGGCGGCCGGCCACGAAAGGGCGAGGCTAAGACCCTGCCAAACCGCCTCGAGCATGCGGCGTCACCCCTTGCGCCTTTTCCTATGACGCCTTCTGCAAGGCTTAGAGGAGTCCCCGCGCGAGATATAACAATATGACAACCACTTCGCGGAAGTGCCGGGGGCCGGCCGTGACGCCGAAACTAGAAGCGCTCGATCTCACCGTTCTCTACGAAAACCCGCGCACGGGCGTCAACACGCTCGCTCTCGACGGGTTCTCAGTCGAGGCGCGCGAGGGTGAGTTTCTGTGCATGGTGGGGCCGAGCGGCTGCGGAAAGACGACGTTCCTGCACTGCCTCGACGGTCTGATCCCGTTCACCGCCGGCAGCCTGCGCCTGGACGGGCGGCCCATCGCCGGGCCGGGCCGCGACCGCGCGATGGTGTTCCAATCGCCCTCGCTCCTCCCGTGGCGGACCGTGCTGCGTAACGTCACCTACGGCCTCGAGATGCAGCGGACGCCGCTTCGCGACGCGATCCCGCGCGCGCGTGAGATGATCCGGCTCGTGGGCCTGGAGGGGTTCGAGCACTACCATCCGTTCGAGCTGTCCGGCGGCATGCAGCAGCGCGTCAACCTGGCCCGCGCGCTGGTGATGGACGCGGATGTGATTCTGCTCGACGAGCCGTTCGCCGCGCTCGACGCGCAGACGCGCGAGTTCATGCAGGCCGAGCTGATGCGCATCTGGCAGCAGACGCGTCGAACGGCGATCTTCATCACCCACCAGATCAACGAAGCGATCTACCTCGCCGACCGCGTCGTCGTGCTCTCGCGCCGCCCCGGACGCGTGAAGAGCATCCTGCCGGTGGAGTTCGAGCGGCCGCGTGAGCTGCGCGTGAAGCGCACGCCGGCCTTCCTGGCGCTCGAGGACCAGATCTGGGGCCTCATCGAGGACGAAGTGCGCGCCGGCATGCCGGGCTTCGCGCATGCTTGAGGGCAAGAGCCTCACGGGCTCGGCCGTGAACGCGCGGCCCGCCGCCCCGGCGCGTTCGCGCCGGAAGCGGGCCGCGGCGGCCCTCCGCGCGCGTGTCATCAGCACCACGGCCGTGGTGATGTTTCTCGCGGCGTGGGAAGGCGTCGTGCGTTTCGGCCTGATCAACCCGCTGTTCACGAGCTCGCCGAGCCGGATCGTGATGACCTTTCTTCGCATGCTGCACGAGGGTGTGCTCGCCAAGGACATCCGCGTGAGCGGGACCGAGTTCCTGATCGGATACTCCGCGGCGATCCTGGTCGGCGTCCTGGTCGGCGTCGCCATGGGATGGTACCGCGACGTCTCCGCGGCGCTGCAGCCGTTCGTCTCCGCGCTGTACTCGACGCCGCGGATCGCGCTGCTGCCGCTGTTCATCATCTGGCTCGGAATCGGCATCTGGTCAAAGGTCGCGGTCGTCTTTCTCGTCGCGATGTTCCAGATCTTGATCAACGCGGAGGCCGGGGTGCGCGCCGCCGACGAGTCGTTGATCCGGACCGCCCGTTCGTTTGGCGCCAACGACTGGCAAATCTTCACGACGATCGTCGTGCCCGGCGCCGTGCCGTTTTTGATCGCCGGCCTGCGGCTCGGACTCGGACAGGCGCTGGTGGGGATCGTGGTGGGAGAGCTGTACGCCGCGACCGCGGGCATCGGTTACGAGATCGCGGTCGCGGGCGAGACGTTTCAGACCGACCGGGTCTTTGTGGGCATCGCCATCCTGGCGCTGGCCGCGATCTTTCTGATGTGGTGCCTCCGGCGTGTGGAGCTGCGCTTCGAGCGCTGGAAGCCGCAGCGCGCCGCGTAACGCCCGTCTAGCCGCCGGCCGCATCGCGCAGTTCGGCGAGCACCGCTTCCTCCATCCGCCGCAGGCTCTCCGCCTGGGGGCCGCGCCATTGGTAGGTGAGCGGCGACACCGCGACCGGCCCCCACGACTGGTCCTTGACCTGCGCGACCGTCATCTCCCACATCGCCATGGGAAACGCCGCGGCGTCCACCCGCGCGCGGCGTTCACGGGCCGGCCCCTTGAGCAGCGCGAGAACATCGTCCGGGCCCACGACCTGGAGCGACGCGCGGCCGTCGCGGCGGAGATTCGCCTCGCTCGTGCTTCCGCAGTCGACGATGAAGCGCACGAGCGCTTGTGCCGGTGCGACCGCCCACGTCATGGCCGCATGGCCGAACCCGTCTGCCCCGACCGACAGCAGGATCGCCGGCGCGCCGGCCCGCAGCAGGGCGGCCAACCGGTTGGGCAGCGCCGCGTCCGATGTCATGGTGGGGGCGACGCGACCCGGAAGAGCGCGGCGGCGGTCTCGCCGAGAATGGCCCGCGCATCACGCGCCGAGCCGGCCGTTTCGCCGACGAGCGTGATGTAGTCGCGCATCGCTTCCGGACTTTTGCCGCTCTGCGTGGTGGCCCCGGTGAAATCCTGCGGATAGTCCGTCGCGAACAGCAGCCGGTCGTGCCGGATGCCGTCCAACGCGGAACCCAGCGCGAGCGGGCCGCCTTCGAAGCCGGCGAGATCGAAGTACAACCGCTCAAAGGACTCGTCAAACGGCCGCGTCAGTGTGCCGAACCGTCCGCTCTTCGCGGATAGACGCTCGCGGATCGCGGCGATGCCGCCCCCGAAGTGCGCGAAGACGAGCCGCAGGTCGGGAAACGTGTCGAGCACCCCGCCGGCGATCACGCGGGTCACCGCCACTTGAAGATCGAGCTCCCGGCCGAGGATGCGGGCGAGGTCGTACTCCTGCATGTGGGCGTACCCGGCGGGCAGCTGTGCGGGATGCACAAACACCGCCGCACCGAGCGCGCATGCGGCGCCGTAGAACGCGCGGAGCTCGGGGGCGTCGAGGGACCGACCGTCGACCTGCGAGGCGATCGTCGCCCCGTGCAGGCCGAGGTCCCGCACGGCCCGCTCCAACTCGCGCAGACCCGCTTCCGCCAGCACCGGCGCGTGCGCGAGCGCGACGAAACGGCCGCCGGACCGCCGCTGGATCTCGGCCGCGCGGTCGTTGATCAGGCGGCAGTCGTCGAGGGGCGCGTCCCAGCCGAGGTTGCAGGTGAGCACGGCCACGTCGATGCCCGCCGCGTCCATGTCACGGCGCTGCAGGTCGAGGTCGTAGAGCCGGTCGTGGAGGGTAAGCTTCGGGAGGCCGCCCTCGATCAGGTTGCGCCGCTCGCCGCGCGCAAAACCGCGCCGTTCGGCGAGCTCGAGCGGCACGAAATGGTGCTGGACGTCGACGATCATCGGCGCGGCCGGTTCAGGCGGATCGCCCGGGGCGCTCCTCCAGCCGGAGCAGCCGCCAGGCGCCATACGAGAACGACCAGGTCAGGACGAAGAGCGCGACCAGCAGATAGCCGAGCCGGCCCAAATCGAGGGTGGCGAGTCCGCCCCAGAATCCGGTGGTCAGGCCGAGCGCCTGGGCGAGGACCTGTGCGAGCTCGATCCCGCCGAGCAGCAGCGCCGCGACCACCGACAGACCGGTGACCGTGAGGTTGTAGTACACTTTGCGAATCGGTGTCGCGAACGCCCACCGGTAGGCCGTCGTCATGAAGACGCCGTCCGCCGTGTCCATGAGGCTCATCCCCGCGGCGAACAAGAGCGGCAGGGCGATCACGCCCCACAGCGGCAGCGCGCTGGCCGCGGCGCCCGCCGCCAGCGCGAGCAGCGCCACCTCGCTCGCCGTATCGAAGCCGAGCCCGAAGACGAAGCCGAGCGGGTACACGTGCCAGTCGCGCCGGATCAGGCGGAAGAGAGGGGCCGCGACGCGCATCACGAGCCCGCGCGACAGCAGCAGGCGCTCGAGCGCTTCCGCGTCCTCGCGGCCGCGCCGCATCTGCTGGAAGATCAGGTAGATGTCGATCCAGATGAACAGGTTGAGCACGCCGATCAGCACGAGGAAGCCGCCCGACACCGTGGTCCCGACGAGGCCGCCGACCGCCCGGAGGTGCGGCAGCGCCTGCTGCGTCCAGTGCGTCACCAGCACCGTCGCCGCCACGAGCAGCAGCACGACGGTCGAGTGCCCGATCGAGAAGTAGAAGCCGACGCCGAGCGGGGAGCGCTTGTCCTGCACCAGCCGCCGCACGACGTTGTCGATCGCTGCGATGTGGTCGGCATCGAAGGCGTGCCGGAGCCCAAGCGTGTAGGCGAGGAAGCCCATCCCAAGCAGCGCGGGATGAGCGCGCGCGGCCGCGAGCAGAGCCAGCGCTCCTCCGGCGTGCAGCGCGAGAATCGCGCTTCCGTACCCGGCGCAGGCGCGCCGCTGGCTTGGTGTCACCCTCGCTCCTTCTCGGCTGCGCCTACCGGCCGGTGCGCGCGAGCAGCTCTACCCACCCGCGCATCAGTGCCTTGCCCTTTTCGATCTGCGCGGCGTTGAAGAACCGGTCCAGGCTGACCTTCTGGATCGGGTAGACCGGGCGCTGGAAGTCTTTCTCGTAGCCGTACGGGACCGTCGCGTCGATCGCCATGCCGCCTTCGAACCGGGTATTCATTGCCGTCCACTGCCGGTCCCCCGCGGTCAACCGCTCTTCGGGAATGAACGTCTGGCCGGCGCCGCCCGGCACGGGATTCAGGATGTCGTTGCGCGGGTTGACGCGCGTGGTCAGGCACCAGATGATCTCGTCCATGTTGTAGATGTCGACGTCCGAGTCGACGGCGATCGCGAGGCGCATACCGTGGCTCGTCGCCATCGTCGCGGCGAGGAAGTTGCGCACGTGCCCGTCGTCGGTCTTGAGCCGCTTCCTCACCTGGATGATGCAGCCGCCCCAGTCGGTCATGCAGAACGGAATGTTGACGTCTTGGACGATGCCCGGCTGCAGCCGCTCGCACAGCTCGTAAATCGCCGACTCCCGCACCGTGGTGTCGATGTTGTTGCAGTCGAGCATGTGGACGCCGAGCAGGTAGAAGATCGGCTTCGTCGCCCGGCGCCGCATCGTGATGCCGCTGACGTGGAACGTCGGCGCGCGGTAGGCCTTGCCCATGTAGCCGGCCCACTCGGGGTGGAAGGGAAACCGGCCCTGCGTGTCGGCCGCCTCGGCCTCCGCGGTCTCGTACCGCTTGTCGCGCGGGTGAAGGTGCCCCTCCAGGACGAGCTCGCAGTCGGCCACGGCCCACGCGTCGCAGGTGCGGGCCTTCACGATCCGGACCGGCGTCCCTTGAACCGCGCCGGCCGCGCCGAGCTCATCGCCGCCGCGCGGGAGAATGACGTAGTCGAAACCGCCGCCGGCGATCAGCGTGCAGGCCGGCGGCAGGCCGAAGCACATCGTGAGCGGGATCGGCTTCTCGTCGTGGTAGTGCTCGGTGATCACTTGCCACATATGCGAGCCGGGGGCCGACTGGAAGGTGCAGACGTTCCCCCACCGGGCGTTCATGCGGTTGTAGCCGATGTGGCTGCCGCCGCGGAAGTAGGGCCCGACAACGACGCTGTTGCCGCTGCCGATCGTGCGCTCCGGCTCGAGTTCGGTGTGGCGGATCGCCACGACATGCCGGTTCACCTCGAGGTCGTTCGTGACGGTCTCTTCCTGGCAGGGCGCCTCAGCCTGCGGGACCTCGACCGGCGGAATCGGGTGGGTGAGGGCGTGGGCGAGGCGGTGCGTCCGCTCGACCGGCGACGACCATCCAAACATCCGGTCCACGATGCCCATGTTGGCGAACAGGTTCGTGACGGCCTGGGCCGCCGGGTAGCCCTTCACGTTCTTGAACAACAGGGGATAGCTGCCGTCGAGGTGCTTCTGGACTCCGGTGACCTCGAGGTCGGGGTCGACCGGGACCTCCGTCTCCAAGAGCAGCCCTTCCTGTCGCAGCCAGTCGAGCGTCCCCCGCAGCGACAGAATGCCGCGCTCCAGCTTCACCTGCGTCGCCATGCCCTGCCTCCTTTGGTGGTCACGGGCGCCGGGGCGCGCCGTGCCGGCTACTCGATGACGCCGTCGGTCTGGAACCGCGCGATCTCATCGTCTGCGAAGCCCAGGATGTCGCGGTATACGGTCGTGTTGTGCTCGCCCAGCAAGGGGCTCCGGTACTGCGCCGCCGGGGTCTCCGACAGAATAAACGGCGGCGCTTCGTAGAAGAACGAGCCCAGCTCGGGATGCTCCAACTCCCGCCAGACGCGGCGGTGCTGCAGCTGCGGATCGGTGAACAGATCTGAGAGCCGGTTGACGACCCCGGCGGGCACGCCGGCACGCTGGAGCAGCCGCATGATGTCGCGCGCGTCCCGCTGTGCCGTCCAGCCGGCGACCGCGTCGTCAAGGGCGTCCTCGTTCGCCTTCCGCACCTCGAGGGTCGCAAACCTCGCGTCACCGGTCCAGGCGGGGCGCCCCGCCGCCTCGCCCAGCCGCCGCCACTCGGCCTCCGACCGCACCGCGATCACGCACCACCGGTCGTCGCCACGGCAGGGGTAGGCGCCGTGTGGGGCGGCGTAGGGGCTGCGGTTGCCCATGCGCGTGAGGATCCGCCCGTTGACCTCGTAGTCGAGGAGGGCCGGAGCGATGAACTGTAGCCCGGTCTCGTACTGCGACAGGTCGATGTGCTGGCCCTCGCCGGTCCGCCGGCGCTGATCGAGCGCGGCCATGATTACCACCAGGCCGAAGCCGACGGCCACGAAATCGATGTATGGGCCGAACAGCAGCATCGGGTCGCCGTCCGGCTCACCGGCAAGATACGTGAAGCCGCTCTGGGAGGTTAGCTGCGATCCGAACCCCCGCTGGCCGGCCTTCGGTCCACTCTGGCCCATATTGCACGAGCTGAGGTAGACGATCCCCGGGTTGACCCGCCGCACTGCGCCGTACCCGAGGCCGTTCCGCGCCATCACGCCGGGCACGAAGTTCTCGATCAGCACGTCCGCCCACGCGACGAGCCGGTTCGCGATGTCCGTCGCGTGCGGGTGCTTCAGGTTGAGGGTGACGCCCAGCTTGCTGTCGTTGAAGATCGCGAACGTGCCCGTCCGGTTGAGACCCGGGATATTGTCCTTGTACGGAGGATAGTGGACCCGGAAACCGTCCGGCCGTGAGCGCGATTCCACGCGCACGACCGTGGCGCCGTGTTCGCCGAGATGCTTGCCGACGGTCGGGCCGGCGGCGAATCCGCCGAACTCCACGACACGCAGCCCCCCGAGCGCCGTCAAATCACGCCCTGCCGGCGCAGACCCTCGAGGTCCTCCGCGGGCAACTCGAGCTCACCGCGGTAGACCTCGTTGTTGTGCTCGCCGATCCGCGGGGCACGGCGCCGGATCCGCGCCGTCGCGCCAGAGAACCGGGCGAAGGGCCCAGGATATGTCACGGCTGCACCCCGTTCCGGGTGCTCGACCGCCTGCCAGAATCCGCGCGCGGCGAGCTGCTCGTCCGTCCGGATGTCGCGCGCGTCGGCGACGGGATAGCCGAGAATCTCGTACCGCAGCGACGCGGCCGAAAACTCCGCCTTGGTTCTGCGCGCGAGGAACGCCGCGAACGGTTCCTCCACGTCGTCCACCTCGGCCTGGGTGGCCGTGGCGACGTTGAAGGCGCGCCAGTCCTTGTGCCGCAGCCACTCGGGCGCCTCGCCGAGGTCCGTCATCCATCGGACCATGCCCTCGTTCGACCGCTGCCCGGCCTCGCCGCCGTACAGGATGAAGTTGATGTGACCGTCCCGGCAGCGGTAGATCGCGCGCATCGCGGCGCCACTCGTGCTGCGCCCGACGATCCGGGTGCCGCCGCGGTGCAGGTCGTTACGCCCGAGGCTCCAATACGCGGGCGCGTTTGCGAGCGCCCACAGCAAAGCGGCCTGCGTCGACGCGTCCACGTGCTGGCCGCGGCCCGTCGCTTCGCGCGCGTAGTGCGCGATAAGGGTCCCCGCGGCCGCGTGCATGCCGGCCCACATCGGGGCCTGCGGCAGCGAGACGCGGAGCGGCGGGCGGCCGGGCTCGCCGACCAGCGACATGAAGCCGCTCATCGCCATGGCGACCAAATCGGAGCTGTGATAGCCCGCGTAGGGGCCCGTTTGGCCGAACGGCGTGATCGACGTGACCACGAGCCGCGGATTGAGGTCGCGGAGCGCGGCGTAGCCGATGCTTTGCGCGTCGAGGTAGCCGGGGCGGTAGGTCTCGATCAGAAAGTCGGCGCGAACGGCCAACCGGCGAAGCAGGTCGCGGCCGCGCGGTGCGCCGACGTCGAGCGTGATGCCGCGCTTGTTGGCGTTGTACGCGAGCCAGGGGAGACAGGCTTCGGGATCGGGGGCATCGCTCCAAAAGGGGCCAAATCGCCGTCCCTCGTCGCCGCCCGGCGGTTCGATCTTCACCACGTCGCACCCGAGATCGGCAAGCAGGCGGCCGCACAGCCAGCCCTGCTGGTCCGACAGGTCGAGCACCCGATAGGAGGCGAGGGGGGCGGTCTGCGGGGCGTCGAGCTGCGACACGGCGGCAGGCATCACCGGCATCCGGGCTTACCCGGTGGCGGGGCGCCGGCGCCCGTTCCGCGGAGTCCCCGCCGCGCCGACCCGCTCGGAGAAGTACGACAGGTGCTCGCGCATCACGTCGCGGGCGCGCTCGCCGTCGCGGGCGCGGATGGCGTCGAGGATCTTCTGGTGGTCGGCGATGGCCCGCTCGGCCATGTCGTCGGCCGGCAGCAGCGCCGAGAGCGCCTCATGAAACAGTGCCCGAAACGAGTTCACGGCGAAGAGGAGCACCGGGTTCCGCGCCGCCTCGGCGAGCGCCAGGTGAAACGCGACGCTGTTCGGGATGAAGTAGCGGTCCCCGGAGGCCCGCGCCTCGCGGGCGGCGGCGATCGCCCGCTCCATCGCGGCCAGGTCGTCGGGCGTGGCGCGCTGCGCCGCTATGGCCGCGACGTGGGGCTCAACGAGGATCCGGGCCTCGACGAGGTCGACCAGCGTCGCTTGTTTGAGGCGCAGCATGTTGGTGAGCGACTCGCTCACCGGATCCGCGCTTGGAGACGCGACGAACGCGCCGCCGCGAGCGCCGACCTTGATCTGGATCAGCCCCTGCGATTCCAGGACGCGGAGCGCATCCCGCACCGTGATGCGGCTGACCCTGAATTGCTCGGCCAGCTCTTTTTCGGACGGCAGGGCGTGTCCGGGTGGGAGGTCGCCTGCGAAGATCGACTCCTTGATCTGATAGATGATGCCGTTTGACGCCCGCGCGATGCGGATGGGCTGGAACATCCCGCAAGTCCTCCGGAGCGCCGGTAGCGGTGGGCGCGAAATGTATGATATTTATACGTTTCGCCGGCGACCCCTGTCAACCGGCGCACGGCGACCGTCAGAGGGTGCCGGCAACCTGCGTTCTTCTCGTTCTTGTCGGTCTTTAATGAAAGACGAGGCTTTTGACGACGACCGGGACGACGTGTTGCTCCGGCATGAGGCTGCCGATGTCGATGTAATCGAATTCGCGAAGGGCGACCTGATCGATACAAATGACTGGGCCGCGCACGCCGGACTCCTCACGGAGTATCCGTCCGACCAGCCCGGCAACGTCGGCATCGATGACCACGAACAGCGGATCTCCGGCGCCGACCGTCTTCGGCAGTGCGGCGACGATGCCGCCGCAGAGGCCGGAGAGCGCAGCATACTGGGGGCCGTGGTGCCAGTGCACGGCCAGGGCGAAGCGGTCCCGCCCGTCCGCCAGATCCAAACGGTGAAGTCCGCGGCGGACCGCGTCGGCGGCGCGCTCCGGCGAGGGCGTCTCGAGTCCCCGGACGGCCGCGACCGGCACGTTCCGGACCGGCAGGATCTCCGCGTTCGACAGGAAGATCGTGTTGCCGCTGACCTGCACGGTGTATTGGGACGCGCCGATGCAGGTGGCCCGGATGCGCTCGGTGGGGGTGAGAATGACGCGGTCGCGGCAGCGCGCGAGCAGCGCCCGGGCAAGGCGCGGCCCAAGATCGCCGAACTCCGCGGTTTCACAGCCGTAAATGTACTCCGCCACGCCGCCCGAAAACACCAGGTGCGTGAACGGCCCGACGGTCGCAAGGCGCTCGGTGATCCAGAGGCCTTCGTCGCCATTCAGGTCGGTCCGTCCGGCAATCACGCGGGCGATCAGCCCCGCCATGCGGTCCGCGACCGCGTCGAGCGCGGACGCAGGCACCCGGCCCCCGACCGCGGCGTCTACCCCGGCTTCGGTCGCGAACGACCGCCCGCGCTCCTCGGTGCGTTCGAGCGTGCCGTCGGGCCGCCAGGCGAGCAGGCGCGCGCCGACGTGGATCGCCGCCGTTTCCTGCACGGCGCCCTTCCGGCAGACCGCGAACTTCGTCGTGCCGCCGCCGATGTCGACGTTCAGAATCGTCGGGTGCTGCGGCTCGCGCGACAGGGCGGCCGCGCCCGAGCCGTGCGCGGCGAGCAGGCTTTCGAGGTGCGGGCCGGCCGTCGCGCAGACGAACTTGCCGGCGTCGGCGGAGAACAGCTCGATGATCGGCCCGGCGTTCTCCTTCATCGCCGCTTCGCCGGTCGTGATCACGGCGCCCGAGTCGATCTCCGAGCGTGTGATGCCGGCCTCGCGGTACGCGTCGTCGATGAAGCCGGCGATGCGCGCGGTGTCGATCTGCGACGGCGAGGCGTACGGCGTCAACGTGACGCGGGAGCGGAACGAGACCTCCCGCTTCACGACCTGGTACCGGCTCGACAGATAGCGGCCCTGGCGCGTCAGGACCAGTTCCGAGAACACGAGATGGGACGTCGAGGACCCGATGTCGATCCCGGCGCTCCGCAGCTTGATGTGCTCACCGACGTAGACGGCCGGGTCGGCGTCGCCGCCTAAGTGGATGTGCTCGTTGTCGTCCTCGTGCCCCATCGCCCGCCTAGGCCCGGACCGCGAACTCGTCCATCTTCACCGGCACGCCGCGTGCGGCACAGCGTTCCGTGAACAGCCGGTGGATGCGCGGGTCCTGGTCTTCGTACTCAATCTGGTTGCCGCCGTCTTTCTTGCTCTTGTCGACCCCCTGGATATCGAGGTAGCGCGCGACCTTCCACTTCGCGCCGCCCCAGCGGATGGCGAGGTAGCGCGCCGGCCGAGCGCCGGTGTTGAAGTGCTGGTGCCACCACATGCCCGGCGGCACCAGCATCGTACCCGGGTGCCACGGGATGTCGATCATTTCCGCCGCGCCGTCCGGCCACATCTCGGAAAAGCCTTCGCCCTCCAGAACGACCACGTGCGCGCCCGGACCGTGCCGGTGTGCTTTCTTGTACGTGCCGACTGGGAACTCCGAGACGTGCGCGCACAGCGTATTGTTGGCGAACTCGAACATCACGTTCTTGCCGCCGGCGCCGCGCTCCGCCCACTCGTGCAGCTTGAAGCGATTCACGTCGGCGACGAAGTTGGTGTCCCAGACCCGGCCGGGGTACAGCGTGCCTTCGCCCCCGAAGTAGCCGGCGCGGCCGTCGAACCGATCCACAAAGTCGAACGGGCAGTTGAAGAGAAAATCCGTGTTGTGGATGAGGTTCATCATCATCGGCGCCGTGGTCACGCCGAGCAGCCGCGCCGGCTCGCGGCCCGCCCCGTTGTGCAACCGGTGGTGGCAGTTGAGCGGAATGGAGAAGAGACTGCCGGCCTGCCATTCGAAGGCCTGCTTGGCGCCGCCTTCGTTCCAGACTTCGCAGCCGCCGCGGCCGTCCACCGCGTAGAAGAACTCTTCGAACATGTGCCGTTCCGGCGCGCAGCTCTTGCCGGGCGCAAGCTCGAGGATGAACGCGTTGTTGGTGTCCTCGGTGCCCATGAGGCGAATGTAGGAGCCGCGGGCGTCGAGCCGCGGCCAGGGTGCCACGGCGACCTTGCGGAGATCCGGCACCGCGGCGCCGGTGACGACGGGGACGCCTTCGGACTCGAGCCACCGCTCGTACGCACTCTTGCGCCACTCCTGGGGCAGGCGGTCTTCCTGCGCGATCCGCGGTTCACCGGCCAACCATCATCGCCTCCTGTGGACTCTCGCGGCCTGTGTCAACATGCATATCGTACACCTCTACGGCCGGTGATACCTCTTCGAGGCACCGGTATCTCCGCGGCAATCACTACATGCCGCCATCTTCGTCGCCGCACCCCCTTCGGCGGGAGGAGCACCGGCCTGAAAATGGAAATTGCCGGTAAGGTACAGCCGTAACCGGTAGATCGGGTTGGGACGGTCATGAGCGCGACGGAAGCGCGGAACGGTCGAGCGGCAACCGCGATTCTCCTCGCCCACGGCCCGCTGCGGGAAGGCGTGGCCGCGGCGCTGACGGGCTTTGTCTATCGCAACAAGGGGCACATTGTCTATCACGATCAGTACGTCGATCGCGAAAAGCAGCGTTACTTCGCGCGCCTCGAATGGAGTCTCGCGGGTTTCGCCGTTCCCCGCCGGGAGATTGGCGAGCGGCTCGCTGCTTCGGTCGCGGAACCACTCGGCGTGCAGTGGCGGCTACACTTCTCCGACGAAGTCCTGCGCATGGCCGTCTTCGCCTCGACGCTGCCCTACTGCCTTTACGATATCCTGGCCCGACGCTTGTCCGGAGAGTGGAAGGTGGAAGTGCCGCTCATCGTCAGTAACCACCTCGAGCTCGAGCCGGTGGCGAAGCGGTTCGGCGTCGCCTTCCATTGCCTCCCAATTACCCCTGCGAACAAAGAGACCCAGGAGCGGAAGGAACTGGCGCTGCTGCGTGAGCATGGGATCGAATTGATCGTGCTTGCCCGGTACATGCAGATCCTGAGCGGTGACTTCATTGCCGCCTACCCCGGCGCCATCATCAATATCCACCATGCGTTCCTGCCCAGCTTCCCCGGCCCGCGACCGTACCATGCTGCCTACCAGCGAGGGGTCAAGATCATCGGCGCCACGAGCCACTACGTGACCGAGCATCTGGACGCGGGTCCGATCATTGAGCAGGATGTGATCCGTGTGAGCCACCTGCACACGGTGGACGATCTGGCTCGGATGGGACGCGACCTCGAGAAGACGGTGCTCGCGCGCGCCGTTTGGCATCACATCCAGCGGAAGATCCTCGTGTATAGTGGCCGCACGGTGATCTTCGCCTGACGCGCGTTTGCGGTAACTCGCGGGAGACGAGGTTGATGCGCCCGCCCCTACGCGGTGAGCAGGGAATCTCGGCATGAACGTGAACACGTGGCACCGTACGCCGCTGAAAATTGGAGGAGGCTGATGAGCAAAGCAGCGGTGGAGAGCCGGCGAACGGGACCCTACACCGACCTGCGTGACTGGCTGCGGGCGGTCGACGCGATGGGCGAACTGCGGCGCGTCGAGGGGGCGACGTGGGAGGAAGAGATCGGCCGGGTCTCCGAGATGCTGCATCACACCGAGGAGTCGCCGGCCGTCTTGTTCGACGCCGTTCCCGGCTACCCGAAGGGCTACCGGGTCCTCGTCAATCCGCTCGGTGCGCGCCGCCGCCTCGCCTTCACGCTCGGAATGGATCCGGGCATCGGCGCGCTCGAGATGATCGACGCCTGGGAGGACCGGCTCAACCGCATCGAGCCCGTGCCAATGCGCGAAGTGCGCGATGGGCCGGTGCTCGAGAACGTCCTCGAGGGCGACGCCGTCGATCTCTGGAAGTTCCCGACGCCGAAGTGGCACGAGGAGGACGGCGGCCGGTACATTGGGACCGCCGTCGCCGACGTGACGCGCGATCCGGATTCCGACTGGATCAACTTCGGGACCTACCGGGTGATGATCCACGACCGCAATCGCGCCGGCCTGTACATCTCGCCCGGCAAACACGGGCGGCTCCACCGGGACAAGTACTTTGCCCGTGGCGAGGCGATGCCGGTGCTCGCGATCGTCGGGATGGATCCGATGCTGTTCCTCGCGAGCTGCCTCGAGGTGCCACTCGGCGTGAGCGAGTACGAGTGGGCGGGCGCGGTCAAAGGCGGGCCCGTAGAGGTCATCAAGGGGCGCCACACCGGCCTGCCGCTGCCGGCGCACGCCGAGATCGTGATCGAAGGCTTCGTGCATCCCAACGCCCGGCTCATGGAAGGGCCGTTCGGCGAGTGGACCGGCTACTACGCAAGCGGCAGCCGCGAAGAGCCGGTGATCGACGTCAAGGCGATCTACCACCGCAACGATCCGATCCTGATGGGCTGCCCGCCGGAAAAGCCGCCTTACGAGGCGCATCAATTCCGGAAGTACCTGCGCTCGGGACTCCTCCGCAAGGCCCTGAAAGACGCCGGCGTCCCCGGCATCACCGGCGTGTACTGCCATCCGGTTGGCGGCTGCCGCCTGTTGTACATCGTCGCGATCAAGCAGATGTATCCCGGCCACGCGCGGCAGGCCGGCCTGCTTGCCTCGCAGGTGCGCGCCGGCGCTTACCTCAACCGGATGGTCGTGGTGGTGGACGACGACATCGACATCACCGACCTCAGCGATGTGATGTGGGCCGTGCTCACGCGGGCCGATCCCGAGGCCGACTACGAGATCATTCGGCGGTGTTGGAGCGGACCGCTCGATCCCGCGATCCACCCGGACCACAAGGGCTTCAACTCCCGCGTGATTATCGACGCGACTCGGCCCTGGGAGTGGCGAGACCGCTTCCCAATGCCGATTGGACCGGCGCCGGCCTACAAGCGCGAGACGCGGGAGCGGTGGGGCTGGCTGCTCACGGGAGACGGCAAGCCGGAGCGGGCATGACCCGGGCGCGGCCGGCGGGCGCGCGGTGTCCTCGGAGATTGCCTCGCGCCGGCCCTTGGCGACGTAGTGAATCCCAGGTTTTCGCGGGCGTCGCTGGGACGTCTCTCCTCGTGGACGCGCCGGCGCGCAAGACGCTTCTCCAGGGAGGTGTTACGGATTGAAGATCCGTGATCTCGCGAGCGCCGGGGGAGGGCGGCGGGCGCCCCTCGCCTGGCTGGCCGCCGCGGTGCTGCCTGCGTTCTTTCTCGCGCTGCCTGGGGCGGCGCCGTCGGCCGCTCCGGCGCCGTACGTCATCGACGCCATCATGCCCCTCACCGGCGGCGCCGCTTTCTTGGGCCAGCCGGAGAGCCGAGCGCTCCAACTCGTCGAGCGCCTGACGAACAAGAAGGGCGGCATCACGGGCCGTCCCATCCACTTCAACTTCCACGACGATCAGACGAGCCCGCAGGTCGGTGTCCAGCTGGCGAACCAGGTCATGGCCGGCCGCGTGCCCGTGATCATGGGCTCGTCGCTCGTCGCGATCTGTGCGGCGATGGCGCCGCTCATGAAAGACGGGCCCGTGGAGTATTGCCTCTCGCCCGGGATCCACCCCGCGGAAGGCAGCTACGTGTTCACCGCGAGCGTATCGACAAAGGATCTCGCGGCGGCGCTCATCCGCTACTTTAATGGCAAGGGATGGACGCGGATCGCCGTCCTGACGTCCACCGACGCCACGGGGCAGGACGCCGAACAGAACATCAACGCCACCGCCGCGCTGCCGCAGTACCAGGGCGTGGTCCAGATTGTCGCCCGCGAGCACTTCAACCCGCAGGACGTCACCGTCGCGGCGCAGATCGCGCGCATCGCGGCGGCCAAGCCGCAGGCGCTGATCGCCTGGAGCACCGGCGCGCCGATCGGCACCGTCTTCAAGGGCATCGCCCAGAACGGGCTCCGCGTGCCGGTTGCGACGACCAACGGCAACCAGACCTACGCCCAGATGCAGCAGTACGCGTCGTTTCTGCCGCAGGAGCTCTATTTCCCGACCAGCGCGTGGCCGGCCTACGAGACGCTCCCCGCCACCCGGGTGAAGCAGCAGCAGAAGATCTTCTACGACGCCTTTGCGTCGGTGAACCAGAAGCCCGACCTGGGCGCGTCGATCGCCTGGGATCCGGGGCTGCTTGTGGTCGATGCGCTGCAACACCTGGGCACAGAGGCCACCGCGACGCAGATCCGGGACTATCTCATCCACCTGCGGGGCTTTGCCGGTATCAACGGCATCTACGATTTTAAGACCAGCCCGCAGCGGGGGCTCAGCCTCGACGATGCAATCGTCACGCGCTGGGACGCCGCCAGGCAGGCGTGGGAGCCGGTGAGCAAGTTCGGCGGAGAGCCGGGACGGTAGGCCGCGCGGCGGCCGGATCCTCGCCGTCGGACACCGTGGGATGATGGGGCGGGCGCTCCGGATGGCGGTCGCCTGCGGCAACTACGACCGGACCCGCGCGCTCTTCGACGGGCGCGTCCCGATCGAGGGCTGCGACCCGGCGTTTCTGCCGCTTGCACCCGAGGAGATCTTCTTCCGGGCGTTCGTGCACGAAGAGTTCGATGTCGCCGAACTCTCGCTCAGCAGCTACGTCATGCGCCGGGCGAGGGGCGACTGTCCCTACGTCGGCGTGCCGGCGTTCGTCTCGCGGGCGTTCCGCCACTCGGCGGTGTACGTGCGCACCGACCGTGGAATCGAGCGGCCGGAAGACCTGCGCGGCCGCTGTGTCGGCGTGCCGGAGTACCAGTTGTCCGCGGCGGTGTGGGTCCGCGGCATGCTCCAGGACGACTACCGCGTCGCGCCCGAGGATCTGCGTTGGGTGACGGGCGGAATGGAGACGCCCGGCCGCGCGGAGAAGGTCCGCTTCACGGCGCCGGCGGGACTGTCGCTGGAAGCCGCGCCGTCCGGGGAGACGCTGGCCGGCATGCTCGAGGCCGGAAGCCTCGACGCCCTGATCGCCCCGCGGCCGCCCTCATGTTTTGTCCGAGGCGCACCGACGGTCGGCCGTCTGTTTGCCCGATTCGGAACGGACGAGCAAGAGTACTACCGCCGCACCGCGATCTTTCCGATCATGCACCTCATCGGGGTCAAGACCGCCTTGGCGGACCTCCACCCCTGGCTGCCGGCAAGCGTGTTCAAGGCGTTCGTCGCGGCGAAGGGCGCGGCGCTCGAAGTGCTCGATGATGCGAACGCGCTCGTCACGAGCCTGCCGCTGCAGCTCTGGCACGCCGCCGAGGCCCGGAGCCTTATGGGCGGCGATTGGTGGCCGTATGGCTTGACGGAGAACGAGAAGACGCTGGATGCGTTTCTCGAGTACCACTACAAGCAAGGGCTGTCGCCGCGCCGCCTCCGACCGGCCGAGCTGTTCGCGCCGAGCACCACTTCGCAGTGGAAGATCTGACCCACGACCCGATCCGCTACGTTTCGAGCCTCAGGTAGCGGTGCAGGGCGTCCTCGACCTTGCCGAGCGCGTTCCGCCAGGTGTCGCGCCGGGTGAACAGGTGCGACTCACCGGGATAGTAGTGCGTCTCGAACCGCTTCTCGTGCGCCACACAGTCGCGCACGATCAAGTCCAACTGCTCGAACGGCACCGCCTCGTCGCGCGTCCCGTGGAAGTTGACGAGCGGCGCCCGCATGCGCGCGACCAGCCGCCCCGGCGAGGCGCCGTCCCAGACGTCGGGCCGCTGCGCGCGCGAGCCGGCGCGTCCGAGGAAGTAGTCGTAGGGCGGCCGGTAGTACTCCTTCGCCCACGCCATCCAATGATCGAAATCCCAGATGCCGGCAATGTTGATGCCGAGAGCGAACGTCTCCGGTGACCGCACGAGCGACGCGAGCGTGAGCCACCCGCCGTAACTCAGGCCCCAAATTCCGACGCGCGCCGGGTCGACGAACGGCAGCGTCTTGACGTACTCACCCGCGCGCACGCAGTCTTCGCACTCGAGCACGCCGAGGCCGCCGCTGTTGCCCTGTTCGAACGCCTTGCCGTAGCCGATGCCGCCTCGATAGTTGACGAGATACGAAACGACACCGCGGCCGGCGAGCCAGAGCGACACCGCGTAGAAGAACGCGTAGGCTTCGAGCGGCGGAAAGCCCTCGCGCATCTGCCGCATGCCGCCACCGTGCACGTACACGAGGGCCGGGTAGCGGCGGCCCGGCACGCGCGGCTGCGGCGTCAGCAGGTAGCCCGGAATCTCCCAGTCCAGGGCACCGCGCGTGTGCAGAAGTTCGGGAACGGGGAACCGTTCGGGATGGGCGTCCGCGGGCATCGATCCCACCAGCCGGCGCATGTCCCCACCGCTGCGAGAGACAACCCAAATCTCCGGCGCGTGGCGGATCGTGCTGTGCTTGAACGCGACGCGCCGGCCGTCCGGCGACCACTGCGGCTCGACACTGGTGCCGTCGTCCGGCGTCAGCCGGCGCACCGCGCCGGTCTCGAGGTCGACCGCAAAGAGATGGCGCTGTCCGAGGTTCACGCGGTTGCTCGAGAATACCGCCTCGCGCCCGTCGGGGCTCACGCGGGGCGAGTCGACCGCGTGGCCGACGTCTTCGCAGGCTCCCCCGCTGAGCGCCCGCACCGTCCCGGTTTCGGCGTCGAGCCGGTACGGATGCCACCAGCCCTCGTGCCGGAGTACCACGACGGCGCCCGTGCCGTCCGGGAGCGCCTGCGCCGCGAAGGTGGCGCCCAGCCCCTCCGGTTCGTCCTCCGTCCACACGAGGTGCGGGGACGGCCGCGCGCCGTCGAGATCCAAGATGCACCATCGGCGGGCGGTGTAGTCGGCGGACGCCTGCGCAAAGAGCAGGCGGTTCGCGCGAAGCCACGTCATGGGGCCTTCAAGATCGTCGGTCTCCGAGCGCCAGACCACACGGCCCGAGTTCTCCATCACGGCCATGTCCCAGCGGCCGAGGTGCTCCGTCGTCACCGCGATGTGGCGGGCGTCAGGGGCCCAGACGAGTCCCGGCTCATGGTACAGCGGCCGCACGCGGTCGGGTGCGCGGAGATCCCGAATCGACGGTCCGGCGAGATCGATGACCCACGCGCGGCCGGCGCTTGCGCAGGCGAGCGTCCGTCCCGTGGGGGCCCAGGCGATCTCTGTGATTGGCTCCCGCGGCGCATAGAGCACCACGCGTTCGGTGGGGCGCCCGGTATGGGGTGCGCGCGCGAGCAGCAGGCGGCCGCCCTCGACGTAGGCGATCTCGCCCCCGGGGCCCCACGCGAAGGCGCTGACCGGTGCATCCCCCGCTGATACCTCGCCGGCGGCGCCGTCCTCGACATGCGTGATGCGGAGCGAGAAACGCCCGCCGTCGTCGTGAATGAACGCGATTCGCGATCCGTCGGGCGACCACGCGTGTCCCGATGTGTACGTGATCGCCAGCACCTGCTCGAGGGTGAGCGCGTCGTTCGAAATCGGCCTCGCCTCCGTTCCTAGGGAGTGGTGCGGGACTGCGGGTCCAGGTAGTCGCGCAGGCCGTCGCCGACGAGGTTGACGGCGAGGGCGGTGAGGAAGATCGCCATGCCGGGGAACGTCGGCAGCCACCAGCGGTCGAACATGAACGGCCGAAAGTCCCCGAGCATGCCGCCCCACGACGGAACGGGCGGCTGGACGCCGAGGCCGAGGTAGCTGAGAAATGCCTCCACGATAATGAAGCGCGCCACGTCGAGGCTCGCGATGACGATAACCGCGTTCAACAGATTTGGCACGATGTGGCGCAGGACGATCCGTGCGTTGGTGAGTCCGAGCGCGCGCGCCGCCACCGCGAACTCGAGCGTCCGGAGGCGCACGACCTCCGCCCGCACAACGCGCGTATAGATCGGCCATCCCGTAACGCCGAGCACGATCACGACGTTCCGGACGCTCGGCCCCAATACCGCGATCGTCGCGAGCGCCAGCAGCACGAACGGAAACGTCAGCATCACGTCGACGCCCGCGGAAATCGTCCAGTCGAGCCAGCCCCGGTAGAAGCCCGCCAGGAGGCCGAGCGCGAGGCCGACCGTCCCCGCGACCGCGACGGCCAGCACCGCGATGCCGAGCGACACCCGCCCGCCATAGATGAGGCGGCTCAGCACGTCGCGGCCGATCTGATCGGTCCCGAGCAGATACCCCGAGTCGCCGCCCTCCATCCACACCGGCGGCAGCAGCCGGTCGATCACCCGGCCGACGTAGGGATTGTGCGGGGCGAGCCACGGCGCGAGGAGGGCCGCGGCGACGATCAGCGCGACGACGATAGCCCCCGCGAGTCCGCCGCGCAGCCGCCGGATACGGCGCCAGCGGACGCCGACCCG
>DATEGA010000155.1:0-2543 GCA_035280345.1 bacterium | reverse complement strand
CGCCGACCCGCGGCCGCGCCGGCCGCGCGAGGCCGGGGGAGAGGGCGACCGCGCCGCGGCTCACCATGCGCCTACGCCTTGAGGCGCGGGTCGAGCGTTCCGGCCACCGTGTCGACGCTCAGGTTGACGACGAGAATGATGACGGCGAGGATCATCACTGCCGCCTGGGTGACCGGAAAGTCGGAGCTCTGAATCGCCTGCACGACGAGGCTCGCCACGCCCGGCCAGGCGAACACGGTTTCGGTGATCACGGCGCCGCCCATCAACTGCCCGAACTGGAGCCCCAGCACCGTGAGCACAGGGATCAGCATGTTGCGAAACGCGTGCCGCACCAAGACACGCGGCTCAGGCAGCCCCTTGGCACGCGCGGTGCGGACGTATTCCTGGTTCAGCACATCGATCATGCCGGAGCGGACGAGGCGCATCGTCACCGGCGCGAGGAACACGCCGAGGGTGAACGCCGGGAGGACGAGGTGGCGCCAGGACCCGAACCCCGACGGCGGGAGCCAATGCAGGTGCACTCCGAGGACGATCTGCAGCATGAGGCCGAGCCAGTAGATCGGGATCGCCGCGCCGGCGACCGCGGCGGCGAGCGACCCGCTGTCGACCAGCGAACGCCGGCGGTAGGCCGCGAGTATGCCGAGCGGAAACGCGATCGTCACCGCGATGATCATGCCCGCGGCGGCGAGCAGCAGTGTCCGCGGAATGCGCTCGGCGATCAGCGCGATCGCGGGTTTCTTGATGAGAAACGAGTCGCCGAACCGGCCGCGCGCGATGTCGCCGGCAAACGCGACGTACTGCTCGACGATCGGACGGTCGAGGCCCATCTCGTGACGATAGATCGCGCGCGTCGAGGGGGGGGCGTCGAGCGGCAGCAGGACCGAGATCGGGTCCCCGATGACGTGGCTCAAGATAAACGTGATCAAGGAGATGCCGAACAGCACGACCAGGGCACGGACGACGTTGTGCGCCAGCCGGGCGGTGAGCGTCATCGGCGGCCGGGCGACGGTATCATCGCAGCGACGGAGGGGGGGCCGTCACCGGCCTTAGGCCTGGTGCGGCTTCACGTCGTACAGCCGGACGATCTCGTCCGGCTCCGGCGACCAGTCGATTGACGTGCTGGCGCCGAAGACGGAGTGGAAGCCCCACAGGAAGATTACCGGCGCCTCTTCGTGGACGATCCCTTGGGCCGACGAGTAGAACCGTTTGCGGAGGTCCGGGTCGATCGTCCCGCGCGCCGCCTCGATCAACTGCGCGAACCGCGGATGGTGCCAGTATGAGAGGTTGCTGGTTGGATGGAAGCAGTCCCAGTAAAGCCCGTCCGCGTCGAACACCGAATAGCTGCCCCAACTGAACCCGAACATCGGGCCCGCCTTGCCGGTCGTGATCAGGTCGACCAGCGTCTGCGTCGCCTGGATGAACTGCTGTTTCGTGCGGATGCCGACCGCCGAGAGATCCTGCGCCATTGCGTCGTAGACATTCTGATAACTCGGCATCCCGAGGTTGCTCGTCAGCCACCGCGCGTCGAAGCCGTTCTTGTACCCGGCCTCGGCCAGGAGTTTCTTCGCCCGGTCCGCATCGTGCCCGTACGGCGGGATCGACGGGTCGAACCCGAAGTGCATCGGGTTCAGGGCGGCCGGCGTCTTGTCGCCGCCCGGCTGCAGCCGCTTCAGGTAGAGGTCCGCATCGATCGCGTAGTTGGCCGCCTGGCGGACCCGTTTGTCTTGGAACGGGTTGTTGCCGGAGCGGCCGGCGGCGTCGAGCGCGACGTACTCGACGCGCAGGATCTTTTGGATCTTTGCGGTCGCACGGCCCGACCGATTGATCGTGGCGATCTGGTCGGTCGGCACGTAGCGAATAATGTCGACGTTCCCCGCGAGCAGCTCCGCCACCGCCGTCGCGACGTCGGTGATGATGCGGAACTTCGCGTGCGGAATCGCCGCCTTGGGGCCCCAATAGTCGTCGTTACGGACGACGTTGACCTCGGAGCCGCGCTTCCAGTCCACAAACTTGTACGGGCCGGTGCCGACCGGATGCTCGGCGACGTACGCGTCGCCCTTGTCTTTGACATACTTCTCGGAGTGCATCTGGAAGTTCTGGAGCCGTTCGACGAAGATCGGGTAGGGGCGCTTCGTCACGATGCGGACCTTGTAGGGGGCCAGCACCTCGACGTGGTCGATCGCCTCGTGGTTGCCGCGCTGCGGGCTCTTCTGCGCCGGGTTGAGCACGCGGTCGTAGTTGAACTTGACCGTCTCGGCCGTGAACGAGTCGCCGTTGTGGAACTTGACGCCCTCGCGCAGGTCCATCTCCCAGACGGTCGGCGACACGATTTTCCACGAGGTGGCGAGGTCCGGGCCGATCTTCATCGTCTTGAGATTGCGCGTGCCGAGGTTGTTGAAGATGTGATACATAATGATGATCTCTTCACGCAGGATGTGCATGTGCGGGTCGAGATTGGGGACGTCGGAGAAGAGGTGCAGCGTGACAGTGTCCTTGGCGGCCGCGGCCGCCGCCGTCGGGAACGGCTCCGGAGAGAGCGCCGG
>DATEGA010000154.1:0-4064 GCA_035280345.1 bacterium | reverse complement strand
GCCGCCGCGCGGCCGATGCCGCGCCCCGCCCCTGTCACCAGCGCGATCTTGCCGGAGAGCTCACCCACGGCGCACGCGTCCCGCCGGTCCGGGCGCGGCCTGCCAGCGGGCCAGCGCGTCCCAGTTGAACCGCACGCCGTGGCCCGGCCGGGCCGGCGGCGTGAAGTATCCGTCCTGCGTGCGAATCGGCTCCTGGAGCGCCTCGAGCTCGGTCAGGTTGCCGCCGTCCAGGTCCTCGATCATCGACGCGTGCCGGATCGCACAGCACAGCTGGCCCGACAGCTCCAGCACCAAGTGCGGCGCCGTCGGAATACCGCAGCCCTCGGCGAGGTGCGCGATCTTGAGGAACGGCGTGACCCCGCCGACCCGCACAACGTCCGGCTGCACGACGTCCACGGCGCCGTGCCGCAGGAACTCGTTGAACGCCGCCGCGGAGAAGAGGTTCTCGCCGAGCGCAATCGGGCACCGGACCTGCGTACGCAGCCACGCGTGGCCGGCGACGTCCTCCGCGGGCAGCGGCTCCTCGATCCAGTAGGGGTCGTACGGCTCAAACGCGCGGATTCGCCCAGCCGCCTCTCCCGCCGACCACTTCTGGTTGGCGTCGAGCATCAGCAGGGCGTCCGGCCCGATTTCTTCGCGCACCGCGCGCACGCGCTCGAGGTCCGCGCGCGGGTCGGCGGAGCCGACCTTCATCTTGAACGCCCGGAAGCCGCGCGCCCGCCACCGCCGGAACTGGGCGAGCAGCTCCGGGATCGGCAGGTTGAGATTGATCCCGCTGCCGTACGCCTCCGCGCGGTCGCGGCTCCCGCCGAGCAGCCGGTACAGCGGCTCACCGGCCGCCTGCGCCTTGAGATCCCACAGCGCGATGTCGACCGCGGACAGCGCCAGGAGCGCCAGGCCGCCCGGGGCGGCGTCGCGTACGGTGGCGTGAAGCGTGCTCCATGCGCGCTCGACCAGCGCCGGATCCAGACCCGCGGCTCTCGGCAGCAGGTCGTCGCTCAGGAACGCGGCGATCGCCGTTCCGCCGGCGCCGACCGTGAACGCCCACCCCACGCCCTCCTGCCCCGTGTCCGTCCGCAGGCGCGCGGTGATGAGCTCGAACACGCTGATGACATGGCCGGAGCTCTGCCACGGCTCTCGCAGCTTGATGCGGTAGCAGGCGGCCTCGCCGCCCGTGACCTTCATCGGGCCGCCCCGCGGGCACCGCTCCCACCCGGCGCCCCGGCGGCGCCGGCGCGGTCGCGCACCGCGAATTCAGCCGCCGCCTCGTCCATGCGCACGAAGGTCGCGCCGAGATCACGCGTCGCGTCGATCAACCGCTCGATCGTCAGCATGCGGTGGCCCCGGCCGCTGACCTGCGGATGAAAGGTGTAGGTCAGCACGCCCCACTCCGCCTCGCGCGCCATATACCGGAAGTCGTCGACCCAGTTGTCGAGCACGCCCGCCGCGTGCATCAATCCCGGCTGCAGACCGCTCGGCCCCGAGGCCCGCTCGAAGTGCGGATAGTCGTCGAGCGACCACGACACCGGCATCTCGATGAGCGGAGTCGCCTCGCCCCACCGCACGGCACTGTCCCCGCCGACCTCGTCGCCTTGACGCGCGCGGTACGGCAGGTGGTCGTGCGCCATCATGCTCGAGTCGTAGACGAAACCGTGGGCGAGCAGGAGCGGGATCGTGTGCGGGCTGAGGTCCCACGACGGCGAGCGGTAGCCTTTCGGCGCGCCGCCGGTGATGCGCCGAATCGCCTCGAGGCCGCGGACGAGCACCCGGTCTTCGTCGTCTCGGGTGAGCGTGGCGGGCGGCTCGTGCAGGTAGCCGTGGTGGGCGATCTCGTGGCCCTCCGCGCTGATGCGCCGGCACGTCTCCGGGTACGTATCGAGCGTGTGGCCGGGTATGAACCACGTCGCCGGAATATGGCGGGCGCGCAGGAGATCGAGGATGCGTTCGGCGCCGACGACCCCAAATTCCCCGCGCGACAGCGCCGTCGGCGTTGTCTGACCGCGCCGGACCCAGATCGAGATTGCGTCGAAATCGAACGTTAGACAGACCAGATGCCTCGCCACGCTTCGCCCCCTCACGCCGTCCTCGCGGAACCCGGATAGACTTCGCTGCCGCCGCTTCGGCGGCCCGCCCTACTGATCGAAGAGGTTGTTGAGGGACTCCGCCACCGTTGGGTGCGCGATCGCGGCGTCCCGGAGCACCGTGTACGGCAGGCGGCCCATCATCGCGGCCTGGAGCACCGTCATCACCTCGCCGCCCATCACGCCGAGAATCGCGCACCCCAGGATCTCGCGGGACCGTTCGTCGACCACGGCCTTCATCAGGCCGCGCGTTTCGTCCATTTCGATCGCGCGCGCCACACTCCGCATCGGCATCGTGAATACCCGCACCGAATGTCCCTGCCGGCGTGCCTCGGCCTCGGTAAGCCCGACACGGCCGAGCTCAGGGTCCATGAACACACAGTACGGCACGAGGCGGTTCGCGATGCTCGCGCCGCCGCCGCCGAGGACGTTCGTCTGCACGACCCGGAAGTCGTCGTAGGAAATGTGCGTGAACGCCGGCCCGCCCTTGGCGTCGCCGAGGCAGAACACGCCCTCGATGTTGGTTTCGAGGCGGTCGTTGACCCGGATGAACCCCTGGTGGTCGTGCTCGATCCCCGCGGCCTTGAGGTTCAGGCGATCCGTGTTCGGGGTGCGTCCCGTGGCCACGAGCAGGTGAGTGCCGTTCACGCTTCGCTCGACCCCGCCCACTCGCGCCCGGAGATGAATCGCGCCGGCTGCGCTGTGCTCGACGTGGCGCGCCTCGCAGTTCAGCAGCACGTCGATCCCATCGTCGCGGAGAATGCCCTCCACCGCCTCGGCGACGTCCGGATCTTCCCGCCCGAGGAGATGCATCCCGCGCTGGACGAGCGACACGCGGCTCCCGAAGCGCCGGAACATCTGGCCGAACTCACTGCCGATGTACCCGCCGCCGAGGATCAAGAGGTGCTCGGGCACCGCGTCCAGCTCCATGATGGAGGTCGAGTCGAGGTGCGGCACGGCGTCCAGGCCGGGCAGCGCGGGCTTCGTCGGTCGCGCGCCTACGTTCAAAAAGATCTGGTCGCTCGAAAGCGACCGCCTACCACCCGATTCCTCCGCCACCTCGATCTCGTGCGGCCCGATGAAGCGCGCCTCGCCCCGGACGAGCTCCAGGCGCTCAATCTTGGCAAGGCCTCTCTCGCCGCCGCCGCGGAACTTCTCTACGATCGCCCGCTTGCGCTCGCGCACTTTGACCATGTCCACAGAGACGTCGCCGGTGCGTATGCCGTAGTCGCCGCCGCGGCGCGCGAGATACGCGACGCGGGCACTCGCGACCATCGTCTTCGTCGGCGTGCACCCTTCGTTGACGCACGTGCCGCCCACGTGCGTACTCTCGATCAACACCGTCCGCCGGCCGGCTTCGGCGAGGGCCCGTGCAAGCGGCGTGCCGGCTTGCCCTGACCCGATCACGATCGCGTCGTAGGGTGGCGTGGGCGGCGTCATACTGGCCTCCTTGCGCCGGCCGGGTGCGGCCGCGCCTCATAGGGATGGCCGGCCTCGGGACAGCCGGTGCACGGGTTCTTTTTCCCGGGAACCGTCCGTCCTGCCGTTGAACCACCTCGCCGTGGGTTCCGCATCGACCGCTTACACGGTCGCGCTCATGGAAGGCGACGGCATCGGCCCGGAAATCGTCGCGGCCGCTCTGCCCGTCCTCGAGGCCGCGGCCGAGAGCGCCGGCGCGCGGCTCGAGTGGCGGCGTCTCGACGCCGGCACGCGCGCGTTTGCGCGGACCGGGAGCAGCGTCCCGCCCGACGTCCTCGAGGTGTGCCGCGACTCGCGCGCAATGCTGAAAGGCCCCGCCGGCCTGCCGGGTGTCAGGCATCCGGACGGGACGGAAGCCGGCACCGTCGCGGGGCCGCTCCGCAAAGCGTTCACCCTTTTCGCGAACGTCCGGCCCGTCCGACGGGTTCCCGGCGTTCATGCGATCGCACCGGACGGGACGGACTACGTCATTGTGCGCGAGAACACGGAAGGCGCCTACGCGAG
>DATEGA010000153.1:0-5556 GCA_035280345.1 bacterium | reverse complement strand
CAACAGCCCGCGCAGCGTCCGCAACTCCTCGTACGCCCGGCCGCACGTCCCGCATACCTCGAGGTGCGCCTGCACGAATTCCAAATCCGAGGCCGGCAGGGCGCCGTCGAGGTACGCCGAGAGGCGGTCGGCAACGTGCGGAGTGCTCACCGGTCCCCTCCCCTGAAGTAGGGCCGCAGCGCCGTGCGGAGCGCTTCGCGGGCCCGGTGGAGGCGCGAACGAACGGTGCCCACCGGACACGCGGCCACGGCCGCGATTTCATCATACGAGAGTCCCTCGATGTCCGCAAGGACAACGACCGTCCGGAACTCCGCCGGCAGGCTCTCGAGCGCGGCTTGAATCGGCCCGTCGAGATCCCGCATCTCGGCGAGATGCTGCGGATCAGAACCGGTGTCGCCGAGGCGGGCCAGGAGCGGATCGCCGTCCGGCGACGCGGGCGCGTCGAACGACACCTCCGGCCGGCGGCCGCGCCGGCGGATCCAATCGATGTGTGTGCGGTGCATGATCCGGTAGACCCACCGGTCAAAGTATGTCCCCGGTTGGTAGCGGTCGAATGCGCGAAACGCTTCGGCCACCGCCTCCTGCATCAAATCTTCCGCGTCGTCCGCATTCCCGGCGAGCCGGTAGGCGACGCGGTAGATGCTGCGCATGTGGCGGGTCAGCAACTCCTCGAAGGCCGCGAGACGGTGCGCGCCGGTCTCGCCCGCGTGCCCCCCGGCGTGAAGTGCGCTCAACGCGGATACGGCTTCCGTCACGTCGGCCCCCCTGGTAACGGCTTCTTTGTCAGAAGCGCTGCCGGGGTCCGGAAGGTTCCCTTCAGGCACGGGGGTCCGGGTCCGGTCCGGCGCCGCGGGGTGCTGTCCCGCGGCCCGGTCCGGCCGCTGGGGCCGAGGCGTCCCGCACGTTCGCCCGGTTCATCGCGGTTTCCAGGCCGTCGCTCACGACCGCCAACGCGGCGTTGGCGGCCCGTTCGACCGCCTCGTCGATCACCGCGCGCTCGTCGGCAGTGAACCGTTCGAGGACGAACGACTCCGGCTCGACGCCGGCCGGCGGACGGCCGATGCCGACCCGCAGTCTCGGAAACGCCTTCGTGCCGAGGTGCTCGATAATCGACCGGATGCCGTTGTGGCCGCCGGCCCCGTTGGCCGGCCGCAGGCGCAGCCGGCCGACCGGCAGGTCGAGGTCGTCGTAGATGATCAGGAGGTTTTCCGGCTTGACCCGGCGGCGGCGGGCGATCTCGGAGACAGCCTGCCCGCTCACGTTCATATAAGTCTCGGGGATCGCGAGCAGCACCGAGGCACGGCCGAACTGGGCCCGCGCCGTGCGCGCGAACCCGTCTTCCTTTAATTGAACCCCCAGCTTCTGCGCCACGCGATCCACCACGTCGCGGCCGAGATTGTGCCGCGTGCCTCGGTACCGCCGGCCCGGATTGCCGAGCCCTACGATCGCGATCATTTCATGCGCTCATGTGCAACCGGTGAATTTTCGGCGACAAACAGGAGGGGCGCGGCCCGATCCCACGCCCCTCATACACCAAACCAGGAATACGCAGCCCCGCGGGGACCAGACTACTCCTTCTTCTCGGACTTGGCGGGCTTCGCCTCGGCTTTGGCCGGCTTGCCCTCCGCCTTCGCGCCGCCCTTGGCGCCCTCTTCGGCGGGCGCGGCCTCGCCCTCCGCGGCCGCACGGCCCACGAGCTCGGGCTCCGCCGGCGCTTCGCCTTCCGCCGCCGCCGCCGGCGCGGCCTCTTCCTCCGCCGCTGCGGCGACAACCGCCGCGATCACTTCTTCCGGCGGCGTCAGGATCTCGATGCCTTCCGCCACCTTCAGATCGCTGACGTGGATCGACCCGCCGACGCGCAGCCCGCTTACGTCCACGGTGAACCGGTCCGGAATCTGCGTCGGGAGACACTTCACCTCGATCTCGCGATGCACTTGCTCGAGCACACCGCCGCCCGACGTCACGCCCTCCGGCGTGCCGCTCAGCACGACGGGGACGCTCACTTCGATCGCCTCGGTCAGGCTGATCAGATGGAGGTCGACGTGCAGGATCTCGCGGCGGATGTGATCGCGTTGGATCTCCTCGATCATCACCACTTCGGTCTGCGCGTCGCCGTCCTGGGCGATTCGCAGGTCGATCAGCGCGTTCCGGCCCGCGGTCTGCAGCGCCGACACGAGATCTTTGCGGCCCACCGACACCACCCGCGGCGTCCGCCCGCGGCCGTAGACGACCGCCGGGATCTGCCCCTCGCGGCGCGCGCGCTTGGCTCCGCTTTTACCCGTCGCCTCGCGCACCTGGGCGCTCAGACTCACCCGTTCCATGACCCGTCCCCTCCAGTCCGTTCGCTACGACGCGACATTATAGCACTCTGCGGGACCAGGGTGCTACCCGACGGGTGCCGCACGAACCGGCACGAACCGGCTGAACGCGATGGACGCATCGGTCAACAGCCGCTCCGCCACCGCGTCGGGGTACGGTTCGTCGTAGACAATGCGGACGAGGCCCGCGTTCACGATCATTTTCGCGCACGTGAGGCACGGCTGGTGCGTGCAGTAGATCGTGCCGCCGGCGATCGGGACGCCGTGGTAGGCTGCCTGCACGATCGCGTTCTGCTCCGCGTGGAGGCAGAGGCAGCTGTCGAGCGACGTACCCGAGGCGGCGGCGGAGGCGCAGCGCGCGCAGCCGCCCTCGCCGCAGTTCGGCAGCCCGCGCGGCGTGTCGTTATAGCCGGTGCTGAGCACCATGCGGTCTTTCACGATGACCGAGCCCACGTGGCGCCGCGTGCATGTCGACCGCGTGGCCGCAAGGCGCGCGAGGCTCATGAAGTACTCGTCCCAGGACGGCCGCGCCACTATCGGACGGCCCCCACCGCCTCCGGGTAGATCGGGAAGGACGCGCACAGCGCGCGCACGTCCGCCCGTACCCTTGCCTGCAGCCCCTCGTCGTCCGGCGCGCTCAACACTGTGTCGATCCAACCGGCGACCGTCCGCATCTCCGCGGCGCGCATGCCCCGGGTGGTCAGGGCCGGCGTACCGATGCGCACGCCGCTCGCCGTCATCGGCTTCTCCGGATCAAACGGGATCATGTTCTTATTCACGACGATGTGCGCGGCGTCGAGCACCCGCTCGGCCTTGCGCCCGGTGAGCTTCTTGCTGCGCACATCGAGCAGGATCAGGTGGTTGTCCGTGCCGCCGGAGACGACGTGGTACCCCCGCCGCAGAAACTCGTCCGCCATCGCGCGCGCGTTCTCCACGATGCGCGCCGCGTATGTGCGGAAGTCGGGGTGCATCGCTTCCTTGAAGCACACGGCCTTTGCCGCGATCACGTGCATGAGCGGTCCGCCCTGCATGCCCGGAAACACCGCCTTGTCGATCGCCGCGGCGATCCGCTCCTTGGACAGGATCAGGCCGCCGCGGGGGCCCCGCAGTGTCTTGTGGGTCGTCGAGGTCACGATGTCCGCGTACGGCACCGGGTCGGGGTGGGCTTTTCCGGCCACGAGCCCGGCGAAATGCGCCATGTCCACCATCATCACCGCGCCGACCTCATCGCAGATCGCCCGGATCTTCGGAAAGTCAAACTGCCGCGGGTAGGCGGTCGCTCCGGAGACGACGACCTTGGGCCGCTGCTCGCGCGCGAGTTTCGCCAGTTCGTCGTAGTCGATCTGCTCGGTATCGGCGCGGACCCCGTACGGGATGATGCGGTACAACTGTCCGGAAAAGTTGACCGGGCTGCCGTGGGTGAGGTGCCCGCCGTGCGCGAGGCTCATCGCGAGTACCGGATCGCCGGGCTTGATCACCGCGAAGTACGCGGCCATGTTCGCCTGCGCGCCCGCGTGCGGCTGCACGTTGGCGTGCTCCGCGCCAAAGAGCGCGCGCACCCGGTCGATCGCGAGACGCTCCACGACGTCCACGAACTCACAGCCGCCGTAGTAGCGTTTGCCCGGATAGCCCTCGGCGTACTTGTTGGTCATCACGCTGCCGAGCGCTTCCAGCACCGCGCGGCCGGCATAGTTCTCGGAGGCGACCAAGTTGGCGTAATAGCGTTGACGCTCGACGTCGTTCGCGATGGCGTCGGCGACTTCCGGATCGGTGCGGCGCAGTTCATCCACGGCGCGTCACTCCTTCCATCCCGAGGGGGGCTCGAGAGGACGTGCTTTGCTCAAGATTCGGTGAACCGCCATCAAATCCTTAGCCGAGCGGGCCGGTCACGTCGCGCAGTTCGTCGGCCGGCACCCCGCCGGGACGGACGATCACGGCCGGCGTGCGCGTGACGTCGATGACCGTCGACGGATGGCCGCCGGGGCAGGTGCCGCCGTCGAGGATCAGGTCGACGTGCCCGCCGAGGTCCATCCCTACCTCGATCGCCGTCACCGGCGCCGCGAGGCCGTGGCTGTTGGCGCTGGTGCCCGTCACCGGCATCCCAAGGGCCCGGCAAAGCGCGACGGCGAGAACGGACCCCGGCTGGCGCACCCCTATCGTGTCGCCGCCACCCGCCAGCAGCGGCGGGAGATGTGGCGCCCGCCGGCAGACAATCGTGAGCGGGCCCGGCCAGAAGCGGTCCGCGAGCCGCAGCGCGACGTCGGGCAGGTCCGACACGAGCATGCGCCACTGACCGGTGTCGGCGACGAACACGGGCAGCGGTTCCGTGGGGGGCCGCCGCTTCGCCGCGAAGACACGGGCCACCGCCCCGCCGTCGAGGGCGGAGGCGCCGAGCGCGTAGTAGGTGTCGGTGGGAAACGCAACGAGTCCACCGTCGAGCAGCGCCCGCACCGCCTGGCGCGGCACGTCCTCCGACGCCGGATGTACCCCGATCACCTGCATCGGACGCGCCGGATACCCGCTGATCACCGTGCGGTCCTCCATTCCGCGGCCGCGCCCAGCCGCGCCGCGACGACGACGCGATCGAGCCCCGCGTAGTCTTGTACGATCTCCGCCCGGGCAAACCCGCCCGTGCCGGCGATGAGCGCCGCGACGGCATGCGCCTGGTGGCCCTCCGCGCACGTCTCGAGCGCCAGCACTCCACCCGGCCTGAGGTAGACAGCCGCGCCCTCGACGATGCGCCGGTGCACCACGAGGCCGTCCGGGCCACCGTCCAGCGCGGCACGCGGCTCGTGCTCGCGCACCTCCCGCGCCAGCGTCTCGACGTCCGCGCTCGGCACGTACGGCGGATTCGCGCAGACGGCGTCGGCGCCCGCAACCGGCACCACGCCGGCGAGCGCCTTGAGGCCGTCGCCGCACCGCCAGGTGACGCGGCCTGTAAGGCCGAGCCGCTCGCTGTTGGCGCGCGCGACCTCGAGCGCGGCGCTCGACACGTCCGTGGCGACGGCGCACGCGCCCGGCAGCAGATGAAGAAGCGCGAGCGCGATCGCCCCGCTGCCAGTGCCGACGTCTACGATCAGCGGCGCCGGGCGCGGCCTGAGCCCCGCCGCGACCACCTCGACGAGCCGCTCGGTCTCCGGACGGGGGATCAACACGCGGGCATCGACGTCGAACACAAGGCCGCAGAACTCCCGGCGGCCCACGAGATACGCGGACGGACAGCCCGCCGCGCGGCGGG
>DATEGA010000152.1:0-7597 GCA_035280345.1 bacterium | reverse complement strand
GAGGAGCCGCTGGAGGGCCCGTACCAGGAGGGCGGCCCCCATCCTCGAAAATCCGATCCCGGTCTGATATACAGACGGAACCCACGGCGGTCATCATAACGTGGGATGGTAGGGAAGTTCATTTAAATTGACCGACTGTGGGGGTGTTAGGTGTGAGTCATGATTCCCGTCGTTTCGACCGGAGAACGCTTCTGATCGCAGCCGGCGCGGCCGCGGCCGCCGGCACCGGAATACTCGGCCGTCCCGGAGTTGTTGGCGCCGCCGGTGCGACGATGCCGCCGATGCCGTCGAAGCCGCTTCAGCTGACCATCATCGACGTGGCCGGACAGCTGCAGTTGACCAAAGCGATCATCGAGGACTACGCCGGGTCGCACAAACAATACGTCAGCGCCGTGAGCTACCAACAGGCGACGGCGCCGGAGCTGCCGGCGAAGATTCTCGCGCAGCAGCAGGCCAACCAGCTGCAGATCAACATGGTCCTGACGGGCTCTGACGCGCTATCCGCCGGGATCGTGCAGAAGATCTGGCAGCCGATCCTGCCCGACTACCAGGCGAAGTTTCCCAGCCTGATCGGCAACTACATTCAGCCGAAGGCGCAGGGGCTCGCGCAGGGCTTCGGCATCCTCGACGTCTTCGGCAACTACGGGCCGACGTTCACGTACAATCCGCAGCGGCTGCCGAGTCCGCCGAAGACCCCTGAAGATCTCCTGACCTGGGCGAAAGCCAATCCCGGGCAGCTGATCTACGCCCGGCCGGCCAACTCCGGCCCGGGCCGCAGCTTCATGATGGGCCTGCCCTATCTGCTCGGCGAGGCGAACCCGCGCGAGCCCGAGTCCTGGACGAAAGTCTGGCCGTATTACCAGCAGCTCGGCCAGTATCTCCAGTACTACCCGACCGGTACGGCGGGCACGTTCCAGGAGCTCGGCCAGGGCGCGCGCACGATCGCGGCGTCGACGATGGGCTGGGACCTCAACGTCCGCGCGCTCGGCGTGGTCCCGAAGAACTTCGGCGCGTTCGCGTTCGCGAACGAGCATCTGATCGCGGACACGCAGTACATCTGCGTGCCGAAGGGCAACTCGCCGGAGATGCTGGGGTTGGTGCTCGACCTGATCGCGTGGGTGCTGAAGCCCGACCAGCAGGCGAAAACCTACGATACCGGCTACTTCTATCCGGGGCCGGCGGTGAAGAACGTGCCGCTGTCGATGGCGCCGAAGGACAGTCAGGACAAAGTCGGGCCGGTGCAGCGCGCGTCCTTTGACGAGTTGATCAAGACGCGCCCGATCGAGATCCCGCTCGACCCGGCGAAGTTGGTCCAGGCCTTTCAGCTCTGGGACCAGAAGGTCGGCGCGAACAAGCTCAAGTGAGCGCGGAGACCCGGACACAGGTTTCCGGGCCGGCGGTTGGGAGCCCGCCGGCCCGGCGGCATCAAATCGGCCGCGTCGAAATCCGCGGTCTTGTGAAACAATTTGGCAATGTCGCGGCGGTGCGCGGCTTCGATCTCGATGTGCACGGCGGCGAGTTTGTAAGCCTGCTGGGGCCGTCCGGTTGCGGCAAAAGTACCGCGCTCAACCTCCTCGCCGGGCTGCTCGACCCCGACGCGGGACAGATCCTGCTGGACGGCCAGGACCTTGCGCCCGTGCCGCCGGAGCGGCGAGGCTTCGGCGTGGTGTTCCAGAGCTACGCGCTGTTCCCGCACCTGACCGTCGGCCGCAATGTGGCGTTCGGACTGGAGATGCAGGGCGTGCGGCCGGACGACGTGGATCGCCGGGTCCGCCGGGCGCTCGCGCTCGTCCATCTCGAAGAGACGATCGACCGGTATCCCGCGCAGCTCAGCGGCGGGCAGCAGCAGCGCGTCGCCCTGGCCCGCGCGCTCGTCATCGAGCCGCGGCTGCTCCTCATGGACGAGCCGCTCAGCAACCTCGACGCAAAGTTGCGGATCGAGATGCGGCTCGAAATCCGCCGGCTGCATCAAGCGCTCGGGCTGACGACCGTGTACGTGACCCACGATCAAGAAGAGGCACTTTCGCTCTCCGACCGCATCGGACTGATGAAGGATGGCACGCTGCGGCAGGTCGGCTCGCCGGAGGATGTGTATCTCCACCCGAAGTCGGCGTTCGTGGCGAATTTCTTCGGCTACCGCAATCTCCTCCGCGTCCGGGTCGAGAGCGTCCGCGGCACCCACGCTGAGGTGGCGACGCCGTCCGGCCTGCATCTGGCGGGCACGGTGCGCGACGGGGTGGCGGCGGGCGCCGAGGCGGTGGCGGCGGTACGGCCGGAAGACGTCGAGGTCCTGCCCGTGCCGGCCAACCGGCCGGGTATTGTGGCGCGGGTCGAGTTCGCGGAGTTCATCGGCGATGCGTTCGAGTGCAGCGTGGTCGCGGACGCCGGCGACGCGTTTGTCGTGCGCACGCCCGCCCGCCTGGAGCGCGGCGCCGCCGTCGTCCTCAGCGCCAATCCGGAACGGCTCCTGGTGTTCCCGCCGGAGTAGGCAAGCGATGCAGCGGGCTGCGGGAACGCAGGCGGGTGAGGGCGCGGTCGTGCTGCGGCGCGCGGGCGTCCACTGGCGGCCGCTGCTGCCGCTCGCCCCGGCGCTCCTCGTCGTGCTCGCGTTGTTCGTCTATCCGTTTATCTATGGCCTGCAGCTCTCGCTCTCGCCCATTGGCGCACTGGCCAAGGCGGGCGTCTTCGCCAACTACGGATCGTTCTTCGGCGACCCGCGGGAGCGGCTGTCGATCTGGAACACCCTGCGCCTCGCCGTTCCGGTGACACTCCTCGACCTCGCTCTTGCACTGCCGCTGGCCTACCGCCTCCGGCGGCCGCTGCCCGGCCAGCGCCTGATCACCGGGCTGCTCGTGATTCCGATGACCCTCGGCACGGTGCTGCTCGCGGAGGGCATGATCGAGTTCTTTGGACCGGCGGGATGGGTCAACAAGACGCTCGTCGCGCTCCACCTCGTCACGTTCCCGGTCCAGTTCGTCCACAACTACACCGGTGTCTTCCTCTCGCTGACGATCTCGGACTTTCCCGCGGTGTTTCTCGTGCTCCTCGGCTACGCGTCCGGGCTCGATCCGCGCCTCGAGCAGGCGGCGCGCACGCTCGGCGCGGGGTGGTGGGAGCGCCTCCGCCGGGTAACGCTGCCGCTACTCGCCCCGGGGATCGCCGCCGCCGCGGCGCTCTCGTTCGTTGCGACGTTCTCGGTCTTTCCGTCCGCGGTGCTTGTCGGCGAGCCGGCCGGGTCCACGCGCGTGATCGCGCTCGCCGCCTGGCAGGCGGCGTACGAGAACTTCGATTATCCGCGGGCCTCGGCGATCGCAATGGTCATGGGCGCGATTGAGCTGGCGTTCGTGGCGCTGGTCCTCGCCGCCCGGAGCCGCGTCTACCGCGCGCCGACGATCGGAGGGCGCGGATGAGCCAGGCGGCGCCGACGTCTTCCCGCCCGATCGCCCGCCGCCGGGGGCGGACCGGGGACGGCCCCGCGTGGTGGGTCTACGCGATCGTCGGCCTGTTCGCGCTGCTGGTCGCCGGTATCTTTCTCTCGGCGTTTTTGAACTCGATCGCGTCCACATGGTTCGGTGGATGGCTGCCCGACGCGTACACCGCGAAGTGGTACCAGTTCGCGCTGGCTGAGTTTGATCTCGGCTCCGTGCTCGCCGTCACGATCGTGGTCGGACTCAGCGTCACGCTGATCAGCCTCGCCCTCGGGGTGCCGGCGGCCTACGCGCTCGCGCGGCACGTGTTCCCCGGCCGGGCCGCGCTCATGCTGCTGCTCGTACTGCCGATGATGGTGCCGCCGATCACCTACGGCATCCCGCTCGCGGCGATGCTCTACAAGCTCCATCTCGGCGGCAAGCTCGCGGGTGTCATCGTCGCCAACGTCGTGCCGGCGTTGCCGTTCGTGGTGCTGATCATGACGCCGTTCTTCGAGCAGATCGATCCGAACCTCGAGCGCGCCGCCCGCACCCTCGGCGCGCCGGCGCTCCGGGTGTTCGCACGGGTGCTCCTGCCGATCGCGCTCCCCGGTATGCTGGCCGCGGGCCTGCTGATCCTCGTGCGCGCGATCGCGCTGTTCGAGCTCACCTTCCTCGTCTCCGGCGCGAAGAGCCAGACCCTGGTTGTCGCCCTCTACTACACGGCGTTCGCCGCCGGCATCCGGCCGAGCCAGGCCATCGACGCGATGGCGGTCGTCTACATGGTGACCGGCCTTGTGCTGCTGCTCGCCGCGCTCCGGTTCATCAACCCGGTGAACATGGTCATCCGTGTGCGCCGGTGAAGCGCCTGCGAATCGCCGATCTGCGCGCCACGACGGTCACGGTCCCGCTCGAGGCGCCGCTCCGGCACAGTAACGGTGCGCACTGGGGACGGTTCGTTCGGACGATCGTCGAGCTGGAGACCGCGGACGGGTTCGTCGGCCTCGGCGAGATGGGCGGGGGCGGGGAGGCCGCGGAAGGCGCGCTCCTCGGGCTCAAGCCCTACGTCGTCGGCCACGACGCGTTCGACCTCGAGGCGCTGCGCTTCAAGATCTGCAACCCGACCGCGAGCCTCTACAACAACCGAACGCAGCTCCACGCCGCGATCGAATTCGCGTGCCTCGACATCATCGGGCAGGCCCTCCAGGTGCCGGTCTACGATCTCCTCGGCGGACGGCTTCGGGATGAGGTGCCGTTTGCGAGCTATCTGTTCTTCCGGTACGCCGATCCGAAGACCGGCCGGGGGGAAGTCCGCACGGTCGAGCAGCTCGTCGCCCACGCGCGCGCGCTGCGCGCCGAGCACGGCTTTCGCACGCACAAGCTGAAGGGCGGCGTGTTCGCGCCGGACTACGAGCTGGCGTGCTACCGCGCCCTGGCCGCCGCGTTCCCGGAGGACGGGCTGCGCTACGATCCCAACTCTGCCCTGAGCGTCGAGGAAGGCATCCGGTTCGGCCGGGCGATCGAAGATCTGCGCAACGACTACCTCGAGGACCCGACGTGGGGCCTGAACGGCATGCGGCGCCTCCGCGAGCGCGTGCGTGTGCCGCTCGCGACCAACACGGTCGTGGTTAACTTCGAGGAGCTCGCCGCCAACGTGCTGCGGCCGGCGGTGGACGTGATCCTGCTCGACACGACGTTCTGGGGCGGCATCCGTCCGTGCGTGAAGGCGGCCGGCGTGTGCGAGACGTTCCAGCTCGGCGTCGCCGTGCACTCGTCCGGAGAGCTGGGGGTCCAGCTCGCGACGATGCTGCATCTCGGCGCCGTCATCCCGAACCTGGCCTTCGCAGCCGACGCCCACTATCATCACCTGGCGGACGACATCATTGACGGTGGCAAGATGGCCTATCGCGGCGGCCGCATCGCGGTGCCGGCGGGTCCCGGCCTCGGCGTTCGGCTCGACCGCGACAAGGTCGGCCGTTACGCCGCGCTCTACCGCCGGCTGGGTGGCTATCCATACGACCGCGATCCCGGCCGGCCGGACTGGTATCCGCTGATTCCGAACACCCGCTGGGCCGATCCCACGGTCTCGGTGTCGCTCAAAGATCTTCCGGAGGTGCGGCGGTGAACGTGTTCTTCAAGCGCAGCGCACGGGACGGCGTTTCGGAGATCATGAACCCCAAGAACTCCGATTCCGACAGCCTCGAGGTCGCCATCCTCCGGCCCAAGCCCGGGCAGCCGATGGAGGCGGTATCGCCGGGCCGGGAGTCGCTGCTGGTGATTTTGGGCGGTACGTGTTCGATCGGCGTGCCGGGCGCCGATACGTGGAACGACCTCGGCGGCCGCGCGGACGTCTTCGACGGGGTGCCGACATCGGTCTACGTGCCGGCCGGCCTGCCCTATCGTGTCACCGCGGCGGCGCCGGTCGAGATCGCCGCGCTGCGCGCCAAAGCGCCCGACGGCGGCCAACCCTACGTGATCCGTCCACAGGACGTTGTGGTCGCCGTGCGGGGCGAAGGTCCGAACAGACGCACGGTGTACACGATTCTCGACGAATCGAAGCCCGCCCAGCGGCTCGTCGCCGGGGAGACGTTCAACGAGCCCGGCGCATGGTCGAGCTACCCGCCGCACAAGCACGACCGCCATGATCCGCCGCGCGAGGCGGTGTTCCAGGAAGTCTACTACTTCCGCGTCAAACCGAGGGAAGGCTTCGGATTTCAGCGTCTGTACTCGCCGGAGCGGCACGTCGACTCGACGTTCGTCGTGGAGGACGGCGATACCGTGCTGATCCCCTGGGGATATCATCCGGTCGTCGCGGCGCCGGGATACAAGCTCTACTATCTGTGGGCGCTCGCCGGCGAGGGCCGGAAGCTGATGGCGAGCGAGGATCCCGCGCACGCCTGGGTAGGCAAGAAGACATGAGCACCGTCGCGGTGGAGGGCATTCGGGCGCCCGAGAAGGCGGCCCTTCCGAGGGTCGTCCGCGTGCACCAGGAGTTCGCCACGCCGGGCCGCTGCGACGTCGAGGCCCAGATCCACCGGCGGATCGAGGCGCCGGAGATCGCGCGCCGGGTTCCCCAGGGACGCGTCGCGGTCGCGGTCGGGAGCCGCGGCGTCGGTGAGATCCCGCTGATCACAAAGGCCGTGGTCGACGCCTTGCGGCGCCACGGCGCGCAGCCGTTCATCATCCCCGCGATGGGCAGCCACGGCGGCGCCACCGCCGACGGGCAGCGCGAGGTCCTGGCCGGACTCGGTGTGACGGAGTCGTCGGCCGGCGCACCCATCGTCTCTTCGATGGAGGTCGTGGAACTGGGGCGGCTCGCGGACGGGTCCGGCGTCTTTTGGGACCGCGCGGCCATGGAGGCCGGGGCGGCGGTCGCGGTCGGCCGCATCAAGCCGCACACCGCGTTCCGCGGCGTGATCGAAAGCGGCCTCGTCAAGATGGTGGTGATCGGCATCGGCAAGCAGCGCGGGGCGCAGTCGATGCACGCCCCCGGCTTCGGGGGGTTCGCGGACCGGCTGGTCGAGGGCTACGGGATCGTTGCGAAGAAGGCGCCGCTGCTCTTCGGCGTCGGTACCGTGGAGGACGCCTACGACGTGCCGATCGAGGTGGCCGTGCTGCCCCCGGAGGCCTTTCTCGATCGGGAGCCCGCGCTGCTCGAACGCGCCCGCAGCCTCATGCCGCGGCTGCCGGTCGCGGCGGCCGACGTGCTCGTCGTCCAGGAGATCGGCAAGAACATCAGCGGGGACGGCATGGACCCCAACATCACGGGGCGGTATCCCACGCCGTTCGCGTCCGGCGGCCCGGTGATTCGGAAGATCGCGGTGCTCGATCTCACCGCGGAGACGCAGGGCAACGCCAACGGCGTCGGGATGGCCGACCTGATCGCGCAGCGGGTACTGCGGAAGATGAACCTCGACGCGACCTACATGAACGCGCTGACGTCGACGGTGATCGACTCCGTGCGGCTGCCGATGGTGCTGGCGACCGACCGTGACGTGCTCGACGCCGCGGTGCTGACCGCGCCACGAATCGACGGCGGGCAGGCGCGGCTCGTTTACATCCGCAACACGCTGATGCTTCGCGACGTCGCGGTCTCCGAAGCGGTGGTGCCGGAGCTGCTGCCCCACGCCGCCGTCGTGAAGGGCGCCGTGCCGGCGGCCCTCTCGTTTGCGCCCGACGGGACGCTGCAC
>DATEGA010000151.1:0-7031 GCA_035280345.1 bacterium | reverse complement strand
GGCGGCGGAGAAGCGCGGCGGAACGCTCACCGTCGGCGTGAACACGGATCTCGTCTCGCTGGACCCCAACGACATCGTGTTCGCGAACGTCCCGATGTTTTTCCAGGTCTACAATTATCTGGTCAAGTACACGACGACGCTGCAGCCCCGGCCCGACCTCGCCGAGTTCTGGGACCCGGCGAAGGACGGTTTGGGCGTGGTGTTCCGCCTCCGCGACGGCGCGCGAACCCATTCCGGCGGGACCTTCGGCGCTGACGCGCTGATCGCGAATTTCCGGCGGACCAAGGACAAGGCGACCGGCGGCGGCCTTTACAGCCGGCTCGCCGATTGGGAGTCCGCCGACCGACTCGACGCGCGCACCGTTCGGTTCCGGTTCTCTCATCCGCATCCGGACTATCTGGCGCAGATCGCCCGCTGGGGCATGGTAGACCCCGCCGCGTTCGTCTCGGTGAAGCAGAAGGGCGGCGGGACGGGACCGTTTCGCGTGTTGGAGTGGGCGCCCGGGGATCACGTCACGTTCGCGCGCTTCGACGGCTACTGGCAGCAGGGATTCCCGATGCTCGATCGCGTGGTCTGCCGAGTCTTTTCTGACCCGCAGGCACTCGAGAACGCCTTCCAGGCCGGCACGGTCGACGTCGCGCACACGATCGTGAACAAAGACGTCGCGCGCCTCCGGCAGGCGGGCTTCCGGATCACGCCGGCCCCGGTGCCGAACGAGTATTACGTCCTCGTCATCAACACCCGCAGGCCCCCGCTCGACAACATCAAGGTGCGGCAGGCGATCCAGCTGCTCGTCGATCGCGCCACCGTCGTGCGCACGGTCCTCGGCGGCGTCGGCCGTCCCGTCGTGCAGATGGTGACGCCCGCCTCACCCGGCTACGATCCGAAGCTGGACGACGAGTACGGCTTCAACGCGGGCAAGGCCAAGCAAATCCTCGCCTCCGCGGGCGTCGGCCGGAACGTGCGGTTGAACTTCCTCACCTCGACGAGCACGCCGGAGCTGCCGCAGATCGCGCAGATCATCCAGGCCGATCTTCGCCAGGCGGGTCTCGATGCGAACATCACCATCCACGAGCCGGCGCAATACTTTCCGCCGTACTTTGCCGGCAACTTCGACCTAAGCCTCTCGTTTCTCACCCTGGCCACCATCGATCCGACGGATTTCACGATTAGCTCCGCGTTCCGGACTGACGGGACGAACCCGGCGTGGATCCAGACGGGGCCGCCGCGCGACTACGTCGAGGGACTGCTCGGGCTCAACACGACGTTCGACATGCGCGAGCGGTGGACGCGGTTGCGCGCGGTCACTCGCTTCATCCTCGAACAGGCCTGGGCAGTGCCGGTGGCGCTGCGGCTGCCGACCTACGGCCTCGGCAAAGGTGTCGAAGGGTGGGACGTCGACCCCCAGATGCTGATTCAGTTGAAGGGAACCTGGCTGAACCGCTAGCGAGCACGGGGGCGCGGAGATGGAGATCCGGTACGAGTTGATGAGGCCGCAGGATATCGTCGCTACGCGGGCGCGGACGCCGATCGCGTACGTCCCCATCGGACCGATGGAATGGCACGGGCCCCACATGGCCGTTGGCATGGACATGCTGCACGCCCACACCATGGCGTTGGAGGCGGCGCGCAAGGCAGGCGGTGTCGTGCTGCCGCCGCTGCCGCTCGGCACCGAGACCTATACCGATACCGAGCGCCTCCGGCACCGCGGCTTCGAGGGGACCGAGCGAATCTACGGGATGGACTATCCCGGGTTCGTGCTGCCGAGCCTGTACATCGAGGAGAGCGCTTTCGCGCTCATCGTGCGCGAGGTGGTGCACGGGCTGCAGCGCCAGGCGTTCAAGGTCATCGCGCTCGTGAACGGCCACGGCGCGCTCAACCATCGGATGACCCTCATCCGCGTGGCGACAGAGACGACCGAGCCGGGCCGCGCGACCGTCTTGCTCGCGGGATACCTCTACGACGGCCGCTACCGCGAGCACGCCGCGATCGGCGAGACCTCGTACCTGCTCGCCTACCATCCCCAGTGCATCGACCTGTCCGCCCTCCCCGCGCTGCCTGAGCCGCTTGGGTATCGTGACTTTGGGATTCTCGATCGCCAGACGGTCGTGGGCGAGCCCACCTCGGACTTCACGGTGGCACCGGAGCACGATCCGCGCCGCGCCACCGCGGAGAAGGGCCGCGACGACGTGGCGTACGAGTCCGATCAAATCGCCCGGAGAGTCACCGAGGCGCTCGCCGCGATCGAGCGGCGGTAGGAGGCGCATGGCGGCCGGCGGGCTGGGACGCTACCTCGCGTGGCGCGGCATCGAGGCCGCGTTCACGTTGTTTCTCGCGTCCATCTTGGTGTTCGCTATGGTGGCCGCGCTGCCGGGCGATCCGGCCCAGGTCATTCTGGGCGACCGCGGCACGCCGGATCAACTGCGGGCGCTGCGGGCCTATCTCGGCCTCGACCGTTCGCTGCCGCTGCAGTACGGGACCTGGGTCGCACGGATCGCGCATGGGGATCTCGGACACTCGCTCATCAACGGCGCGCCGGTCGCCGAGCTCGTCGGCCGCGCTCTGCCGCTGACGCTGCAGCTGTCGCTGTGGGCGTTCACCGTGGTGGCGCTGATCGCGTTCCCCGCCGGGGTGTTCACGGCCACCCGGCCCCGCTCGCCGATCTCCGCCGCGCTGCGCTGGTACCACGGATGGGCGCTGGCGGTGCCCGTGTTTTGGCTCGGCGTCGTGCTGTCATGGTACTTCGGCGTGGTGCTGAAATGGCTGCCGCCGTCGGGATTCATCGCGCTCGGGGAGAGCCCGTCCGGGTGGGTGCGGAGTCTCGTGCTGCCGGGGATCACGCTCGGGCTCGGGGTCGGCTCGGTGATGGCGCGCTTCGTGGAGGCGTCGCTCGGCGACGTGCTGTCAAACGACTATGTGCGTACGGCGCGCGCGAAGGGGCTGCCGGGGCGTGCCGTGGTGTGGCGGCACGCCCTCGGCAACGCCCTCATCCCGATCGTCACGGTACTCGGCATTCAGGCCGGCTTCTTCATCGGCGGCGCCGTCATCACGGAAGCCGTCTTCGCGATCCCGGGCCTGGGCAGCATGCTGTGGCGCTCGATCCTGACCCGCGACTACCTCGTGACCCAGTCGGTCATCCTCGTCGGCATCGCCGCGTTTGTCGTGATCAACCTCTGCACCGACGCCTTGTACGGGCTGCTCGATCCTCGGGTCCGTTACCAATGAGCGTTACGGCGAGAGGTTTTTCGGACCCCGGTATCGGCCTTCGCGCGCGGCCGGCCGTCCGGCGCCCGCACTTGTTCGATCCCGGGGTGTTCTTCCTGGTGGCGATCGTGGCGGCGGCCGCCGCCGCACCGCTCCTCGCGCGCTACGGCCCGACGGACATGGGCAAGGAATCGATTCTGGCGCTGCCGTCGTGGAGCCATCTTCTCGGCACCGACCAGTTCGGACGAGACATTCTGAGCCGTCTCCTCTATGGAAGCCGGATCGCGCTCCTTATCGGCGGCGGCTCGACGGCAGTCGCGGCCTTCTGCGGCGTGCCGCTCGGGCTCTGGACCGGATTCAAGGGCGGCGCGGTCGATGCGGTCGCCATGCGGACTGTGGATACGCTTCTGGCCGTCCCGCCGGTGTTGCTCGCGATGGCGCTCGTCGCGATGGTCGGGCCCGGATCGGTGAACGCGGGCCTTGCCATCGCACTCGTCGGACTGCCGCAGTTTGCACGGATCGCGCGGGCAGGCGTGCTGACCCACCGGCAGATGGAGTACGTGGAGGCGTCGGTCGCCGCGGGTGCCCGCGACACGCGCATTGTCTTCCGCACGATCCTGCCGAACGTGCTCTCACCGGTGCTGATCCAGATCCCGGTCGGGGTGTCGCGCGCGATCCTGCTGGAGGCGAGCTTGAGCTTTCTTGGCCTCGGGACGCAGCCGCCGCAGCCGTCATGGGGGCTCATGATCAGCGAAAGCCGCGAGTATATGTACGCCGCGCCGTGGTACGGCATCTTTCCCGGGGCGCTGATCGCGCTCACCGTGCTGGCCCTCAACCGCCTGACCGACCACGTCCGGAGCCGCTGGAGGGCCGACCGTGCGCGGTGAGCGCGCTCGGCGGACGATTTTGCCAAATCGGTTTGACTGCGGACGCCGCCGTGGCCCATAATTGCGGCGATATGGCCACGGGGCGGGCCGCCGGGATCTCGGCGGCGCTCGCCGCCGCGCGGGCGGTGTCCCCACGCGCGGTCGACGTACGGACGCTGCGGAGCGCGTTGATCGAAGCCGGCCCGGTAATCCGCGAAAAACAAATGGTATGAGGCGGCAGACGATGGACGCTCATGGGTTGCGGGTGGCGCACTACGTCAACCAATTCTTCGCCGGTATCGGCGGCGAAGAGCGCGCGGATACGCCGCCTGCCGCCAAGGCGGGTCCGGTGGGACCCGGCCGGGCGATTCAGGCCGCGCTCGGCGCGGACGGCGCCGTGGTCTCCACGATGGTCTGCGGCGACAGCTACTTCAACGAACAGATCGACGCCGCAGCGGAGGCGATGCGCGTGTGGCTCGACGCCGAGCGCCCCGACGTCGTGATCGCCGGGCCGGCCTTCGCCGCGGGGCGGTATGGGCGCGCGTGCGTCGAGGTCTGCCGGATCGCCGCGGGCGCCGGTGTTCCGGCCGTTACCGGCATGCATCCCGAGAACCCCGGCCTGCTGATGTACCGGGAAGCCTACGTCGTCCCGACCGCGGGCAATGCCGCCGGCATGGCGGCGGCGATCGCCGCGATCGTGCCACTTGCGCGAAAGCTCGGCGCGCGGCATCCGGTCGGGCCGGCCGAGGAAGATGGGTACCTGCCGCGCGGCGTCCGCCGCCCCGGCGCGCGCGCGCTTCCCGGTGCTCGGCGCGCCGTCGACATGCTCGTGGCGAAACTCAGCGGCACGCCGTTCCGCACAGAACTTCCGGTCGAAGGCTACGAGGCCGTCGCGCCGGCCCCGCCCGTCGCCGATCTCGGGCACGCGACTATCGCGGTGGTGACGACCGGCGCGATCGTGCCGAAAGGCAACCCCGACCATCTCAAGCGATGCAGTGAGACGCGGTGGCGGCGCTACGAGCTCGGCGGGCGGAAGGGCCTGTCGCCGGACGAGTTCGAGTGCGTCCACGGCGGTTTCTACAATGTGCCGGCGTCGGAGAATCCCAACGTGGTGCTGCCGCTCGATGCGCTGCGTGAGCTCGAGGCGCGGGGCGCCTTCGCGCGTCTCGCGGATTTCTACTGCACCACCACGGGCAACGACCAGCGGTTCGCCGACTGCGTGCGTAACGGTAAAGAGATCGCGGAGCTGCTCTGGCAGGAACGGATCGACGGCGTGCTGCTCGTCGCCACCTGAGGGTCGTGCAATCGTTGCGGCGCAACGATCAGCAAAGAAATCGAGCGGCGGCGCATTCCGGTCGCGGTGCTGAGCGCGCTGCCGCCGCTCGCGATGCAGGCGGGCGCGAACCGCGTGGTGCAGGGCGTCAAGATCGAGCACGTCTGCGGCGAGCCGTCGCTGCCGGCCGAGGAAGACGCGGCGGTGCGGCGGCGCCTCGTAGAGCGGGGGCTTCGGGCCCTCGCGACCGCGGTCGAACGTCCGACGCTTTTCGAAGGAGATCGCGGGGCGGTGGCGGCAGGATGACGGCGCCGATGCGGCTGACGGTGGGTACGTTTCCGGTCGACGAGGTGGTCTTCGGCGCTCCGGCGGGATGGAAGGACGGACGGCTCGTTATCGACGCGGCCCGCGTCGCCGCCCTCGTGCGCGAAGACCGCCGGATCCGGCGGGTTGATGTCGATCTCGTCCGGCCGGGCGAGGCCGAGCGCATCGTGCAGGTGCGCGACGTGATCGAGCCGCGGGTCAAGGTCGACGGGCCGGGGCACACGTACCCGGGCATCTGCGGCCACGCGCCGGGCACTGTGGGGAACGGCGTCACGCATCGGTACGCCGGGTTCGGGGTGCTGATCGCGTCCGAAGCCCTGCCGCACATCCGCCGCACGGTCAGCGCGGCGACCGACAGCCTGATCGACATGGCGGGTCCCGGCGCCGTGACGGTGTACAGTACACTCCGGTACGTGGTACTGACGATCGAGACGCTGCCGGACCTCGACCTGACCTCATGGAACGACGCGCTGCGCGGGGCGGCCCACAGGGTGGCGGCCGACCTCGCCGAACTCGTGCGCGCGCAGACGCCCCCCGAACGACGTGACTACGGGCTCGTGCCGCCGGCGCCCGGGCGGCCGCGGGTCGTGCACGTCCATACCCTCAACGCTTCCATGGTCCCGGGCATCGGGACCGGCATCTACGGCTACACCCAGCACGCTCTGCCTGTGCTGCTGCACCCGAACGAGATGCTCGACGGCGCGATCGCGGGCGACGCTGTCGTCACCTATCCAGGCAAGTGCACGTGGCTTCACGTGAACAATCCCGTGCTGGGCGCGCTGTACGACCGGGATGGCCAAGACCTCGCGTGGCTCGGGTCGATCATCTCGCGGACGCGATGGGGCGGCCTCGACGAGAAGCGGCTGAGCGCGTACCAGACGGCGAAGCTTGCCGCGATGCTCGGGGCGGACGGCGCGCTCGTGACGTGGAACCATGGCGGCAACGATCTCCTCGAAGTCATGATGACGATCAAGGGACTCGAGGCCGCCGGCATCAAGACCACGTTTCTGACGATCGAGTCGGACATCAAGGTCGTCAGGATGACGCCCGCCCTGGCCGAGACGGGGACGTCGGAGCCGCCGCTGCTGTTCAGCGTGCCGGAGGCCGACGCGATCGTGAGTACAGGCACCCTCGCGCCGGCCGACCCGCTCCCGGCGATGCCGCGCCTCATCGGGGGACTTGAGGTCGTCTTCGATCAGGAGCGGCCGGACGTGCGGACGCCGGCGGGAGGCCCCCTCGATCTCGAGACGCTGTCCGGTGCATACTCGCCGATCTTCGGACACTTCGACAACTACGGACTGGGGCGTCAGAGCTACCTTGACTACTGAACGGCCCGCGATCTCCGCGGCCGCGCGGCCGGTCGT
>DATEGA010000150.1:0-20024 GCA_035280345.1 bacterium | reverse complement strand
TCGCCACCTCGGAGAATCCGGGCGGACAGCCCGTCGTCGCGCCGCAGAACGCGAAGATTCAAGCGCTCGGAACCATCAATCAAAGTGTCGAACTTCGGGTCGAGCCGACCGAGGACCAGAACATCCGCCGGCTGCTCGGCGGACTCGGCGCCTACCGCAACCCACTCCGCAACGCCTGGCAGGTCGACTATCGCTACTACGCCGAGGCTCTCAAGCGGTTGACCGCCGCGGGTTACCAGGTCGAGGGCAAAGACTATCTCGGCCGGCCGCTGGAACAGTGGGCGCCCGCTCGCCGCGGGTGGACGCGCATCGCGCCGAAGTAACCGGAACCACCGATCACACGATAAGCATCGCGTCTCCAAAGCTGTAGAAGCGGTAGCCGAGTCGGATCGCTTCGGCATACGCCGCGAAGATCCGCTCGCGCCCGGCGATGGCGCTCACCAGCATCAGGAGCGTCGTCCGCGGCAGGTGGAAGTTGGTCACGAGGGCATCCGTCGCGCGGAACCGGAACCCCGGTGTGATGAACAATTCGGTGCTGCCCCGCGCCGGCACGAGCCTTCCGGCGTCGTTTGCGACCGACTCGAGGGTCCGCACGACCGTGGTGCCGACGACAACCGCCCGGCCCCCCTCCGCTCTCGCCCGGTTGATCGCCGATGCCGCCTGGGCGCTCACCTGGTACTCCTCAGCGTCCATCCGATGCCGGCGCACGTCTTCGACCTCGACGCCGCGAAAGGTGCCGAGCCCGACGTGCAGCGTGAGAAAGACCACGTGCACGCCCCGCGCCCGGATCGCATCCAGCAGGGCGGGCGTGAAGTGCAGGCCGGCCGTCGGTGCGGCGACGGCGCCTTCGCGCTCCGCATACACCGTCTGATAATCGGCCGGGTTGTCGAGCGGCCGGTCGATGTACGGCGGCACAGGCATCTCGCCCGCCCGCGCGAGCGCGGCGCGAAGATCGTCCGCCGAGTGGACCGTCACGAGGCGCGTGCCCAGCGCCGTCGGCTCGCCGATCGTGACCTCGATCGTCCCGCCGCCAAACACGACCCGCGTGCCGGGCCGGAGGCGCCGGCCCGGCCGCACCAGTGCTTCCCATCGGTTTCCAGCGGGCTTCAGCAGCAGTACTTCGACTTCGCCGCCGGACGCGCGGCGGCTGCGGAGCCGCACGGGGAGCACCTTCGTGTCGTTGAGGACGAGCACGTCTCCGTGCCGGAGGTAGTCCGGCAGGTCCCGGAAGACCCGGTGCTCGAGCGCGCCGGTGTTCCGGTGCAGGACCAAGAGTCGCGAACTGTCACGCGGCCTCGCCGGGGTCTGCGCGATGCGGTCGCGCGGCAGGTCGTAGTCGTAGTCCGAAAGCCGGAGGCTCAATATCTCGGCTCGAGCGTGACACCCGTGTAGTAGAACTTGAGAATCTGCTCGAACGTGAAGCCGTGCGCGGCCATCGCGCGCGCACCCCATTGGTCGAGGCCGACGCCGTGGCCCGACCCGCGGCCCGTGAAGCCGGCCGCGGCGCCCTGGCGCGCGACGCTGAACATCGTGCTGCGCAAGACGCTCGCACCGACGAGCAGGCGGAACCGGTTCGCGTTCATCTCCTCGATCCGGCCGTCGTTCCCCCGCAGCACGACCGTGACCAGCCGGCCCCACGGGGTCACGCGGCCCGGCGCGACATCGTCGAGCGCGGCCACGTCCGTGCCGCCGCGGCGGAGGTCGCTCTCGATCGCGGCGAGCGGCAGCACCGCGTTCCACATGACGCCGGGCGCCTCGAGCGCGTACGGATCCGGAACGCCGCGAAGGTAGGGATAGAGCGTGCCCCAGACGTTCTCGCTGTCTTCGGTGTGTCCCCCGGAGTTCGAGTGGTAGGCGGCGAAAATCGGCCGTTCGTCATACGTGATGATGGTCCCGCGCGTTGCGTCGACCGCCGCCGTCGCGGCCGGATCCTCGCCCGCCACACCCAGGTACACCTGGGCGTCCGTCGTCGCCGGAAGGTCGAACCCGGCCGCCGTGCCGGCTTGACCCAACACGTGCGCCAGCATTCGTTGGACGGCGAGCGTGCGCGCGGCGACGGCCTGCGCGCGAACGGCAGCCTGCGGCCATCGAGGGTCGATCTCGCCCTTGATAACCCCGTACACGTACTCTTCGAGGTCGACGAGGTTCACGACCGTGAGGCGGCCGTCCGCGGTGCGCCGGAGCTCGAGCGCCCCGCGGTACGGGCGCCCGTCCGCCCGCAAGAATCCACGCGGCACCGTCAGCCGGACCGCGGGGCCGAGAGACGTACCGCCGAGGTCGATCCCCCCAGCGCCGTTGGCGGCCGCCGTCCACCCGCCCCCGCCGGGCAGCTGCGGAAGCGCGACCGGCGGCGGCATGGTGAACATCGCGACCGAGACGTCTTCGGCGGTAACGGGCCCGTCGGCCGCGATCTGAACGGACGGTCGGTCGACGAGGATCCCGACCCGGACCAACGGCGATTCGGTCCCGAGCGCCGGGGTCACGGCGGAACCGGTCCAGCATGCGGCGGCGACGAGGCCGGCCGCGAGGAGCGCGCTCGCGAACCGCCGGCGCCGCCCCCGAACCGCGGGGCGGGTCATCGTCTAGCGAAGAAGAGGTTGAGCAACACCGTGAGCAGGAGACTCGCGACCACGCTGCCGAGAATGGGCACGTACAGCGTGAACCCCTTGCGCTGCACGTAGATGTCCCCGGGCAACCGCGGCAGTGTCCCGAGCAGCACGATTGCGCCGCCCATGATCACCAGCAGCAGGCCGAGGCCAACCAGCAGCCGGCCGATCGAGGCGGGCGTCACGAAAAGAGGGCGCCTTGGCCGCGCGCCGGACGTTCGGGAACCGCAACGCCGAGGTGCTCGCAGGCCTGCGGGGTGACGCGCCGCCCGGCCGGCGTGCGGGTGAGAAAGCCGATCTTCAAGAGGTAGGGCTCGATCATCTCGACGAGGCTGTCGACCTCTTCGTTGAGCGTGGCGGCGAGGGCCTCCACGCCCACGGGCCCGCCCCCGTACACCGCGACTACAGTGCGCAGCAGCTCGCGGTCCTGCGCATCGAGGCCGATCGGATCCACGCCCTCGAACTCGAGCGCCTCTTTTGCGACCTCGAGCGTAATCGTGCCGCCCGCGCGGACCTGGGCGTAATCACGCACGCGCCGCAGCAGGCGGTTCGCGATGCGCGGCGTCCCCCGGGAACGGCGCGCGATTTCCTCCGCCCCCTCGTCGGCGGCGGCAACGCCCAGGATCGCCGCCGAGCGCCGGACGACCTTGGCCAGATCCTCGACCGGGTAGAAGTCGAGATGGTGCGCGATACCGAAGCGGTCGCGCAGCGGCGACGACAGGAGACCGGCGCGCGTCGTCGCGCCGACCAGCGTGAACGGACGGAGCGTGTACCGGAGCGTCCGCGCGTGGGCGCCCTTCTCGATGACGAAGTTAACGCAGAAGTCCTCCATCGCCGGATAGAGGAACTCCTCGACCGCCCGCGGCAGGCGGTGGATCTCGTCGATGAACAGCACGTCGCCGTCCTCGAGATTGGTGAGTATGCCCATGAGGTCCCCGCCCCGCTCGAGCGCCGGACCGGACGTCGTCACGATCTTCGTGTTCATCTCCGCGGCGATGACGTTGGCGAACGTGGTCTTGCCGAGGCCGGGCGGGCCGTGCAGCAGTACGTGGTCGAGCGCGTCGCCGCGCTCGCGGGCGGCTTGAATGCTGATCGACAGCGCCGTCACGACGCGCGGTTGCCCGATGCACTCGCCGAGAACCTTCGGGCGCAGGCTGCGAATGAACTGCTCGTCGGCGTCCGCCGGTTTGGATTTCATGGCGGCCGGCGAGTCCGCCGGCGGGTCGCCCGAAGCGCCTGGCCCGATCGTCCGCTCGCGCGTCACGCGAGCGACCCCCGCTCCACCCGATACACTTCTTGGAGGAGCGCTTCTGCGGACGCGATCGCGCCGTTGCGGCGCAGCGCGTCGGCGACCATACGGCGGGCTTCGGGGGTACGGTAGCCGAGCTGCCGCGTCAGCACCTCGATCACTTCCTCCTGGAAATCGGCCGGCGCTTTCTCGGGCTCGGCCGGCACGTCGGTGCGGAGCAGCGCGTACTTGCCCATCTTGCCGTGCAGTGCCGCAACGATCTTCTCGGCGGTGCGCGCGCCGATGCCGGGCATCTTCTGGAGAAAACCAATATCTTTGCGCTCGACGGCGTCGGCGACCCGCTCAATCGGTTGCGCGAGCGCCTTCATCGCCTTCGTCGGACCGACGCCGTCGACGGTGATGAACCGCTCAAAAAACTCCTGCTCGACCTCGCGGAGAAAACCGACCAGCAGAGGCCGCGGCTGATTCGCGCTTACATGGTAGGAGATGTGCAATTCGAGGGGATCGTCGAGCCGGTGTGGATCCGCACGCAACAGATCGCGGAGAAACGCCGGCAGGTGGACTTCGTATCCCACCCCGCCGCAGTCGAGCACGAGCATCTCGTCGGTACGGCGCATCACGCGGCCGCGCAGGAGCGCAATCATGCGGTCACAAGCGACACGCCGCGCCGCGACATGGCTACGAGGGCCAGCGCCAGCGCATCGCCGACGTGACTGGCCGGCTCCCGCTCGAGGCCGAGGAGCGCCCGGACCATCCGCTGGATCTGCCGCTTGTCGGCGCGGCCGGACGTCACCAACGCGCGCTTCACCGCCGCGGGCGGAATCGTCTCCACCGGGATACGCCGCTCCGACGCGGCGATGCTGATCACGCCGCACACATGCCCGAGGAGGATCCCCGTGCGGGGAAAGGCCGGGTGCGCGAAGACGTCCTCGAGCGCGATCGCCCCGGGCCGCCACTCCGCAAGGACTTCGTGAAGCCCGGCGTGGAGTTCGGCGAGACGCACAGCGAGGGGCTCGCGCGGGTTTGTGCGGATCACGCCGGCGTCGGCGACCCGCAGGGTCGGTCCGGTCTCGATCATGGCGTACCCGGTCACATGCAGTCCCGGATCAAGGCCGAGCACCCGCACCCTTGCCGCACGACGGGACTGCGCCGCTGCCCGGACCGGGCGCTGGGAAACGAACACGAACCAATGTTCGCCATCTGGCCGGGGCCTTCCTGCGACGCCAGCGCATCGCGCGAGCTGGTCCCCGCTTGGTGCGAGTCTCCCGCGTTCGCCCAGTTAGTCGGCGCGCGGCGTCGCGGGCGTCAGCGAACCGAAAAGACCGGCTTGACCCCCGCGAGGCGCAGATAGATGGCCAGCTGGCCGTTGTGGTAGAAGACGTGCGGCACCTGGAACCCGACCAATGCCCCCTGCGGCAGCTTGACCCCCCACGGCGTCTCCACGATCTTGCCCACCTCTTGATCCGTGAGCCGGGGCAGACCGCCGAGGTACCGCTCGCCGCCCTGGCGGACCGCGTCCAGCACCTGCGCGCGCGACCGGTAGTTATCGGGTGGAAACGCCGTGATGCGTTCCCAGACCGTCTTCCCTACGTTGTCCCCGAAGGTGACGCAGGAGTTTGCGATATGCAGGGCGATCTCGCGGAACGACCTTGTTTCTAGGCCTTCGGGCTTCTCGTCGAACCGCGCCTCCGGCATCAACTCGACGTTCTGCTGAACCGCGGTCCAGACTGTGCGAAACCCAGGCTCGATGCTATCGCGTAGCGACACAGAGCACCCCCCGGTGGTCTCAGCCGACCTGCTGCAGTACCTCGTCCGGAATGTCGAAGTTGGCGTAGACGTGCTGGACGTCGTCGTGGTCCTCCAGCGCCTCCATCAGCCGCAGCACCTGTTGCGCCTCCTTGGCGCTCACCGCCACCGACGACTTCGGCACCATCGTGATCTCGGCCATCGCCGGCTTCCAGCCGGCCTCCTCGAGTGCCCGGCGCACCTTCATAAAGTCCTCCGGCGCCGTGGTGATCTCGTACTCGCCGTCAGTCGTCTTGATGTCCTCGGCGTCGATCGCCTTGGTGATGACTTCATCCTCGGACGCCACCGAGCGGGGCAGCGTGATGAGGCCTTTCTTGTCGAACATCCACGCCACGGACGCTCCCATCGATCCGCCGGCCTTGGTCAGGACGTTGCGGATTTCCGAGGCGGTGCGGTTGCGGTTGTCGGTCGCCACCTGGACGAGAAGGGCCACCCCCGCGGGCCCCATTCCCTCGTAGGTGATCTCTTCGTAGGTTGCTCCCTCGCCGCCGCCCGCGCCGCGCTGCACCGCCCGCTGAATATTGTCGTTGGGCATGCTGGCGTCGCGGGCGCGCTCGATCGCCGACCGGAGGCGCATGTTGTTGGCCGGGTCCGCGCCGCCGTCCTTCGCGGCAATGATGATCTCGCGTGCGAGCTTGCTGAAGAGCTTGCCGCGCTGTTGGTCGGCCTTGCCCTTCTTGATTTTGATGTTGTGCCACTTGGAATGTCCGGACACGGCTGCCCCCTCGAAGGAACGGCCCGCCCGGGCGGTGTGCCCGGGCGGCCTACCCTCCTACTATACTGGGGCGGCTTGAGCCGGGCAAGCGGGGTGCCGTGCGGTGTCGCGCTACTTGATGTGAACCGAGACGGTCGCAGTGCCGGACGCCGTGGCGCCGTCGGGGCCCGACGTCGCGATGGCGGTGATGACAAGCGTCGCGCCGGACGGCCGCAGCCACGGATTGACCTGATAGGAGAACGTGCCGGACTGGTCCGCGCGGATGTAGACGTCCGCGGCCTGCACCCTGAGCGCACCGCTTTCACTCATCACGGTGATGCGCACCAGTGTGCCGGGCGCCGACGCGCCGCTGATCGTCAGCGGCAGGTCGACCTCGGCGCCGGGGCGCGGTGTCGTGATGACCAGCGGCGCCGCGGTCTGGCCGCGGGTCGCCGGCGGGATCGTCTGCACCGGCGAGCCCGGCGCGGGCGTCCCAGGGGGGGTGGTCACTACAGCGGGCGCGGCCGCGGGCGTGCCCGCAGGGGTCTGGCCGGAATCCTGCGGGGCCGCGGGCGGAGCCGGCGACGGTGCGGTGGGCGCGGCGGGGGTCGTCCCCTCTCCCGGCTCCGTGCCGCGGATGAAGACCTCCGGCCGATTGGTGCAGCCCGCGGCGGTCGCGTCGGTCGCGCACACCGTGGCCTGCACGACGCCGTCGGGCGACGTCCAGTCGTCCTTCGACAGCCTGGGCAGCATCTGCTTCATGAACGCCGCCCACGTCCGCGCCGGGAGGCTGCCGCCGGTCACCTTGTTCATCGGCGAGTCGTCGTCGTTGCCGACCCAGACGCCGGCGACGATCGACGGCGTGAACCCGATGAACCACGCGTTGCGATAGTCGTCGGCGGTTCCCGTCTTCCCGGCCTGCGGGATGCCGATGTCCGCCGCTGTGCCGGTGCCGCGCTGCACGACGCCTTTCAGCATGTCGATCATCACGTAGGCGACCTCGGGACTCAAGACCACGTGCCGCGCGGTGACGTGCTCCTCGAGCACCTTGCCGTGGTAGTCGGTCACCCGCGTTACGGCGAGCGGCTCGGCGCGAATGCCGCCGTTTGCGAATACGCCGTAGGCCGAGGTCAGTTCGAGCAGCGTCACGTCGGACGACCCGAGCGTCAGCGACAGGTTCGCCTGGAGCGGGCTCGCGATCCCCATCCGGTGCGCGAGGTCGACGATCGCCCGCGGCCCGACTTCTTGTTCCAGCCGGATCGAGGCGACGTTGATCGAGTTTTCAAGCGCGTAGCGCGCCGTGATCAGGCCGTGCCACTTCTTGTCGTAGTTCTCCGGCTTCCACACGCTGCCGTCCGGCATCGGAAACTCGATCGGCGCGTCGAGCAGCATCCGGGTGGGCGGGATCCCGCGCATCACCGCGACCGTGTAGGTGAAGGGCTTGAACGCGGAGCCTGGCTGGCGGCGCGCCTGCCAGGCCCGGTTGAATTGGCTGGTCTGGAAGTCGTACCCGCCGATCATCGCCAGCACGTACCCCGTCCGCGGATCAAGCACGACCATCGCGCCCTGCTGGGCCTGCAAATGGTCCCGCTTCGCCTGCTCGATGGCCTGCCGCACCGTGGCGTCCGCGGCCGCCTGCATCCTAAGGTCGAGCGTGGTGTAGACGCGCAGGCCACCCTTGTACAGCATGTCCTCGCCGTACCGCTGCAGCAGGCCGGGCAGGATGTAGCTGACGAAGTACGGAGCGCGGATGCCGATCAGGCCGGCGTTCGTCTTGGCGGCGAGGTGCAGCGGCGCGCGCTCCGCGGCACGCATCTGCTGAGCATTGATGTCGCCCTGGTCCACCATCCGGCCCAAGACCTCGCCCATCCGCGTGCGGGCGCGGTCGAGGTGCTCGTACGGCGAGTAGTACGACGGCGCGCGGATCAGCCCGGCCAGCATCGCGCTCTCGGGCAGCGAGAGCTTCGACGCCGGCTTGCCGAAGTACACTTCGGCGGCCGTCTCCACGCCGTAGGCACCCTGGCCGAAGTACACCTGGTTGAGGTAGCGCTCGAGGATCTCGTCTTTGGTCAGGCGCCGTTCGATCTGGACCGCCAGGAGGATCTCCGCGATCTTTCGCGTGAGCGACTTCTCGCTGGTGAGGAACATGTTACGCGCCAACTGCTGGGTGATGGTGCTCCCGCCCTCGGCGTAGCCGCGGTCGTGAAGGTTGCGCAGGCCGGCCCGGGCGACGCCGCGCAGCGAGATGCCGCGGTGCCGGTAGAAATCGGCGTCCTCGGTGTCGATGACCGCCCGCTGGAGGCTCGACGCCACCTGGAAAAGCGGAATGCTGTCGCGGTTCTCGCGATAGAGGCTGGCGATCAGCTGTCCATCGGACGAGTAGATCCGACTTGCTTCGCTCGGCAGATCGTAGAGCGCGTCGACCGGCGGGAGGTGCGCGCTGATCGCGGTCGCGGCGCCGACGAACAGACCGGCCGCCACGAACGCCAGGGCGGCACCGGCCAGGGCCACGACGAAGACGGCCTGCCGGACGATGCGCCACTGCCGGGGTGTCAGGCGCCGGCCCCTCGCGCGCGCGGCGCTGGTACGTCGGACCGGGTTCGGCCCTCGCGGTCTCGCCAACTCGGCGGCCTCACTTTGCGTCGACGATGTCGTCGGCTACGCCTGCTGCAACGGTGACCCGACAGGCCTACCCTTCGGGCCGAGCCGAGCGCCGCTCGCCATTCGACCTTCGATAAATATACTCCACTATACCATGGGCGAGCAAACACCCGCCCCCGTAAACGTCAGACAGGCGCCGATGGTTCCCGGCGTTCGCGTCGCGCGTGTTGCCTCATAATTCCTAGTCACCGAACGATGGGGTGATGCCTCAAAATGGTGGTCACCCAGCGTCTGTCCTTGCCGCGGTTGTCCGTGCGGTACTTGCGGCCGCCGCGCGCGCCGGCGGCGCCATCTCCCCCTTACGAGGCTCATGGAGCCACCCTCCTGCCGTCAGCGAGCTTCCAGAGGACCTCGAGGCGGGTTTGAAGATCCGCGCGCAGTCGGAGCGGATTGAGCCGCTCATACTGGGCGGTGAGGGTGGCACACCGCTCGGCGGGGAGGACGCCGCTGGCGAGTAGCCGTCGGTAGGGCGTCTGCGCCCGATCGTACCGTTTGACCACCCGGGCCCCGTGGCGCTCTTTGGAGACCAATTTGCGGATGGGATGGAAGAAGTTCACATAGAGCCGCAGCGGCTCGTGCACCGCCTGGAGGGCGGCGAAGGCCGGGCGGGTACTATAGCGATCGTAACCGATATACCGGCGGAGCACCGCGCCGTTCCGCTGCTCGACATAGGCCTGGTCGTTCTTGCGATACGGCCGGCCGCGGGTGAAGGCGATGTGCTTCTCGCGACACCACGGCACGAGGATGTGGTTGAGGAAGTCGCTCCCGTTGTCGGTATGCAGGCTGAGTAACGGCATCGGGAGGGCATGCCGCACGTCCTGCAGGGCGGCGCCGACGCGGTGGTGGCCCTTGCCCCACACGGCCTGCAGCTCAGTCCAGCCGGTGGCGACGTCGATGGTGAGGAGTGAGGTCAGAAAGAAATCATGACCGCTGTCCCCGCAGTGCGCGAGCAAATCGGCCTGCAGATGCCCGGGCGGCACATTGCGCCATTCTCCGAAGGTGCGCAGCGGGACTTGTGCGCGCAGGGCCGCGAGGCTGGGGCTCGTCGTTGCGATACCATGGCGGCGGTACTGTCGGCGCACGGGGCCCAAGAGCCGATCGATGGTGGCGGGGCTGATCCGCAGCAAGGCAGTGCGTTGCTGCACCGAGAGCATCATCTCGTCGTGCCGCGCCAGCGCCTCGAGCAACTCCGGCAGAAAGGGCGCCAAACGCTTGGAACAGAGATAGTCGCTGGCGTCCCACACCTGCTCCAACGCGGGCCGCAAGGTAGTCAGATACTCTCGCGGGCGGCCGGCCCGGCGGCGCCCTCGCTTGGGCGGATGCCGCAGTAACCGGATCGCCACCTTACGATCCCGCGTGGTGACCCGGCAAAACTCATCCAAGAGCCGGCTCTTGTCACGGCGTGAGGCCAGGCGATAGCGAGGACGGAGGGATGCGGCATATTCGCGCACACTAAGAGGACCCACGTTGCCTCCTGGGCGCCGGTGACCGGCATTTTGAGGCAACGGTTCGCGCTTCGGTGTCGATAATTTTGAGGCACTTCGCCGCGTTGACGCTCCGGAAAGCCGATGCTACGATGAGCGCGCGATGCCCCCCTCTGACGGCGGACCCGAAGCTGCGGCCGCCGCGCGGACCAGCACGACCCGCCGGCAGGTGCTCCGGGCCCGAGACGACGCGGCCCAAACCCGCACCGACGTGCTCGCGGTGGAAGAACCGCTCGAGATCCGGCTGTACCCGCCGGACGGCGGGCCGTTCAGCCGGATCTCCGTCACGATGCGCACGCCCGGACACGACTTCGAATTGGCGGCCGGGTTCCTCTGCACCGAGGGCGTGCTGCGATCGCCGGAGGACGTTCGGGCGATCAGCTACTGCACCGACCCGTCCCTCGACGGCGTCCAGCAATACAACATCGTAAACGTTGTGCTGCGGACCGGCGCCTCGTACGACGCGGAGCGGCTGCAGCGCAACTTCTACACCACGTCGAGCTGCGGAGTCTGCGGCAAGGCGTCGATCGACGCGATCCACGTGCGCGGCATCGCCGGCGTCGGGGACGACGACCTGACCGTCGGTGGCGAAACGCTCGCGCGCCTCGAGGGCGCGCTGCGGGAGGCGCAGACACTGTTTGCGAAGACCGGCGGCCTGCACGCGGCGGGCCTCTTCGATCGGAACGGGCGGCTGCTCACGCTGCGCGAGGACGTGGGCCGCCACAACGCGGTCGACAAAGTCGTTGGACACGCCTTTCTCGGCCGCCGGTTGCCGCTGCGGCAGCACATTTTAATGGTAAGCGGGCGCGCGAGCTTCGAGATCGTCCAGAAAGCGGCGGCCGCCGGCGTGCCGGTCATCGCGGCGGTCTCGGCGCCCTCGAGCCTGGCCTGCGACGCGGCCGAAGCGTTCGGCATGACGCTGGTGGGCTTCGTGCGCGGCCCGCAGTTTACGGTCTACACCGGCGCCGGGCGGGTCCGCCTGCGCGGGCGCTCACAGCCCTAGGCGCACCGCCAGCCGCATCAGGAGCCACCCGAGCCCAAAGCACGCCGGCACGGTCAGCACCCACGCAAGCACGATGTTCCGGGCAACGCTCCAGCGAACCCACCGCATGCCCTTGGAAGCGCCGACGCCCAGAATCGCGCCGTTGATCGCGTGTGTCGTGCTAATCGGAATGCCGAGCCGGGTCGCGACCTCGATCGTCGTGGCCGCCGCGGTTTCCGCGGCGAAGCCGTCGATCGGGTGCAGCTTCGTCAGCCGGAAGCCCATCGTCTTGACGATGCGCCACCCGCCGGCCGCCGTCCCGAGGCCGATCGCTAGCGCAGCAACGCCCATCACCCACACCGGCACGTAGAACGTCGAGCCCAACGCCCCATAGGTAAACAGCGCGAGCGACATGATCCCCATCGTCTTCTGCCCGTCGTTGCCGCCGTGGCTGAACGCCATATACATCGATGACAACAACTGCAGCCGTCCGAAGACTCGCGCGACGCGGGCCGGCGGCTGCCGGTAAAAGAGCCAGTACAACACCACGATTACAGCGGACGCCGCGAGCAGCGCGATGATCGGCGAATAGCCGATGCCGACGCCAACTTTGACGACGCCCGGCACCACCACGGCCTTGAAGCCGCCGGTCGCCACGCCGGCGCCGAGCACACCGAAGAGCAGCGCATGGCTCGAGCTCGTCGGCATGCCGAGGTACCAGGTGAAGACGTCCCATCCGATGCCGGCCACGAGTCCCGCGGCGATCGTGGCCTGCGTCACCACGTGGGGATCGACGAGGCCGGTGCCGACGGTCGTTGCGACGGCCGTGCCCGTCACGGCACCGGCGAGGTTGAGCACGCCGGCCATGATCACGGCCTGCGCCGGCCGGAGCACCCGCGTGGCCACGGCCGTGGCGATCGCGTTCGCGGCGTCATGGAAGCCGTTCACAAACTCGAAGACAAGTCCGAGCGCGAGGACGGCGACGAGCAGGACAAGGTGCGAATTCACGGCGGGTACGCTTGCATCCCGCCGCCCACGATCCCTTCGCCGCGCGGCCGGCGCCGTGGGCTGAACAGCGCCGGTCTTGATGAACGAGTGTATAAAGGAATATGCGGTTGGTGGTTCAATATCCCGTTCACGCCTCCGGCCAAGGGGGCATGCGGGGGGACGATGGGACCCGAACGCCACGCTGAAGCATCGATACGGACCACACGCGCGCCGCAGGCGCCGGCTGAATCCGACGCCGGCGACCCTCGCCTCCGCGCGGACCTGATGAAGCGCCTCGTCGAGCTCAGCGAGACGCTCAACCGCCCCTCATCCGTCGCCGGGGTCATCTCCGCAATCGGCCAGGCCGCCGCCGACCTCAGCGGGACCGCCCGCGTCGCGCTCCTTTCGAGAGCGGCGAACGGTGTCGTCAGCTGCATATGGTCGCACGACCTGTCGAGCGCGTACGTTGCGGAGATCGCCACGCCTGACGGCACCCCCCCGTGGTCCCACGTCGCGCGGCACGCCGAGCTCGCCTGCATGGACCTGCCGAAGAATCGCAGGACGTCGGTGCCTGAGCCGATCTTGGTCGAGGACGTCCGCGGCCTGCCGCCGGGCAACGAGGCGCGCATGCGCGCCGACCGCGAGCAGTTCCGCGCCTTCGCCTCGTGGCCGCTGATTCACGAAGGACGTGCGACAGCCGCGATCGTCTGCTACTACGACGCGCCGCGGACCTGGTCGGCCCCGGAGCGCGAGGCGATGCTGGCCTTCGCCTGGCAGGCCGCGGCGGCGCTCGAGAACGGACGGTCCTACGAGGCGCAGGGACGGCGTACCGCCGAGCTCGAGGCCCTCTACGAGCTCAGCCGGCGGTTGCGCAACGCCCGCACGCCTGACGAGATGTACGCGATGCTCGTCGAGCAGGCGATGCGGCTCGTGCGCGCCGACCACGGGGCGCTCGCGCTTCTCGGCGCCGACCGCCAGACGCTGACGACGGTGCACGCGTCGGGCATCGCCGCCGATGATGTGGGCTCGACGGCTTCGGTGTCCGCGCCGATGGCGCGGATGTTCGGTGCCGCCACCCCGCACGTCACGCCGGATCTAACGGCGCACGACGCCGCCGCCTTTACCACTGCGCCCGGGATCCATCGGACCGTGGGGCCGTTCGCCGTCGCGGCGCTTCACACAGACCAGGATGTGATCGGCACGATCACCGTCGGCCGGGCGCGGCGCGGACAGAAGGAGCCGTTCATCGAAGCGGACGTCCGCGTTCTCAAGAGCATCGCGGAGACCGCCGGCGTCGCGATTCACCGCACGCGGCTCTATCAGAACCTGCAGGATTCCTACATCGAGATGGTCCTCACCCTGGGCCGCGCCCTCGACGCCCGCGACTCATACACGGGCGGCCACAGTGAGCGCCTCGCCGAATGGGCGGAGGCGACCGGCCGTCTCCTAGGTTGCCGCGAGGACGAGGCGCAGGACATTCGCTGGGGCGCCCTGCTTCACGACATCGGCAAGATCGCCGTCCCCGACGCCATTCTGAGGAAGCCCGCGAAGCTGACCGACGAGGAATGGCAGGTGATGAAGCAGCATCCGGTCGCCGGCGAAGAGATCCTGCGTCCGATCGAGCGGATGCGCGGCGTCGCCCGCATCCTCCGCCACCACCACGAGCGCTGGGACGGCAAGGGCTACCCGGACGGCATCGTCGCGGACCGCATCCCGCTCGGGGCCCGCATCCTCGCGGTCGTCGATGCCTACAGCGCGATCACAGACGAACGTCCCTACAAGCCGGCGCGCTCCCACGCGGAAGCCGTTGCGGAATTGTTGAAATGCGCGGGATCGCAGTTTGACCCGAAAATCGTCGAAGCGTTCTGCAAGATGCTGGAGCGGCGCTCGGACAAAGCAGCGACCTAGATGCTCGCAACGGACGAGAATATTCTGGGGCTTCGGCGCGGTGAAATTCTAGGTCAGTGCGGAGTTCCGCTTTTACCGAGGCAGCGCGAGTGTGTTCGTCAACTCGAGCTTCAATTTTTCTACGGCTTCCCTGTTGCCCCGCTTCCATTCCCGGAATGCAGGCCAAAACCTATATGTTTGCGCTCGACGAAACGGGCGGAACACTACGATAAGCGGATTAAACGCCTGCCGGCCACCAAAGAACCTGAGTGCTATGACAGAAAGTGACCAAGGCTTCCACTCATTACGCTGCGACCAGTTTAGAGCGACAGCTCTACTTTGTACTAACGGCAGTATCTCCGAAAGCATGTATTCACGCCAAAGGGGGCTATCGGAATAGACAAGGAGAATATCTTTGCCGCGGATTCCCCACGCTGACCAGACGGAAAGGTAGACCGCCGAGTAAGAAAGCGGAACCAAAATCGCCCGCGCCAGAAGAAACAAAATTACGAGTGGCACCAAAATCGGCGCCACAAAAACCGCCAGCACTATCAGGGGCCAACCTGTCTTGATATTTGTATTCACCCGTCGATTCCCACAGAGCGTTGCGGAAGATACTCTTGCCAGAGAAGCAAAGGAGGGATCAAAAAAGCCCAGATCCGCTCCCCCTCTACCTAGAGGGAACTAGCGTCGTTCACTTGTTGTGGCCGTGTCCATTATTATGGCTATGCGAGGCGAACGACACAGACGGAGTGAACAACCACGTCGACGCCAGCATCGCGGCTACAAGAAGCATGATCGTCACGCAGTAGCGCATCTTCCTCCCCAGCATGAGTCGTAAGCGGAACGGCTACTGGGTACTCCGGTGATTCGTTGGGCTCCTTTCAGCGGGCTACCTGAGGGTGAGCGCACCTCTCACGGCAGGCTCTCGAGGGGCGAATCGCTGTTCAGCCTTGGTATGGCTGGGAAGCCGGGCAGCGCGAACGAGTAACGCCATTCCGGGGAGGCGGCGTCTCGGCCTAGCGCCTCCGGTCTATAACAGCGCCCGGAGGTGACGCCGTGAACGTGCCCAACGCAGTTTCTCCCGAGGTCCACGACGCGAGAGTGAAGCGCGACCTAGTCGTGGTCCAAGGCTATCTCACAACGCAGTTCCCTGAACACATCATCGAAGTGTTGAAGGAAAACGGCGACGACATCGCCCGGAGCGTGCGCACCTTCAGCATCCGAAACAACGGCCAGCGCTACGTCTTCCGGGTGGCGGAAAAGGTCCTGGACCTGAACGATGGGGCGATCGTTCACCTGCGCAGACTTCAGGTCGCGCACATGCTTCGCGCTGCCGGCACGGGCAAGGCGGTTCTGGTCACGACGACCAAGGCCCTGATCGAGCCGCTCTAACGGACACAATGCGTTACGCTGGGCGGGGGTGTGATTTTGAGGGATCCCGCAACCAGCGATCGCCTGGTCAAGGTCGACGAAGAGATACTCGACGCTGGCTCCCGCCGGATGGACCGGGTATGCTTTGATTTTTCCCCGGCCCTCGCCCGCGCGTGCGAAGAATAAACACGAACGTCCATCGAAAATCAGGGCCGCCCGATCCTTTAGTGTGGTGTTACGGTGGGCTCCTTGAGCGCAGCCTCCGCCTGTTCGAGCCAGAAGCCCATGTTCATCTCGCGGTACATCGCAGCCGCCGTCGCAAGATACTCCCCTGCTTGCGCCGGGTTCCCTGTGCGTCGGAACAGCTTGCCGAGACCAAGGTGACAGTGGGCGGCCAGCGGGCGCATCCCTAGTTCGTTGGCCCGCGCGAGGGCCTGCGTGTAGTACTCCTCGGCTGACTCCCGCTCGGAAGGGTCGGCCTGTGCGGTGATGTCGCCGAGGAGGCGAAGGACCCACGCCTCGTTACCCCGCTCCTTCTGCCGGTGCGCGAGGTCGATGGCGCGCCTCGCGACCGCGAACGCGTCGTCCCGGCGGCCTGCCAGGAGATGCGTCTCGCCGAGATACGCCAGGAAGAGAGGATGGCCGGCGGTGCCCGTCACTTCGGGATCCGCGAGCGCGTCCTCCAGGAGGATCACGCCCTCCGCGAGGCGCCCCGACAGCGCATACGCGTACCCGAGGTGCGCCGCCGGAAAGTCAAAGAGGGCGCGTACGTCCGCTGACCGGCACAGCTCGGTGGCAAGCTCGAGCCGCGGAATGGCCTCGGAGATGGCGCCCCGGCGAAGGGAGACGAAGCCCAGGCTTCGGTAGGCGCGGATGAGGCTGGTGGGCTGGTTGACTTCGCGGGCGATCCGCAGGACCTCTTCGCCCCGCTCCATCGCTTCCCGGAAAACCCCCAGCTCGGCGAGGCACCAGGCGAGCCGCTCTAGCGAGTTGACTGGGCCCACGGCCTCCCCTGTGGTGACAGTTCGGACGCCGCGCAGAATCTCCGCCACCCGGCTGAGGATCTCCGCGCTCTGACGATAGTCCCCCGTAGTCTGCCACACCCAGCCGAGGTGATTGCTCGCCCATGTCTGAAGCGCGACGTCATTGAGGTGGTTGGCGATATCCAGTGCCCGCTGGTCCAACTCGAGCGCGCGGTCCGAGTCACCCCAGTTCCAGGCGCAGGCCGCGAGCACCACGAGGGCCCGCCCCAGCCGGGGTTCGTCACCCAGCGACTCGGCGAGGACCTCGGCCTGCCGGGCGTGATCAACGGTCTTCGTCCGTTCGCCCGTCATCAGCGCGTAGCGGCTGGCTTCCAGGTGGAGGTCAACCGCCCGCTCCCGCCACTCTGGGTGTTGCGGGAGATGTCGCAGCGCGTCGAGCGCCTGCTCGTAGTAGGCCGTCGCCTCCCGATGTGCGGAACGTTCCGCCACCTTACTTCCGGCCTGGTGGAGAAAGTGGACCGCTTTCTCCCAAGCCTGACCCCGGAGTGCATGGTGGGCCAGCCGCTCCACGTGCTCCGCGAGCCGCTCGGGGTAGAGCCCTTCGATGGCCGCAACGATCCGCGCGTGAAGGGCGCGCCGGCGGGCGTGCAGGAGGCTTCCGTAGGTTACCTCGTGGGTCAGCGCGTGCTTGAAGGTGTACTCGAGGTCCGGGAAGAGACTCGCCTCATACAGGAACTCCGCGGATTGCAGGCGACCAAGTGCAGCGCGCAGTTCGTAGGCGGCGGGCTCGGAAATCGCCTGAAGCAATGTAAACGGGACGTGTTTCCCTACCACCGACGCCATTTGTAAGAGCGCCTTGTCCGCAGGCGGCAATCGGTCGATCCGGGCGGACAGCACGGCCTGCACCGTGGCCGGGACCTGGACGGACGGCAGCGGCCGCGCCAGCTGGTAGCGGTCGCGCTCGCCGCTCAAGGCCCCGGTCTCGATGAGCGCCCGCACGCTCTCCTCGAGGAAGAACGGGTTCCCGTCGGTCCGCTCGATCAGCAGGCGCTTGAGCGCCTCGAGGCTCCGGTCCCCACCCAATAGCGCGTTCAGCAGCTCTTCCGCACTTTCGGGCGGCAACGGATCGATCCGCAGCTGCTGGTAGGAGGTCTTGATTCCCCAGGCGTGCTCGTACTCGGGACGGTAGTTGACGAGGAGGAGAAGGCGCGCAGTCGGGAGGCTCTCGATCAGGCCGTCGAGCAGCGCCTGGGTCTCCGAGTCGATCCAGTGGAGGTCCTCGAAGACCACGAGGAGCGGTTGGACCTGGCTTTCTCGGAGCAGCAACCGCTTAACGGCATCCATCGTTCGCTGGCGGCGCTGGGGAGGTTCGAGCGCGGTCCAGGCGGCATCGTCGACGGGGACATCAAGCAGAACCAGCAATGGTGCCAGCAGCGGTTCCAGCGCCCGGTCCAGCATCAGCAGCTTGCCCGCCACACGTTCGCGGACCTCGCGCTGGCCGTCCCGGTCCTGGATATCGAAGTACGACTTCAGGAGCTCGACGACGGGCAAGTACAGGGTGGCCCTCCCATAAGAGACCGAGCCGCTTTGGAGCAGCAGCCAGCCGTGGGTGCGGTGCGACCGGGTGAACTCAAAGAAGAGCCGTGATTTCCCCACGCCGGCCTCGCCCACCACGGCGACGATCTGCCCATGTCCAGCGGCGGCACGGTCCAGCGCCTGTGCCAACTGTTGCAGCTCGCTCGCGCGCCCGACAAAGCGGGTCAGGCCGCGCGCGACGCTGGCCTGCAGCCGGGATCGTGCGGATCCCAGCCCAATCACCTCGTACACCTGCGTCGCTGTCTCGACTCCCTTCACCGTGACCGCCCCGAGCGGCTTGACTTGGACGTAGCCCTCGGCCAGGGCCACGGTGTCACCGGTGACCATCACGGAGCCGGGCTTCGCCATCTGCTCCATCCGGGCGGCCAGGTGGGTGGTCTGCCCGACGGCGGTGTAATCCATATGCAGGTCACTCCCGATGGAGCGGACGACCACCTCGCCCGAGTTGAGCCCCACGCGGATGTGCACCGGCGTGCCGCCCGCGCGCTGGATCTCATCCGCATAGAGGTTGACCCGCCGTTGCATTCTGAGCGCCGCGTAACAGGCACGCACGGCGTGATCCTCATGCCCGATCGGCGCGCCAAAGAGCGCCATGATCCCGTCGCCCATCACCTGATTCACCGTCCCCTCGTACCAATGGACGGCTTCCATCATGCGTTCGAGTACGGGGTCGAGGATCTTCCGTGCCTCCTCGGGATCGCGGTCGGTGAGCAGCAGCTCCATCGAGCCCTTCATGTCCGCAAACAGTACCGTGACCTGTTTACGTTCGCCTTCGAGGGCGCTCTTCGAGGTGAGGATTTTATCGGCGAGGTGCTTCGGAGTGTAGCTGGCGGGCACGGGCGCGGCTGCAGCCAAACCCCCAGGTAGGGCCGTGCCGCAGGACCCGCAGAACTTCTGACCCGGCGGGTTCGAGGCTCCACAACTAGAACACGACGCCGCGAGCCGGGCGCCACACTCCCCGCAGAACTGCTGGCCGATAGGGTTGTCATACTTGCACCGGGGACACTGCATCACGAAGCCTCCGGTCCACCAAGGCTAACCTGACGCTGGGGGAGCGTCACGTGGACCCCCTCGATGTCGGTGAAGGGAAGATGAGCGTCCTCGTCGGCAGGTTGGGCACAGCCCCCTCCGAGCTGGGCAAGAATGGCCTCCCTGCCTCAGGGCGACGTTCGGCGGGGAGGCCTCGGGTCTCCTGCGGGGCACGATCGCGCAAGACATCCTGGCCTCGGCGTCCGGGCTACACGGCAAGGGACTGCGGCCGCTGAACGCCCCGGGCGTCGAGCAACTCGAGCCGGCCGAAGCCGTGGCCCGAGAAGAGAATGACTACCTCGCGGATGCCGTGCGGCACCACCCGAGCCGTTTTGCCGGTTTTGCTGTTCTGCCGACCCCGCTCCGGACACTGCTGCCAAAGAGTTGGAGCGAGCGGTCCGGGAACACGGCTTCAAGGGAGCGATGGTCTTCGGCCACGTCCGGGGCCGCTACTTGAACGACCCGTTCTTCTGGCCGATATTGGAGCAAGCGGTAGCGCTTGGGGTTCCGATCTATCTCCACCCTGCCCCTCCGCCACAACCAGTGATTCAGGCCTCCTACGGGGGCTTCCCGCCGGAGGCCACGCGCGGGCGCGCGACCACAGCGTGGGGTTGGCACATTGAAACCGCTATCCACGTACTTCGCCTGATCGTAGGCGGCGTGTTCGATCGGTTTTCCCTAATTTG
>DATEGA010000149.1:0-14054 GCA_035280345.1 bacterium | reverse complement strand
TCGGACACCGTGGTGCTGCCGTCGCGGCAGCCCCGCGTGATCGTGCAGCAGCGCCGGCCCGAGGGGGACGGCGCCGCGCCGGCGGAGCGCGCCTAGCCGCGGGCCGGCGGACTTAAACCGAAGGAGAACGCGGACCGATGTTGATGCCCAAGCGGGTCAAATACAGGAAGGCGCACCGCGGCCGGATGCGCGGGGAATCCCACGCCGGCGCGGCGGTAACGTTCGGGGAGTTCGGCCTGCAGGCGCAGGACCGGGCGTGGATCACGAGCCAGCAGATCGAAGCGGCGCGGCGCGCGATCACCCGGTTCATCAAGCGCGGCGGCAAGCTGTGGATCCGCGTGTTCCCCGACCATCCCGTGACCAAGAAGCCCGCCGAAACCCGCATGGGCAGCGGCAAGGGCAACCCCGAACTGTGGGTCGCCGTCGTGCGGCCGGGCCGGGTGCTGTTCGAGCTCGGGGGGGTAAGCGAGGCCGTGGCGCGCGAGGCGATGGCCCTCGCCGGCCACAAGCTGCCGATCCCGACGCGGTTCGTGCACCGGGACGACGCCGGGACGATCGCGGCGGCGGGCGCGACGGGGGGACAGGCGTAATGGCGAAGGCGGAGTCGGTGCGTGACCTCAGCGAGGGCGAGATCCAGAAGCGGCTCGCCGACGCGCGGCAGGAGCTGTTCACGCTCCGGCTGCAGCGGACGTCCGGCAAGCTGTTGAACCCGTCGAAGATCGTCCACACCCGGCGGGCGGTGGCGCGGCTCCTGACGGAACTGCGCGCGCGCGAACCGGGCGAGGCACAAGGGGGCGGGCGATGAACGACATCCACCAGCCGGCGGGAAGCCGCGAAGCGGCCGGAAGTCCCGCGCCGGACAGGGCGGCGCCGGCCGCCGCGCGCGGCATTCGGAAGACCCGGATCGGCCGCGTCGTGAGCGACAAGATGCAGAAGACCGTCGTCGTCGAGATCTCGCGGCGCGGACAGCATCCGGTCTACAAGAAGATCGTGCGGCAGAGCGTGCGGTACAAGGCCCACGACGAGCGCGGGGAAGCGCACACCGGGGATACGGTGCTGATCGCCGAGACGCGGCCGCTGAGCAAGGACAAGCGCTGGCGCGTCGTGCGGGTCGTGGAGAAGGCGCGATGATTCAAAACTATACGCGGCTGCGGGTCGCGGACAACACCGGGGCGCGGGAGATCATGTGCATCCGCGTCTACGGCGGGTCGCGGCGCCGCTACGCGGCGATCGGCGACGTGATCGTGGCGACGGTCAAACAAGCCATTCCGAACAGCGCCGTCAAGAAGGGCGAGGTCGTGAAGGCGGTCGTGGTGCGCACCGTGCAGCCGACGCGGCGGCCCGACGGGTCGGCGATCCGGTTCGACGACAACGCCGCGGTGCTGATCACAGACCAGAACAACCCGCGCGGCACCCGCATCTTCGGGCCGGTGGCGCGGGAGCTGCGCGAACGGCAGTTCATGAAGATCATCTCGCTCGCGCCGGAGGTGCTGTGATGGCCTCGACCCACGTCCACGTGCGGCGCGGCGACACCGTCGAGGTGATCACCGGCAAGTACCGAGGCAAGCGCGGCAAGGTGCTGAGGGTCCTGCCGGAGACCGGCCGGATCATCGTCGAGGCCGTGATGGTCGCGAAGCGCCACACCAAACCCAACGAGAAGATGCCGTCCGGTGGCATCGTCGAGAAAGAGCTGGCGTTTTCGGCAGGCAAGGCAATGCTCGTGTGCCCGCGGTGCGGGCGCGCGGTCCGGTTCGGGCATCGCGTGCTCGACGACGGCGGCAAGGTCCGGATCTGCCGCCACTGCGGGGAGGTCATCGACAAGTAGCCATGGCGCGGATGCGTGAACGCTACAAGGCGGACATCGTGCCGGCGCTGCGCAAGCGGTTCGGCTACAAGACGATCATGCAGGTGCCGAAGGTCGACAAGGTCGTGATCAACATGCGCGTCGCCGACGCCCTGCAAGACCAACGGCACCTCGACAAGGCGGTCGAGGAGCTGACGACGATCAGCGGCCAGCGCCCGGTAATCGCGCGGGCCCGGACGTCGATCGCGGCGTTCAAGCTGCGGACCGGCAACCCGATCGGGTGCAAGGTGACGCTGCGCGGCGAGCGCATGTACGAGTTCCTCGACAAGCTGTTCAACATCAGCCTGCCGCGGATCAAGGACTTCAAGGGGATTCCCTCGCGGTCGTTCGACGGCCGCGGCGGCATGAACATCGGGATCCGGGAGCAGCTGATCTTTCCGGAGATCGAATACGACAAGGTGGAGAAGATCCGCGGAATGGACATCGCGATCGTGACGACGGCGAGGACCGATGAGGAGGCGCGTGAGTTGCTGCGCGGCCTCGGGCTCCCGTTCCGTGAGGCCGCGGCCTCCGGCGACGGACAGGGCGCGGTCGGGAGGGCGTAGGGCATGCCGAAGAAGGCGCTCTTGCTGAAGTGGCGGAAGCCGCCGAAGTTCAAAGTGCGGCGGTACAGCCGGTGCCGGCTGTGCGGCCGGCCGCGCGCGGTCTTCCGGAAGTTTGGCCTCTGCCGGATCTGCCTGCGCACCCTGGCGCACAAGGGCGAGATCCCGGGCGTGGTCAAAGCCAGCTGGTGAGGTGACGGGTGTGGGCGTGATTACCGATCCGATCGCGGATATGCTGACGCGTATCCGCAACGCGATGACGGCGCGGCACGATACGGTGTCGCTGCCGACCTCGCGGATGAAGCTCGAGATTGCGAAGATCCTCAAGAACGAGGGATTCATCGCGGACTTCGAGCTCGACAAGAAAGCTCCGCAGCAGCTCCGGCTGCAGCTGCGCTACGGCGAGCGGAAGACGGGCGTCATCACGGGCCTGCGCCGGATCAGCCGGCCGGGGCTGCGCATCTATCGCGGCCGGACGGCGATCCCGCGGGTGCGCGGGGGGCTCGGCGTCGCGATTCTGTCCACGTCGCGCGGAGTCATGACCGACCGTGACGCCCGGCGTGCCGGCGTCGGCGGCGAGGTCTTGTGCTTCATCTGGTGAGGAGCGAACGATGTCACGCGTAGGCAGACTGCCGATTCCGATTCCCAAGGGCGTGGACGTCGCCGTCGCGGACCACACCGTCCGCGTAAAGGGCCCGAAGGGCCAGCTCGAACGGAGGGTCCATCCGGACATCTCGGTCGCCGTCGCCGACGGCCGGGTCACGGTCGCGCGGCCGACGGACGGCCGGTTCCACCGCGCGCTCCACGGGCTGACCCGGGCGCTCGTCGCCAACATGGTGCACGGCGTCACGCAAGGGTACGCCGTGCAGCTCGAGATTCAAGGCGTCGGTTACCGCGCCCAGAAGCAGGGGCAGAAGCTCGCGATCCAGCTCGGTTTCTCGCATCCGGTGGAACTCGATCCGCCGCCGGGGATCACGCTCGAGGCGCCGCAGCCGAACCGGATTGTGGTCTCGGGCATCGACAAGGAGCTGGTCGGCCAGACGGCCGCGGGCATCCGCGCGCTGCGCGAGCCCGACCCGTACAAGGGCAAGGGCATCCGCTACTTCGGCGAGCGCGTCCGGCGGAAGGCGGGTAAGGCCGGCAAGGCGGCGGCCGGCGCGGGCGGCGGCGCGAAGGCGTAGCGAGGGGGTCGAGCGATGATCAAGCGTAAGAGCCGGAACGACACGCGCCAGCGCCGCCATCTGCGGATCCGGCGCGGGGTGGAGGGCACGCCGGAGCGGCCGCGGCTGTCGGTGTTCCGCAGCGTGGCGCACATCTACGCGCAGGTCGTAGACGACCGGGCCGGCCGCACGCTGGCCGCGGCCTCGAGCCTTGATCCGGAGATCAAGACGCAGGCCGCGGGCGTGAAGAAGACCGAGGCCGGCAAGCTCGTCGGCCAGTTGATCGCCCGCCGGGCCAAGGAGCACGGCGTCAATCAGGTCGTGTTCGACCGCGGCGGGTATCTGTACCACGGCCGCGTGAAGGCCGTGGCCGACGGCGCCCGGGAGGGCGGGCTGAAATTCTAGGGAGGGGACGGCATGCCGCGGTTCAAGGGTAAGGGTCGGGGCAAGAAGCCCCGCAAAGTCGAGGCGCCGCCGGCGCAGAAGCCGGCGGATCTGGAGTATCTGCACCGGCGGGTCAAGGCCGACGACATCAACCTGACGACGGAAAAGGCGATCTGGATCAACCGGGTCGCCAAAGTGACGAAGGGCGCGAAGCGCTTCAACTTCAGCGCGCTCGTCGTCGTCGGGGACGAGCACGGCCACGTCGGCATTGGCCTCGGCAAGGCCGGCGAGGTGCCGGACGCGATCCGCAAGGGGACGGAGGAGGCGCGGAAGAGCCTGATGGGCGTCTCGCTGTCCGGGACCACGATCCCGCACGAGATCCTGTCGATCTACGGCGCGGCCAAGGTCATGCTCAAGCCCGCGGCTCCGGGGACCGGCGTTATCGCCGGCGGCCCCGTGCGCGCCGTGCTCGAGGCGGCGGGGGTGCGCGACATTCTCACGAAGTCGCTCGGCAGCAACAATCCGATCAACCAGGCGCGCGCGACCCTCAAGGGGCTGCTCGACATCCGGCTGCCCTCCGAGGTGGCGCGCATCCGCCGCAAGACGGTGGAGGATCTCCTGGGCCGGAGGGCGGCGCAGTGGCAGAGCGTGTAGCGGCCGCGGGCTCCAAGGACGGCGCCGCGGAGCCGCCCCGGGTGCGGGTGACGCTCCGGCGCAGCCTGATCGGCTCGCCGAGGGATACGCGCCGCACCGCGCATGCGCTCGGCCTCCGCCGCATCGGCGCGAGCCGCGTGCACGCACACACCCCGTCCCTCGCCGGTGCGGTGCGAAAGATCCAGCACCTGGTGACGGTGGAAGAGGTGAAGCATGGTCGGGTTGGGTGATCTCCGGCCGGCTCGTGGAGCCCGGCACCGGCGTCGCCGCGTCGGGCGCGGGCACTCCTCGGGCCACGGCAATACTGCGGGCCGCGGGCACAAAGGCCAAAAGGCGCGCACGGGCGGCCAGCGCCGTCCGGGGTTCGAGGGCGGCCAGCTCCCGCTGGTCAAGCGCGTCCCGTACCGCCGGGGTATCCGCGGCGCGGGCAGCAACCTCGTCGGCGGCGCGCCGCGCGAAAGGATGGACGTCGTGAACGTCGGCCGGCTGGCGGCGTTCGCCGCCGGTACCGAGGTGACGCCGGAGGCGCTCCGCGAAGCGCGGCTGATCCACGGCGACCAGGTGAAGATCCTCGGCGGCGGCGATCTGTCCCACGCGCTCGTCGTGAAGGCGCACGCGTTCAGCAAGGGTGCCCGGGAGCGGATCGAAGCGGCCGGCGGCCGTGTCGAGGTGCTCGGCGCGTGATTCCCGGACTCGCCAATATCATTCGCATCCCGGACCTCCGGCGGAAGTTCCTGTTTACCGTCGGGATGCTGGCGGTGTTCCGGCTCGGCTCGCACATCCCGGTGCCGGGCGTGGACGTGCTGCGCCTGCAATCGCTGTTTCAGCAGGGACAGGCGGGCAACGTCTTCGGGTTCATCGATCTATTCGTCGGCGGGGCGTTCTCCCGGTTCGCGCTGTTCGCGCTCGGTGTCTTCCCGTATATCACGGCGTCGATCATTTTCAGCCTGCTCGAAGTGGTCTTCCCGCGCCTCAAGGAGATCCACCGTGAGGAGGGCGAGGCCGGCCGGCGCAAGATCGGCCAGTGGACCCTCTACCTCGCGGTCGTGCTGGCCATCGTGCAGGGCTCCGGGCAGATGCTGCTGATCCGCAACCTCGGGGCGATCGGCAACCCGCGGCCGCTCATCCTCGGCGAGATCGTTGCAACGCTGGTTGCCGGCACCATGGTGCTCACGTGGATGGGCTCGATCATGACCGAATACGGCATCGGCAACGGCGTCTCGCTGATCATCTTTGCCGGCATCTGCGCGCGGCTGCCCAACCAGATCTCGCAGACGATCGGCCTCGTCAACGTCGGCGAGGCGTCGATATTCCGCGCGATCGCCGACGTCGCGGTAATTTTGTTGAGCATCGTCGCGGTGGTGTTGGTCACGCAGGCCGCCCGCAAGATCCCGATCCAGTACGCGAAGCGGATCGTGGGGCGCCGGATGGTGGGCGGCCAGACCACCTACCTGCCGATCCGGATCGCCTCGTCCGGCGTGATTCCGATCATCTTCGCGATCTCCGTGATGCAGTTCCCGGGGACGGTCGCCCAGTTCTCTAGGTGGCCCTGGCTGCAGACGGCCGGCAACTATCTGTCGCTCAATAGCACCACCGGGGCGCTCTTGTACTTCGTGTTGATCATCGCGTTCACGTACTTCTACACGGCCGTGAGCTTCGATCCGGAAGACGTGTCGGACAACATCAAGAAGTACGGCGGCTTCATCCCGGGCATCCGCCCGGGCCGGCCGACCACCGACTATCTGATCAAGATCCTGGAGAAGCTGACGTTCGTCGGGGCGATCTTCCTCGGCCTGATCGCCGTGGGGCCGATCTTCTTGGCGCGCTTCACGGGCCAGCTGACGCTCTACCTGACCGGCACGTCGCTGCTGATCGTCGTCGGCGTGGCGCTCGAGACCATGAAGCAGATCGAGGCGTACGTGCTGATGCGCCACTACGAAGGCTTCATGAAGTGAGGGGCGTCGCGGCCGGCCGATGCCGATGAACCTCGTTTTCATGGGCCCGCCCGGCGCGGGCAAGGGCACGCAGGCGGAGTTGTTCCACGTGCGCCACGGGATCCCGCACATCTCGACCGGGGACATGTTCCGGGCCGCGGTGCGCGCGGACACCGAGGTAGGGCGCCGCGCCGGGGAGTACATGCGCGAGGGCGAGCTCGTCCCTGACGCGATCGTGCAGCAGATCGTTGAAGCGCGGCTCCTGCAGCCGGACTGCGACGCGGGGTTCATCCTCGACGGCTATCCGCGTACGCTCCCGCAGGCGGACGCGCTGGATGAGCTCCTGGCGAAGTGGGGCCGCGAGCTGCACGGCGTCATCTTCTTCGAGATTCCCGAAGAGGTCGTCGTGCGTCGCATCACCGGGCGCCGCATCTGCCCGAAGTGCGGCACCAACTACCACGTCGAGTACAAGGCGCCGCGCGACCCGGGCTGCTGCGACCTGGACGGCACGGAGCTGATCCAGCGCCGCGACGACGCACCGGAGACCGTGACGCGGCGGCTCGAGGTGTTCCGCCGGTGGACCGCGCCGCTCGTGGACCACTATCGCAACCGCGGCGTCTTCCTTGCCGTCAACGCCCAGGGCACGGCCGAAGAAGTCTACGAGCGGATTTCGGAGTTCGTCGCGGCCCGCACCGGGGGGCTGGCCCGCCGGGTGTCGCGATGAGCGACTCGATTCCGATCAAGTCGGCGGCCGAGATCGCCGTGATGCGCCGGGCGGCTCACATCGCCGCGCGGGCGCTCCGGGACGTGTGTGCCGCGGTCCGGCCCGGCGTGACAACGCGCGAGCTCGATCGCATCGCGGAAGACCGCATCCGCGCCCTCGGCGCGGTGCCGTCCTTTCTGGGCTACCGCGGCTATCCCGCGAGCGTCTGCATCTCTGTGAACGACGAGGTCGTGCACGGCATCCCGGGCCGCCGGATGTTGCGGGACGGCGAGATCGTGAGCCTCGACCTGGGCGCTGAGGTGGACGGTTTCCACGGCGACAACGCGGTCACCGTGCCCGTCGGCGAGATCGATGAGCCGCTGCGGCGGCTGCTTGCCGTGACGGCAGAATCGCTCGAGGTGGGTATCAAGGCCGTGCGGCCCGGGGCCCGCCTCGGCGACGTCGGAGCGGCCATCCAGCGTCTCGCCGAGGAGGCAGGGTTTGCGGTGGTGCGGGACTTCGCCGGGCACGGCGTCGGGCGGCGGCTGCACGAGGAGCCGCAGGTCCCGAATTTCGGGCGGCGGGGCACGGGCGCAGTCTTGAAGACCGGGATGACCCTGGCGATCGAGCCGATGGTCAATATGGGGCGGCCCGACGTGGTGATGGAGCGGGACGGGTGGACGGTGCGCACGGCCGATGGGCGCCCCTCCGCCCACTTCGAGCACACGGTCGCGGTCGGCGAAGCCGGCGCCGATGTATTGACTAGACTTCCTGCGGAGGCGTCGGTATAATGAATAGTTGTTCGCGCGCGGGGTAGGGGATGGCCAAGAAAGACGTCATTGAGGTCGAAGGCACCATCGTCGAAGTGCTCCCCAACGCCATGTTCCGGGTGGAACTGGCGTCCGGACACAAGATCCTGGCGCACATCTCGGGCAAGATGCGGATCCATTTTATCCGAATCCTGCCGGGCGATCGGGTGAAGGTGGAGCTCTCGCCGTACGATCCGACCCGCGGGCGGATCACGTATCGATTCCGGTAAGTCGCCCCGTCACGGCGACCGGCCGGCGGGATGCGCCGGCGTCAGGAGCGTGTCATGAAAGTACGGGCATCGGTCAGGCGGATGTGCGAGAAGTGCAAGGTGATCAAGCGCGGCAACCGCGTCATGGTCATCTGCGAGAATCCGAAGCACAAGCAGAAGCAAGGGTAGGCAGGAGCCGCGAAGGCGGCCGAGACACGGGAGGTACGGGATGGCGCGAATCGCGGGCGTGGACCTGCCGCGTGAGAAGCGGGTCGAAGTCGGCCTGACCTACATTTACGGGATCGGCCGCAGCCGCGCCCGGGAGATCCTCGGCATCACGGGCGTCAATCCCGATACCCGCGTCCGCGCGCTCACCGATGAGGAGGTTACGCGCCTCCGCGAGGTGATCGACCGTAACTACAAGGTCGAAGGCGACCTGCGCCGCGACGTGGCGATGGACATCCGGCGGCTCGTCGAGATCGGCTGCTACCGCGGCCAGCGGCACCGCAAGGGCCTGCCGGTGCGGGGGCAGCGGACGCGGACGAACGCCCGAACCCGCAAGGGCAAGAAGAAGACCGTCGGCGCCCGGAAGGCTAAGACCGAGACGGCCGCGGCGCCGGCTGCGAGTTAAGGAGGCCAGAGGGTGACCACACCGACCCGCGGCAAGCGCAAGGAGCGCAAGAACGTTCCGGCGGGCATCGCGCACATTCAGTCGACGTTCAACAACACGGTCGTGTCGATCTGCGATCTCCAGGGGAACGTGCTCGCGTGGGCGAGCGCCGGCACCTCGGGGTTCAAGGGATCGCGCAAGGGCACGCCGTTCGCCGCCGGCCTCGCCGCGGAGAACGCCGCGCGCAAGGCGATGGAGCACGGCGTCCGGTCGGTCGAGGTCTTCGTCAAGGGCCCCGGCTCCGGCCGCGAGGCCGCGATCCGATCGCTCCAAGCCGCCGGCCTGGAAGTGAGCCTCATCAAAGACGTTACGCCAATTCCCCACAACGGATGCCGGCCGCCAAAGCGGCGGCGGGTATAGAGGAGCAGGTATGGGACGGTACCACGGCCCGGTCTGCCGGTTGTGCCGGCGGGAAGGCATGAAACTGTACCTCAAGGGCGAGAAGTGCTATACGGACAAGTGTCCGGTGGCGAAGGATACCACTCCGCCCGGCATGCACGCGCCGAGCCGGCGCAAGCCCTCGGATTTCGCGATCCGGCTGCGCGAGAAGCAGCGGCTGCGCCGCTTCTACGGTGTGTACGAGACGCAGTTCAAACACTACTTCCAGATGGCGGCGCACGCGACCGGCGTCACCGGCACGCGCCTGCTCCAGATCTTGGAAAGCCGGCTTGACAACGTGGTGTACCGTCTCGGATTGGCGTCCAGCCGCAAGGCCGCGCGCCAGCTCGTCGCGCACGGACACATCGCCGTGGACGGCCGGCGCGTGACGGTACCGTCGTTCCTCGTCAAGCCCGGCCAGAGCGTAGGTGTGGACAAGGGCAGCCGCCAGCTGCCGCACTTCACGGCCCTCGCAGGGCAGGCGCCCGGCCGTGGAACGCCCGGCTGGCTCGAGTATCAGGCGGACGCGCTGATCGGCCGCGTGTTGACGCTGCCGGCCCGCGATGACATCGACGTGCCGGTGCACGAGCAGTTGATCGTCGAGTACTACTCAAGATAACCGCGAAGAGCGCGAAAACGAGGTAGCCGCACAAATGCCGGAAGATCGTACCGCAACATCGTTCCGGGCCATCCCCGGAGTTTCGAGCGCGCCGTTTGGCATGCCCAGCGGCATCGACGTGCTCGGTGGTTCGAGCGGAAAGAGGGGGTTGACGGGCGTGTGGGACATGAACAAGCCCAAGGTCGAGTACGCGGAGCTCTCTGACACGTACGGAAAGTTCGTCGTAGAGCCGCTCGATCGCGGCTTTGGCGTGACGCTCGGCAACGCCCTGCGGCGTGTGCTGCTCGCCGCGATCCCAGGCGCCGCGGTGACGTCCGTCAAGATAGAGAACGTCCTGCACGAGTTCTCCACGGTGCCGGGCGTCGTCGAGGACGTGACCCAGCTGATCCTCAACCTCAAGGAGCTGACGTTCAAGCTGCACAGCGACAAGCCCAAGCTGCTGCGGCTCGACGTGAAGAACAAGAAGGAAGTGACGGCCGGCGATCTGCAGCCGGACGCGGAAGTCGAGATCCTGAACCCCGACCTCCACCTCGCCACGCTCGACGGCAAGAACGCGCACCTCGTGATGGAGCTCGTCGTGGAGCGCGGCAAGGGCTACGTGCCGGCGGAGCGTCACCGGAAGAGCGAGCACGTCATCGGCGTGATTCCGGTGGACTCGATCTTCTCGCCGATTCAGAAGGTCAACTACTCGGTCGAGGACGCGCGCATCGGTCACGCCACGGACTACGACCGGCTCGTGCTCGAGGTCTGGACCGACGGCAGCATCCGGCCGGAAGAGGCCCTGCAAGAGTCGGCCCGGCAGCTGATCGAGAACTTCCGGCTGTTCGCCGGGACCGCGGCGGGACCTGAAGTGGCCGCGGGCGCGCCGGCGGACGAGACGAACAAAGTCGCGACGATGCCCATCGAGGAGCTCGACCTCTCGGTGCGGCCCTACAACTGCCTCAAGCGCGCGGGCATCAACACCGTCGGCGATCTGCTCCAGCGGACCGAGGACGAGATCGTCAACGTCAAGAACTTCGGTCGCAAGTCGCTCGACGAAGTTAAGGAAAAGCTCGCCGGCATGGGTCTCGAACTCCGCCGGAGGGGGGCCTGACGTGCTGGGGCAGTCCGGCCGCCGTCTCGGCCGCGACAGCGGCGCCCGGCGCGCGCTCTTCCGCGACCTGGTGTCTTCGCTGATCACACACGACCGCATCCGGACGACGGCCGAGAAGGCCAAGGAGGCCAAGAAGGTCGCCGACCGGATGATCGACCTCGCGCTGCAGAACGACGTGCAGGCCCGCCGTCACGCGGCGCGCCTGCTGACCGACCCCGCGGTCGTGCGCCGGCTCTTTGGTACGGTGGCCCCGCGGTACCAGAAGGGCCGCGGAGGCTACACCCGGATCGTGCGGCTCGGCCGGCGGCGCGGCGACGCGGCGGAGATGGCGCTCCTAGAGCTCGTTCAGTAAGTCGGTGCCCGGGACGCCCGGGAACCCGCAAGCCCTGATCCAGGTCCGCGGCCTGGCGCACACGTATCGCGCCGGGACCCCGGAGGCCGTGCCCGCGGTTTCCGGCGTCGACCTCGATGTGCACGCCGGCGAGTGTCTTGCGCTCGTCGGCGGGAACGGCTCAGGCAAGAGCACCCTCGCCAAGCACCTCAACGCGCTGCTGCTTCCCACCGAAGGCCGCGTCGTCGTCGACGGTTTCGATACCGCCGATCCCGAGGCGGTCTGGGAAGTCCGCCGGCGCGTCGGCATGATCTTCGAGCACCCCGACGACCAGCTCGTCGCGGCGGTGGTGGAAGAAGACGTGGCCTTCGGCCCGGAGAATCTCGGCCTGCCGCCCGCGGAGATCCGCGCGCGCGTCTCCGCGGCGTTGCACGCGGTCGGGCTCGAGCCGCTGAGCCGGCGCGCGCCGCACCTGCTCTCCGGAGGCCAGAAGCAGCGCGTCGCGATCGCCGGCGTCCTGGCGATGGCGCCGAAATGCCTCGTGCTCGACGAGGCGACCTCGATGCTCGACCCTGAGGGACAGCGCGAGGTGATGGAGGTCGCGCTCCGGCTGTGCCGCAGCGACGGCCTGGCCCTCGTGCTCATCACCCACGCGATGGAGGAGGCGGCGCTCGCGGACCGTGTCGTCGTGATGGCGGGCGGCCGCGTCGCGCTTGAAGGGCCGCCGGCCGAGGTCTTCAATAACGAGGAGACGCTGCGCGGCCTGCGGCTCGAGCCGCCGGAGGTCGTCCGGCTGCGGCGGGGTCTCGCGGGCGACGGCGTGCCGGTCGGTGCGGACGTGGTCACGCTCGATCAACTGGTCACCTCGCTCACCGCGCTCGCGGGCCGGGGGGTATCGTGAGCTCGAAGACCACCATCCTGGACACGCGGGCGCACGGCACCGGCGTGCCCGTGCCGCCGGTCATCCGCTGCGAGCGGGTTTCGCACGTCTACCAGCGCGGAACGCCGTTCGAGACGGCCGCGGTCGACGACATCTCGCTCGAAATCCGCGCCGGCGAGGCGGTCGGCGTCATCGGCGCCACCGGATCCGGTAAGTCCACGCTGGTGCAGCACTTCAACGCGCTGCTGCGGCCGACGCATGGGCGCGTCTACCTCGACGACGTGGACATCCACGCGCGGGAGGTCGACCGCCGCCGGGTCCGGCAGCAGATCGCGCTCCTGTTCCAGTACCCCGAGCACCAATTGTTTGAGGAGACCGTTGAGGCCGACGTCGCCTTCGGCCCCCGCAACCTCGGCCTCAGCGACGGCGAGGTCCGCAAACGGGTCGGCCGGGCGCTGCGTCAGGTGGGTCTCGACCCGGCGCGCTTCGGCCGGCGCTCGCCGTTTACGCTCAGCAGCGGCGAGATGCGGCGGGCGGCGCTCGCCGGCCTCCTGGCGATGCAGCCGCGGATGCTGATCCTCGACGAGCCGACGGCGGGGCTGGACCCCGCCGGCCGGCGCGAGATTCTCGGGCACATCGGCCGGCTGCGCCGGGAGGCCGGGCTGACGCTGGTGCTGATCTCACACAGCATGGACGTAATCGCCTCCCTGTGCGAGCGCGTCGTGGTGCTGGACCACGGCCGCCTCGTCGCGGACGGGCCGGTGCGGACGGTGTTCACCGATGCGCCCAAACTCGCATCGCTCGGGCTCGGCGTGCCGCAGGCGGCACAGTGCGTGCACCGGCTGCGGGCGGCGGGATGGACGTTGCGCCCCGACGTGCTGACCGTGGACGAGGCGCGCGCCGCAATTCTCGACGCGCTTCGCCGGCGCGGCGCCGCGGACGGCTAGCATGGACTTCCTGCGCGGTTTCGCCTTCGGACAGTATGTGCCGGTGGACTCCGCGGTCCACCGCCTCGACCCGCGCACCAAAATTCTCGCGACGCTCGTGCTAGCCGTCGTGGTGTTTTTCGCGCGGAGCTTCGCGGACCTGGCCGCGTACACGGTGCTGCTCGCCTTGGTCGTGCTTGCCGCGCGCATTCCGCCCGGTTACGTCTTGCGGGGGCTCCGGCCGGTCTTCTGGCTGCTCGCGTTCACCGTGGTGTTGCAAGTCTTTTTCGGTCCGGAAGGGGGCCACGCGGTCTTCCGCCGCGGGCCGATCACGATCACCCGCGAGAACCTGACGGCGGCCATCTACTACGGCGCGCGGCTTGGGCTCCTGATCGTCGCCACGTCCCTGATGACGTTCACCACCTCTCCGGTCGAGCTGGCCGACGGTCTGGAGCGCCTGCTGCGGCCGTTTCGGCGGCTCGGCGTCCCGGCACACGAGCTCGCCCTGATGATGACGATCGCGATCCGGTTCATTCCGACGCTCATCGAGGAGACGGACAAGATCATGAAGGCGCAGATGGCGCGCGGGGCCGAATTCACGCAGGGCAGCCTCGCGCGCCGCGCGCGGGCCCTCGTGCCGCTGCTCGTGCCGTTGTTCGTCGGGGCGTTCCGCCGCGCCGACTCCCTTGCCCTCGCCATGGAGGCCCGATGTTACCGCGGCGGCGACGGTCGGACCCGGATGACGCAGTTGATGATGCGCCCCCGCGACTACGCGGCGTTCGCCGTGCTGGCGGCCGCGGCCGTGCTGATCGCGGGCCCGAACCGCCCCCTCGGCCTGCCGTGGACGCATGCGGCGCCCATTGTCCCGACGGCCGCGCCTCAGCACCCGGCGGCGCCG
>DATEGA010000148.1:0-6509 GCA_035280345.1 bacterium | reverse complement strand
AGGTGGCGCGCGCCGGTCTCGACGAAGCACGCCGCTCGGTCCTCAACCTACGGGCCGCACCCGGCGGCGGCACTCCGCTGCCGGAGGCGCTCGCGGCGCTCGGCCGGGACATGGCGGCGGAGACAGGCGTGCGCGTACACGTCCGGACGGCCGGCGGCCGCCCGGTGCCGCAGGCCCTCGAGGCGGAGCTCTTTCGCATCGCGCAGGAGGCCCTCACCAACGTCCGGCGCCACGCGAACGCCACCGAGGCGGCGGTCACCCTGGCGAGCACGCCGCGGGGCATCCGGCTGTCGATCCACGACGACGGGAAGGGGTTCGCGCCGCGGAAAGTCCCGGCGGGGCGGCTCGGGTTGGTCGGAATGCGCGAGCGCGCCGAGCTGCTCGGCGGGCGGTTTCGCGTGTCGAGTTCGCCGCGCCGCGGCACTACTGTCACGGTCGCCGTGCCCGACCGTCGCGGCGTCGAGCCTGCGCCGGCGGCGCAGCGATGATTCGGGTCCTCATCGTCGACGACCACCCGGTCGTGCGCGAGGGGCTCGTCGCCGCGCTCGAAGACGAAAAGGACATCCGCATCGCCGGGACGGCGGGCTCGGCCGAGGAAGCGTTGGCGCTGGCACCGTCTGCACGGCCTCACGTCGTGCTGCTCGACCTCGAGCTGCCGGGCCTTAGCGGCATCGAGGCGATCCCGCGTCTCGCCGTCGCGTTGCCGGATGCCGGCGTCATCGTGCTGACCGCGTACGATGCCGATGAGCGCGTGCTGGGTGCGGTGCAGGCCGGCGCCCGCGGCTATGTCTTGAAGGGTGCGTCCGTCGATGAGATCACTCGGGCGATTCGCGCGGTGCACGCCGGCGGTTCTTACCTCACCTCGCCGGTCGCCGCGAAAGTGCTCGGTCACGTGCGCTCGCCGCGCCGCACGATGGCATTGAGCCCTCGGGAGCGCGCCGTCCTCCGCGAGGTCGCGGCCGGGCGGTCGACCAAGCAGATCGCGCGGTCGTTGGGCATCACGGAGCGGACCGTCAAGTTCCATGTCAGTTCAATCATGAACAAACTGGGCGCGGGCACCCGCGCGCAGGCCGTCGCCGAAGCGGCCAAGCGCGGTCTCCTCGAGCGCGGCTGACCGCGCCGCCGCGGCCTCTCGCCGGCCCTGTTCGACCGGACAGGCCCTACGCTGTCCCAAGGTCATGCCGTCCACTGTGCGCCCGCGCGATTTTTGCGCAGCCGTCAGAGCGCAGACTGGGTGCGGAACAGTCACGGGAGGCATCACCAAAATGCAGATTACCGGTATCGCCGTACTGATTACGGGCGCGTCGCGGGGACTCGGCCGTGAGGTCGCAGGTCTTTTCGCCGCGCGCGGGGCACGCCTGATTCTCACGGCGCGTGATCCCGAGGCGCTGGCGCGCGCCGCGGCCGAACTGCGGGGCGTCCGAGGCCCAGACGGCCGTCCGGCCGAGGTGCTCGCGGTGCCTGGTGACGTCGCCGATGAGGAGCACGCGGAACGCCTCGTGTGGCTCGCGCTCTCGCGCTTCGGCCGCATCGACGCGCTCGTCAACAACGCGTCGACGCTCGGCGGGAGCCCGATGCCGAAACTCGAGGCGTTGGATCCACGGGTGTTCGACGAGACACTCCGCGTGAACGTGACCGCGCCGCTGCGGCTGATCCAGCTGGTCCTGCCCCAGATGAAGGCACGCGGGAGCGGCGTGATCTTCAACGTCACGTCGGACGCCGGGGTGGAAGCCTACCCGGGGTGGGGCGGTTACGGCGTGAGCAAAGCCGCGCTCGAGCACCTCAGCCGCATTCTGGCCGCCGAACTGGCCGGTACAGGCGTGCGTGTATACGTCGTCGATCCGGGCGACATGAATACGCGGATGCATCGGGACGCGGAGCCCGGCGTCGACCTCTCACACCTGCCGTCGCCGGCAATCCCCGCGCCCGCGTTTGTGCGCCTAGCCGAGGACGAGCCGGCCGACTTCGGCCGTTTTGTGGCCGGCCAACTGATCGACGCGCCCGTGCGGGACGGGCAGGCGGCGCCGGTGTCATGACGCCGCTTGCGACGATGACCGCCGCGACGGCACCCGTCCAATTCGTGAGCGGCCGGACGGCGAACGCCGGCTTGCCGGAGTTCGCCCTTCCGGCCGAACTCGAAGCGCACGAGCCCCCCGAAGCCCGCGGCCTGCGGCGCGACGAAGTCCGCCTGCTCGTTACGTCACACGACGGCGGGCGGGTCGTGCACCGTCGTTTCACGGACCTTCCCGACCTGCTGGACGCGGGGGATCTTCTTGTCGTCAACGACTCGGCGACGATCCCGGCCGCGCTCACCGCGCACCGCGCCGGCGAGAACACTCGGATCCCGCTCCATCTCTCGACGGCGCTGACCGCCTCGCTGTGGATTGTGGAGCCGCGCGGGACACGCGTGACGCCGGGCGAAACGCTCACCTTACCGGCGGGCGGAGCCGCGCAGATGCTTGCGCCGCATCCTGGATCGGAGCGCCTCTGGATCGCACAGCTGCGCCTTCCGGAGCCGCCGCTCGCGTACCTCGCGCGCTTTGGGCGGCCGATCGCCTATCCGTACGTGCGAGGCGAGTGGCCGCTCGCAATGTATCAGACCGTCTACGCGCGTGAGCCCGGGTCCGCGGAGATGCCGTCGGCCGGGCGCGCCTTCACGCCGGAGGTCCTCTCGCGCGCCGCCGCAGGCGGCATCGGGCTCGCCCGAATCACGCTCCACACGGGCGTGGCGAGCCTGGAGCGCGACGAGCCGCCGATCGAAGAATGGTACCGTGTGCCGGCCGAGACCGTGTCCGCGATCGCCGCCGCGCACGCCTTCGGGCACCGGGTGATCGCGGTCGGGACGACCGTCGTGCGCGCGCTCGAGAGCGCGTCCGGCCGGCAGGAGGCGGTCGCCGCCGCGGAGGGGTGGACCGATCTCGTGGTCACGCCGGCGCGGGGCGTCCGCACCGTAGACGGTCTGCTGACCGGTTTCCACGAGCCGCGGGCGTCGCACCTGGCGATGCTGACCGCGTTCGCCGGCCGCCGGCACCTTGAACGCGCCTACCGCGCGGCGCTCGACGGCGCCTATCTATGGCACGAGTTCGGTGACCTGCACCTGATACTCTAGCGCGATCCGTGCGCGGCCATGTGTGCGCGTTCCCACTCGAAGGCGCCGTGCGGGAAGGGCTTTTCGCCGCCGAGCGTGCGCGCCCCGAGCACGGCCTCCGCGCCTTCCTCCATCACGACGATAAGCCGCGCGGTGCTCACCGGATCGTCGTTGAACGCGAGCAGGCCGTGGTTGCCGAGGAGCACCGCGGGCGAGGCCGGGTGGCCGCGCATCTGGTCGACGATGTTTGCGACCGATTCCTTCGATCCACGCGGCGCCCAGGGCGCGACCGGCACTTCGCCCGCAAACCCAAAGCGCAGCATCGCCTCGTAGGTATTCGGCAGCGGCTGGTTCGCCACCGCGAAGCTCGTGACGGCGGGCGAATGCGTGTGGATGACCGATCCGACGGTGTCGCGCGTCCGGTAGACGCCGGCGTGCATACCGATAATCTCCGCCGCGACGGGATCGAGCCGACCCTCGACCACCTTGCCGCCGAGCGTGACGACGGCGAAGTCCTCCGGCGTCAGCGTGCGCATCGTGCCGACCGCGGTAATAACGATCCGGTCCGCGTCGACCCGTGCGGACATATTGCCGTGCCCGCTGTGCGACATGACACCGGCCTCGAAGAGCGCCTTCGACGCCTGGATGAGTTTGAGTTTAACCTGATCGACGCCGGCCATCGCCGCACCACCCTCGTCGCCTACGTTTGATCGCACGCTTCGTCCGCGCGGTGCAGGCGGCCTGCCGCCGGTTACCCGGGTGTCTTTGGTGATTCGCGGAGTGCGACTCCCAGCGCGATAACGTAGGCGGTGACCGTGGTGAAGAGCAGGGCCGTTAGCGATGCGGCCTACGGCCCGACGCCGGAGGGTCCGCCGGGGCCGGCGCCCGTGAGTCCGGCCCCGTTCGCCAATAGGTAGAGAGCCGTGAGGAATTGCAGCGACGCGAGGATCCGTACGTACCGCGGCATCGGCGCGCCGGCCGTCGCCGCGCGCCGTCGGCCGGGCAGCGTCGCCACAAACCCTAGGATCGGCACGGCGACGGCGATGCTGCACGCCCTCCAGACCGCGGCCGGTGGCGCTCCGTACAGTCCCAGCACCGGCGGCAATAGGCAGCCTCCGGTCACGATGAGACCGGGCTGGACGAACGATAGCACGAAGTAGCCTTCGTACCCCGTGACCGCGTCCCCGCGCGCTTGTCGGAAGATCACAAGCAGCGCGGAGAACCCGATGAACGTGATGGAGACCGCGGCAAGCGCGTAGAAGTAGGCGTACCCTGATGGCTCCATAACGCCTCCCGCGAAGCGGACCGGATCAGTCGTTTCGGGGCGCGTTCTGGGCGGCCCTCCGGCATATTGACAGCGGCGGTCCGATACGTGTTATTATAGGCGTTACCAAACCTGATGACCGGGGCGAGTAGGCCGGGCAGTCCGATCTGAGCGATCCGCGCGGCACGTGGTGCGAGCGCGGAGCGGGCGCCCGAACCGAATGGACCCGTGAGGGGCGGCTCGAAAGGCGGGCGGAGCCCGCTGAGTAGTCGCCGCCGGAACCCTCCGCCGTAACCCGGAGGCCGGGATCGAGTTGCGCCGCGTCGCGGCGGCTCCGTCCCGCCGAGAGCCCCGGCTTGAAGCCGGGGAAGTGGGGTGGTACCGCGGGGGTTCCTTTAGAGCCTCCCGTCCCGAGGGGACGGGGGGCTTGCGTATTTACAGGGGAGGCGGGGTGCGATGATTGTGGTGATGCAGCCGGGGCATTCGCGGGCCGAGCGCGACGCGGTGGCGCGGCATATCGAAGAGGCCGGCCTCCGCACTCAGATCATGGAGGGCGTCGAGCGCACGGTCATCGGCGTGGTCGGTGACAGCCATACCAAGGAGCTGTTGCGGGAGAGCCTGGAGGCGCTGCCCGGCGTCGAGAGCGTGGTGCGGATTCTGCAGCCGTACAAGCTCGTCCATCGCGAGTTTCACGGCGGCAAGGACTCGGTCGTGTGGGTGCGCGACGTCGCTATCGGCGGCGGCCGCGTCGTCGTGATGGCGGGCCCCTGCACAGTCGAGACCCGCGAGCAGACGCTGCAGACGGCCCGCGCCGTCAAGGCGGCCGGCGCGCAGATCCTGCGCGGCGGCGCGTTCAAGCCGCGCACGTCGCCGTACTCGTTCCAGGGGCTCGAGGAAGAGGGCCTCAAGATCCTGGCCGAAGCGCGTGCGGAGACCGGCCTGCCGCTCGTGACGGAAGCGATGGACCATCACCAACTTGAGCTGGTCCTGGAGTACGCCGACATGGTGCAGATCGGCGCGCGCAACATGCAGAACTATCCGCTGTTGCGCGATGCCGGCCGCTCCGGCCGGCCGGTGCTCTTGAAGCGCGGGCCGAGCGCCACCGTCGAAGAACTGCTGCTCGCGGCCGAGTACATCATGGCCGAAGACAACCCGAACGTCGTGCTGTGCGAGCGCGGCATCCGCACGTTCGAGACCTACACGCGCTACACCCTCGACATCACCGCGGTGCCGGTGCTGAAGACCTTGACTCACCTGCCGGTGCTCGTGGACCCGTGCCATGGGCCCGGCAAGTCGCGCCTCGTCATCCCGATGGCGCGCGCCGGCGTCGCCGCGGGCGCGGACGGTCTGCTGGTGGAAGTCCACCCGGAGCCCGACCACGCGCTCTGCGACGGGCCGCATCTGCTGACCCCCGCCGCGTTCGGGATTCTGATGCAGGACCTCGACGGCATCGCGCTCGCGGTCGGCCGGAGGATGTAGCGGCCCGGTGGTACCATTCAACCGCGCGGCCATCATCGGCGTGGGCCTGATCGGCGGCTCGCTCGGAATGGCTATGCGCGCACGGCGCCTGGCGCGCGAGGTGATCGGCGTCGCCCGGGTGCCGGAGACGATTGGCACCGCCCGGGCGCGCGGCGCGATCGACCGGGGGACGACGGATCCCGTCGAGGGTGTGGCCGGCGCCGACCTCGTGGTGCTGGCGACGCCGCCCGACCTGGTGGTATCGATGGCGCGCGAGATCCTGCCGTACCTCCCTGCGGGCGCGGTCGTCACAGACGTCGCAAGTGTCAAGGGGACGATCGTGCGCGAGATCGAAGCGGTGCTCGACCCGAGCCAGGGCGTCGCGTTCGTGGGCGGCCATCCCATGGCGGGCAACGAGGGGCGGGGAATCGGTTCGGCGGCTGAAGATCTGTTCGAAGGTTCTGTCTATTTAGTCACGCGGACCCCGCGCACCGATCCGGCCGCCGCGGACCGCCTCGCCGCGCTCGCGCAGGCGCTCGGCGCCCGGGCGATCGTCATGGACCCCGACGCGCACGACCGAGCCGTCGCGCGGGTGAGCCACCTGCCGTATCTGCTGGCCGCGGCGCTGATGGGCGCCGCGGAGGACGAAACCGCGGCCGCCGGCCCGTCATTCCTCGGCGCGACGCGTGTCGCCGGCAG
>DATEGA010000147.1:0-3579 GCA_035280345.1 bacterium | reverse complement strand
TCTCGTTCGGGCGACTTCCCGGGCGCCGCCGGCGCACCCGCCGGTTCGGGCGGCGACATCATGGAAGGCCCATGACTGAACAGCCGTACCTCATCGTGTGCCACGCGGATCCCGATCTTCGGGCGCGGCTCGCCGTTCATCTACGCGATGCTGGCCGCGTCGATTGTGTCGAGCGTCTGGACCTCGTGCTCGATCTGCTGGCGCTCGCGGTCGCGGACTGCCTCGTTATCGAACTGCCGGTTACGCCGGCGGGGCGAGGCGTGCTCGGCCGGATCACCGCCGCGTACCCCGATATCTTCGTGGTGGCGATCACGGCGGCGCTGTCGTTTGAGGACGCTCGGGACGTGCTGCGGCTCGGCGTTCACGACCTCGCCGCGCCCGCGCTTGACCCGGCGGTCATTGCCACCACTGTGCGCGAGGGGTTGACGCGGCGCCGTGCGGCGATTACCCCCGGACTCCGCGGCTCGATGATCACGGTGTTGTCCGGTAAGGGCGGCGTCGGCTGCACGTCGATCGCTCTTCACCTCACCGCCGCGCTGGCGCGCCACGGCACCGCGGCGGCGGTCGACGCGGATGCACCGCCCTTCAGCACGCTCGCAGCCGCAGCCGATCTCGATGCGGGTTCCAGCATCGCGGGTCTCGTGCGGCAGCATCTCCCGATCGAAGGCAAAGTCCTCCAACGCGCGGGCGCTACGCACGCCGGCGGTTTCACCGTCTTAGCGCTGTGGGCCGCGCCCGGCGACGCCGATGAAGTCGCCGGCGTCATCCCGGCCACGGTCGAGACGCTGACCGGCGGTCTCGCGTTTGTCGTGTTCGATCTCGGGCGTCCGGTGCTGCCAGCTCAACAGCTGCTGGCCCGCCGCGCCGGCGTAGCGGTTGCCGTCGCGACGCTCGATTTGCTCGCGCTGCGAAATCTTCGCACCTTAATCGATCTGCTGGCTTCGGACGGGGTAGCGCGTATTCTTCCTGTGCTTAACCGCGAAAACACTTCGGCCTCATACACCGTGCGTCAGGCGGAGGCCGCACTCGGGATGCCCTTTGTGGCCGCGTTGCCCGAGAGCCCCAGGGTGGGCCGGTGCGTCGACGATGGAGTGCTGGTGGGCGCTACCGCGCCGGACGATGCTTGGTGGCTCGGGATCGAGCAGTTGGCGGTTGAGATCATCGACCGCCGGCGCGAGGAGTTCCGGGCGGCGGTGGCCGCCCGGCCGTGAGTCAGCCGCGACCTGGGGGGCCGGGCGCGGGGGCCGGTGCTCGGGTGCCGGCACCGGGTGAGATCCGGGCGGCTCTGTACGCTCGGCTGCTCGAGGACGTGGAGCGCCACGCGTTAGCCGGTCAGGATCGAGCGATCGTGCGGCCCTACCTCGAAGATGTCCTCGCACGGTATCTGCGGGAATATCCTCACCTCTCGCAGGCCGAGACCGACCACATCATCCGCGACCTCTGCGACGACATCGTAGGTTTTGGACCGCTTGAGCCGCTGCTCCGCGACCCTCACGTTACCGACATCATGGTCAATCGGTTCGATCGCGTCTACGTGCAGCGTCACGGCGCCAAGGTCCTGACGGGGGTGCGCTTTCGAGATGAAGAGCATCTGCGGTTCGTCATCTGCCGGATCGCGGAACTAGGCGGGCGACGCATCGACGCCGCCACACCGATGGCCGACGTCCGGATGCCCCAGGGATACCGTGCGCATGCCACGATTCCGCCGGTGGCCGTCGGCGGATCGTGCCTCGCCATCCGGCTCTTCCCGCCCCTACCGCACACACTCGAGGGCCTGGCGGTCCGCGGCGCGTTCGGTAGCGACGTCGTCGAGTACCTGAGCTGTGCGGTGCGTCATAAACTCAACGTGCTGTTCACCGGCGGCACCGGCGCGGGCAAGACCAGCTTGTTGAACGCCTGCGCCGGCGCCATGGCGTCCGACGAGCGTATTGTTTCCATAGAAGAAGCAGCCGAATTACGCCTGCCGCTCGAGAACTGGATCCGATGGGAAACCCGCGCCCCCAACGTCGAGGGCCGGGGAGAGATCACGCAAGCGCAGCTGGTCCGCCACGCGCTCCGTCAAAACCCCGACCGCATCATCGTGGGCGAAGTGCGCGGCGGGGAGGCGCTGGACATGCTGCAGGCGATGAACACCGGTCATCGGGGCGGCATGAGCACCCTCCACGCGAACGGTCCCGCCCACGCGCTGGACCGGCTGGAAGTGCTGGCGCGGTGGGATTCCGGCCTACCCGGCGACGTCGTCCGCAGGCTGATCGCCGGCGCGATTGAAATCATCGTTCACCTCGAGCGCCGCCCCGACGGCCGCCGCGCGGTAGCCGAGATCACCGAGCTCACCGGCTGCGATCGGGATGCCGTCCAGTTGCAGACCGTGTTTCGCTGGGATCGTGCCCGCGAGCAACCGGTGTGGACCGGCGTACCGTCCCGCCTATCATACCGTCTGCGGCAGCTCGGCGCGCCGGCGCTGTCCTTCGAGGGCGGAGCCAAGGTCGGATAACGCGCCGTGCTGCTGCTCACGTTCCTGGCCGTGCTGTCGATGCTTGCATGGATCGGAAGTCGCGTCGACGATCGGAATCGGACTGCGCACCGGCTGATCAGTCTGCTCGGGCGCGCCGGCCCCGTGAACCGACGGGAATCGATCTTCACCTACGCGGACCGCTGCCTACTGCGTCTGCCGTTTGGCGGGGTGCTCGAACGGCAGGTCGCCCAAGCGGGCATCATGACGCCGGTGTCCGCGGCGCTGCTCCCGGCCGGCACCGGCATCTGCGTTGCGGCCGGTATCGCCGAGGCGGTCCGCGGACCAAGTTACGCCGTGCTGACGGTGCTGTTAGCGATCTTCACCGGGTCCGCAGCGCTGCGGGCGGCGCGGACCCGGCGCATCAGGCGTATGGAGACGCATTTTCCGGCCGCGCTCGATATGCTTGTCGGGGAGTTGAGGTCGCACCGCTCCGTCGGCGAAGCCGTCTCAGATGTCGCCCGCTGGATTCCGGGGCCGCTCGGCGGTGAATGTGCCCGGGTCGCCGAGGAACTGCGGGTCGGGGTGCCCCTGCCGCGGGCGCTCGATCGGTTTCGCGATCGGGTGCCGGTGCCGGCGGTTCCGGCGATGGTGACCGCCATCCTGGTCGCCGACCGCACCGGCGCGAATCTTGCGGAGTGCCTTACCCGACAGGCGGCAGCCGCGCGCGCGCAGATCGCATTCCGTCAGGAAGTACGCGCGATGACGGCGCACGCGCGCACCAGCGGTATGATCCTCGCCTTGCTGCCGGTTGCCGTCGCGGCAGCAATGATGGCATTCGAAGGCGGCGTCTTCGAACCGATGGTCGCGACTACCGCGGGACGCGTGCTGCTCGGCGCGGCCTGCGCCATGGAGACGACCGGTTGGCTCACGATGCGATGGATGATTCGTCGCGTGGCGGCGTGACACGGGTCTCATGGGCGAGTGGACTATGGTGGCGGCGCTGGGCTTCGTCGATGTGGCGTTGTGGGCCTGTCTGCTGCCGTCGGCGCCCGCCGCGGCGGCGGAGCGACTTGGTCGGTACTGCGGCGTGGGCCGGTTGCCCGCCCGGACCGCGCGGGAGCGGG
>DATEGA010000146.1:0-4514 GCA_035280345.1 bacterium | reverse complement strand
GGCAGGGCCGTCTGCTTTCTCTCGCCGAACTCTCTGAGCGTGAAATGGGCCAAGGTCATCGACCACACCCGCTGTATCGGGTGCCACGCGTGTACCACCGCCTGTAAGTCCGAGAACGACGTTCCGCTCGGCGTCACCCGCACCTACGTGAAGCACGTCGACGCCGGTCTCTTCCCGGACGCACGGCGCGCTTTTCAGGTCACCCGCTGCAACCAGTGCGACGACGCGCCGTGCGTTGCGCCGTGCCCGACCTCCGCGATGTACCGGCGGCCGGACGGCATTGTCGACTTCGACAAGTCCGTCTGCATCGGGTGCAAGGCCTGCATTGCGGCGTGTCCCTACGACGCGATCTTCATCAACCCCGACGACCACGCGGCGGAGAAGTGCAACTTCTGCGCGCACCGGCTCGACGTCGGGTTGGAACCGGCCTGCGTCGTCGTCTGCCCGACCGAGGCGATCCTGGTCGGCGACCTCGAGGACCCGTCGTCGAAAGTCGCGCAGATCGTGCGGGCCGATCCCGTCCGGGTACGGTCGCCGGAGAAGCGCACCCTGCCGAAGCTGTACTACAAGGGCGCGGGCGACGCGACGCTCGATCCGCTCGCGGCGCGGCGGCCGGACGGCGGGCTCTACATGTGGAGCCAGCAACAGAACGGGCACGGCGGCGTGACGTCCGGGGCGCCGGAGGGCTGGGCCTCCTCGCAGGCGGCGGCGCTCCTGAGTTACGACATGCCGCATCAAGTGCCGTGGGGCTGGCGTGTGAGTCTGTACACCTGGACCAAGAGCATCGCGACCGGCGCCTATCTCGTGGCGGTGCTCCTTCTCGCGGCGGGCGTGCTACGCGCGACGAGCCCGCTCTGGCAGTGGGGCGCCCCGACGCTCGCCGCAGCGTTCCTCGCCGTCACCGGCGTGCTGCTTATCGCCGACCTCAAGCATCCCGAGCGGTTCTACCTGATCTTCACCCGGCCGCAGTGGAAGAGCTGGCTTGTGCGCGGCGCCTTCCTGATCGCCGCGTACGGCGCGGTGCTGGCGCTTGACCTGGCCGCCGGGATCGCGGGATCGCCTCCGCTGCAGGCTGCGCTCGCCGTACCCGGATTCGTCGCGGGCGCGCTCGTCGCGATCTACACCGCGTTCCTCTTTGCGCAGGCGCGCGCCCGCGATCTGTGGGAGAGCCCCTCGCTCGCCCCGCACCTCGGGGTGCAGGCGTTGCTGGCGGGCGCCGCCGTGCTCGTGCCCTGCGGCGGCCTGCTCGATCCCGCGCTGTTGCGGCCGCTCGTCGCGGTGCTGGCCGCGGCCGGGCTCGTACACCTGGCCCTCGTCTGGATGGAGGCGGGCGGACGCCGTGAGACGGCGCACGCGCGTCTCGCGCTCTACGAGATGACGGGCGGGCGCCACCGCCAGGTTTTCTGGACGGGCGTGGCGTTGAGCGGCTTCGGCGTCCTTGCCGCCGGGGCGATCGGAATGAGCGGCGCGCCGGTCCCGGGCGGCGGCGCTTTCGCCTCGGTCCTGGCGCTCGCGGGTCTGTTGGCGTACGAACACGCCTATGTGCAGGCGGGACAGGCGGTGCCCCTCGCATGAAACTGGACGATCTCGGCCGCCGCGTCAGCGCGGCGCGCGACGCGGCGGTGCAGCGTGGCGAGACCTTCTACCCTGGACCGAGCCGCGTGCACCTCGCGGCGTTTCCGCCGAAGGAGCGGTGGGACGACTGGGTCGAGCTCGATACCCGCGCGTGGCCGCGCCGTGTCGAGAAGCGCTACATGCTCGTCCCGACGACCTGTTTCAACTGCGAGTCGGCGTGCGGGCTGCTCGCCTACGTGGACCGCGAGACCTTCCAAGTCCGGAAGTTTGAAGGCAACCCGGAGCATCCGGGATCGCGCGGCCGGAACTGCGCGAAGGGCCCCGCGACGCTGAATCAGGTCACCGACCCGGATCGCATTCTCTTTCCGCTCAAGCGGGCCGGCGCGCGCGGCGAAGGCGCCTGGGTGCGCGTCACTTGGGACGCAGCCCTCGACGACATCGCCGCGCGGATCCGCGCGGCGATCGCCTCCGGCCGGCACAACGAGGTGATGTACCACGTCGGCCGCCCGGGCGAGGACGGCTTCACGGAGCGCGTCCTCGCCGCGTGGGGCGTCGACGGCCACAACACCCACACCAACATCTGCTCGAGCGGCGGCCGGACCGGCTACCACTACTGGCTCGGGTTCGACCGCCCGAGCCCCGACCACGCCAGCGCCAAGGTCATCCTGCTGATCAGCAGCCACCTCGAGGCCGGCCACTATTTCAATCCGCACGCGCAGCGCGTGATCGAGGCCAAGCACGCCGGCGCGCGGCTCATCGTGATGGACACGCGCCTCTCCAACACGGCGACGCACGCAGATTTCTGGATCGCTCCGCGGCCCGGCTCGGAGGCGGCGATCCTGCTGGCGATCGCCCGCCGTCTCATTGCGGAGCGCCGGTACGACCGCGAGTTCGTGCGGCGCTGGTGGAACTGGCGCGAGTATCTCGCCGCGGAGCATCCGGACCGGCCCGACACGTTCGCGGCGTTCGAGGAGATTCTTGGGACCGTCTACGCGCGCTATACCTTCGAGTACGCGGAGGCGGAGTCGGGCGTGGCGGCCGCCACGCTTCGCGAGATCGCCGACCTCGTCGCCGGCGCCGGGACGCGCCTCGCGACGCACACGTGGCGCAGCGCCGCCGCCGGCAACCTCGGCGGCTGGCAGGTGGCGCGCACGCTGTTCCTGCTGAACGCCCTGCTCGGCGCCGTCGCGACGCCGGGCGGCACCTACCCGAACGCCTGGAACAAGTTCGTGCCCAAGCCGATCTACGTCCCGTCGCACCCGAAGGCCTGGAACGAACTCACCTGGCCGCGCGAGTACCCGCTCGCCGTGAACGAGATGTCGTTTCTGCTGCCGCACCTGCTGCGCGAAGGCCGCGGCCGGCTGCAAGTCTATTTCACGCGCGTCTACAATCCGGTGTGGACCAACCCCGACGGGTTCTCATGGATCGAGGCGCTGACCGACGAGCGGCTCGTCGGGCTGCACGTTGCGCTCACTCCGACCTGGAACGAGACGGCCTATTTCGCGGACTACGTCCTGCCGATGGGCCACGCCTCGGAGCGCCACGACCTGCACTCTTACGAGCAGTACGACGGCCAGTGGATCGGCTTCCGGCAGCCCGTGCTGCGTGCGGCGCGCGAGCGCCTCGGCGAGCGCGTCACCGATACCCGCCAGGTCAACCCCGGCGAGGTGTGGGAGGAAAACGAGTTCTGGATCGACCTGTCGTGGCGCGTCGACCCGGACGGGGCGCTCGGGATCCGGAAGTACTTCGAGTCTCAGGCGCGGCCCGGCGCGAAGCTCGGCATCGACGAGTACTACGCCTATATCTTTGAGCACTCCGTGCCCGGCCTGCCGGAGCGCGCGGCCGCGGAAGGCTGCACCCCGCTCGAATTCATGCGGCGGTACGGCGCCTTCGAGATCAGCCGCGGTATCGGCCCGCTCCACGATCAACCCGTGCCCGCGCAGGAGCTCGACGACGTGCGCGTCGACCGCTTCGGCCGCGTGTACACGCGCACGCCGGCGTCGCCGAACCCCAACATCGTGCCGCAGGGTCTGCCGGATCCGGATCCCGACGGCCGCCGCGCGGTCGGCGTGGAGATCGACGGCGTGATCCGCCGCGGGTTTCCGACGCCGTCGGGCCGGCTCGAGTTCTACTCCGCGACGATGGCGCGGTGGGGCTGGCCGGAGATGGCGCTGCCGGCTTACGCACGCAGCCACGTGCACGCGGAACGCCTGGCCTCGGACGAGATGCCGCTCATTTCCACGTTCCGGCTGCCGATGCAGATCCACACGCGCAGCGCCAATGCAAAGTGGCTTGACGAGATCGCGCATACCAATCCGCTGTGGCTGCATTCCTCCGACGCGGCGCGGATCGGCGTCCGCACGGGCGATCTTGTGCGCGTGGAGACCGAGATCGGGTACTTCGTCGTCAAGGCGTGGGTCACGGAAGGCATCCGGCCCGGCGTGGTTGCGTGCAGCCACCACATGGGCCGATGGAAGATCGACCGGGCCGGAGGGGGAGAGACGGGGCAGCGCCAGTTGATGGCGACCGTGTCCCTCGACCGGGCGCCATCGGCGGGCGGCGGCAGCCGCTGGATGATGCGCCGCCGCGCGGGCGCCGGGCCCTACGCGTCTTCGGACCGCGATACGCTGCGGATCTGGTGGACCGATGTCGGCGTCCACCAGAACCTGACGTTTCCCGTCCACCCAGACCCCATCTCCGGCCAGCACTGCTGGCATCAGGCCGTGCGCGTACGGCGCGCCGCTCAGGAGGATCGCCACGGCGATATCGCGGTCGACACGCAGAAATCCGCTGCTGTCTTCCGGCAGTGGCTGGCGCTCGCGCGCTCCGCGGACCGCCACTCGCCGGACGGTACGCGCCGTCCGCACTGGCTGATGCGGCCGGTGCGTCCGGCGAAGGACGCGTACCGGCTGCCGTCCGGGGCGCCGCCGACGGAGGCG
>DATEGA010000145.1:0-5551 GCA_035280345.1 bacterium | reverse complement strand
TCAGGCCACAGAGAAAACTTTCGGGCCCGGCGGCTACGGCCGCCGGGCCCGATCGTTCAGCCGTCCGAAGAACCTTAGGGATTGCGGCCGTGCTTGGCCGCGAATTCTTCCTTGCTCATCTTGAAATAGTCGGCGTTGATTTCATTGAAGTTCTTCCATTGGTCGGGTACGTCGGCCTCCGCGAAGATTGCCGTCACCGGACACACCGACTCGCAGGCCCCGCAGTCGATGCACTCGTCCGGGTGGATGTAAAGCATCACCTCGCCCTGGTCCTCGTCCGCCTTGGGGTGGATGCAGTCCACCGGGCAGACCTCTACGCACGAACGATCTTTGACGTTGATGCAGGGCTCAGTGATCGTGTAGGTCATCCTTCGTGCCTCCTTCTCTCCACTCGGGACTTCCCGTTGCCGAGCCCAATTATACCGCGAGGTTTCCGCAATGTCCTCTACGAATACTCACGGCTGTCACAGCGTTGATCGCGGCAGGAGGCAGTGCCCGCATGAGTCGCCGCCCATCGGACCTCGACCGGAAACTCCACGACTCTGTTGCCAAAGCCTTCGCTGAACCGCCCGACGAGGAGACGCCGCCCGAAGCTCATCCGACCGCGGAGAAGTTGCCGCGTCCGCACGCCGCCGCGCTCGACGCGATCCTCGGCCGGCCCTTCAAAGTCCTCGACGACGGCTTCGTTCGCGTCCTCGACTACATGGGGGACGACAGTGCTGTCGTGCAGGCCGCGCGCATCTCGTATGGCGCAGGGACCAAGAGAGTTCATGAAGACCGCGGACTCATCCGCTACTTGATGCGCCACAGACACAGTACGCCCAGCGAGATGTGTGAGATCAAGTTCCACGTGCGCGTCCCGATGGATACGTGGCGGCAGTGGGTCCGCCATCGCACCGCGTGTCTTGCCGCCGGCACGGAGATCCTCGTCACAGAGCCCAACGCGGTGCAGGTAGGCGACTCCGTACGCCGTGTGCGGATCGAAGAACTATTTGTGTCATCGACGCGCACGGGGAGCGGGCCTCGTTCGGAGATTGTGCGGCAGATGAACGAAGACACCGGATTGATTCAATCTGTGCGAGTCGCCGGCGTGTTCAAGAATGGAACGAAGCCCGTATTCCGAATGACACTGTCCGACGGGAAGGCGATCGAGTGCACGGCCGACCACCGCTTCAAGTTCGTCGGTGGGTGGCAGAGCCTCGCCGCCGCAACCGGGTTGGAAATGCGCAACGGCCGCGCGGTCTGGACCGGCGGCGACTACCGCGTGTATGTGAACGGCGTCGTGGTCGCGCTGCCTCGATCAAACGGTGCGGACATCGTGGCAGCCAAGCCCGCGAGCATTGAGCGATTCGAGTACGTAGGCGACAAGGAAACGTACGACATCGAAGTGGTGGGACCGCACCACAACTTTATCGCCAACGGCATCGTGACCCACAACTCGGTCAATGAGTACAGCACACGTTATTCCGTCGCCATCGACGCCACGCAGCAGACGCCGCCCGACCAATGGCGCGCGCAGTCGGCGGCGAACCGGCAGGGGAGCAGCGGCACACTCCCGGTCGAGATCGGCGAGAAACTCTCGGCGGCGGAGCGAGCGCTGCAGAACGAGGCCCGCCGGGTCTACGACGAACGGCTTGCCGCGGGCGTGGCACGCGAACAGGCGCGCAAGGATCTTCCCCTCTCGACGTATACCGAGGCGTACTGGAAGATCAACCTGCACAACCTGCTGCACTTCCTCGATCTGCGGATGGACGACCACGCCCAGGAGGAGATCCGGGCGTACGCGCGCGTGATCGGCGAGGAGATCGTCGCGAAGTGGGTCCCGATCGTCTGGGAGGCGTTCCTCGATTACCGGCGGCGCGCGATGCATCTTTCCGGCATCGAGGCCGAACTGATCCGCCTGCTCAACCTCAACGATCGTGCCGGCGCGATCGCCGCCGCGGAGCGTCGCGGCCTCCTCGCGCGGCGGAAAGACGGCGGTCTCGCCCGGAACCGCGAGCGCGCGGAACTCGAGGCGAAGCTCACCACGCTCGGTATGGCGGTGCCGTGGGCCTGAGCCGCGACTAGACGCGGCGCTCGAACGCGCGCTTTCTCCGTCCCAAGGCTCCGTGGTATTATGGCGGCGCCCCCGACGTGAAGGAGGGAATGGTGAATTCTGATTCCGATGCCGGCGCATCGCGCCGGCTGGTCCCCGCAAGGGGCGACGGCGGCGCATCCCGGGGCGCAGTCCCCGACGTACACGAGCTCCTCGCAGATTCCGAGGCTCTGTTCCGGCACATCCGCGCCGTGCTCGATCGTCCCCGCCAGATCGCGCCGCTCGGCGCGGGGCTTCGGCGGGCCGCCGTGCTGCTGCCGCTCGTCGTGACGCAGGGCGGCCCGGCATTGATTTTGACGCGACGCACCGACAACGTGGAGCACCACAAGGGCCAGATCTCGTTTCCGGGCGGGGCACTCGACGACGGCGAGGAGCCGGTTGCTGGCGCGCTGCGCGAGACGTATGAGGAGATCGGCGTTCCGCCGTCGGACGTCGACGTGCTCGGCGGCCTCGACGATGAGGAGGCGGCGATCTCCGGGTTCATGGTCTCGCCATTTGTTGGGACGCTGCCGTATCCGCGGCGCCTGCGCGTCAGCCCCGACGAAGTTCACGCGGTGCTCGTCGCGACGCTGCGCACGTTGCTCGACCCGCGCCACGTCCGCACCGAGCTCTACCGCCGGCCGCGCGGCGACAGTGTCGTGATGTACTATTATCAAGCGGGGAGCGACGTGATCTGGGGCGCCACCGGCCGGATCGTCGCCCGCTTCCTCGAGGCGGTGTTCGACGTTCCGCTCGTGCGGGCGGGCGCCGCCCGCTAGGAGATCATGCGAGTTGCGATCTTCTCCGACGTGCACGGCAACGCCGCCGCGATGGACGCGGCGCTCGCGGATATCCGTGTGCGAGGTCCCTTCGATCGAGTTCTCTACGGCGGCGATTTTGCGTTCGGCGGACCGCGCCCGCGCGAGGCCGTCGAGCGGCTCATCGAGGGCGGCTACCCGGCCGTGATCGGCAACACGGACGAGATGGTGGCCGCGTCGCCGGAGGGAGCGGCCGGCGCCGTCGCCGCGTGGGCGAGGACCCGGCTCACGCCGGAGCAGGTGGACTGGCTGCGGGCGCTGCCGCGGCTGCAGCGGATCGAACCTCCCGGAGGACCGCCGCTCGTGCTGGTGCACGCGACGCCTTGGTCGACCACGGATCTGATCGAGCCGTCGGCTCCCGAGGCCACCGTCACCCGCGCGTTCGAGCAGGCCGAGACACACGCGCTCGTCTACGGACACATCCATCGGGCCTATATCCGCGAGGTCGCGGGCGGGCTCATCGTCAATGCGGGAAGCGTGGGTTTCCCCTTCGACGGTGACCCACGCCCCGCGTGGGCGATCCTCACGCTCGAGCGCGGCGCATGGCGCGCCGAGATCGTCCGGATCGAGTACGACCGCGAGGCGGTCATTCAGGACCTGTTGATGAGCGATCACCCGGACGCGGCGACCTTCGCGCGCCGCATCAAGACCGGACGCCTATGACCGGATGACGGCCGCGGCGGCCGGGACGGCGCCCGTTCGCGCGGACTACCACATGCACCTCGAACGAGGGCCCTGGACGCTGGACTGGCTCGAACGGTTCGTCGAGACGGCGCAGGCGCGCGGCCTGACGGAGATCGGGTTCAGCGAACATCCCCATCGTTTCCGCGAGTGTCGCCCGATGTATCCGCCGCCCGATGCCGTGTCCGGCTGGATCGATGAGCAGAGCACAGAGTCACTCGAGGACTACCTGCGCCTCATCGAGGCGGCACGCGCGGCCGGGCTGCCGGTGAAGGTCGCCCTTGAGTGGGATTACCTGCCGGGGTACGAGCGCGAACTCGAGCGGGTGATGGGTCTCTATCGCTGGGACTACGCAATCGGCTCGGTGCACTGGATCCCGCCGGAAGAACGGGGCGGGGTGTGGTGGGGGTTCGACGACCTGTCGAAGGCCGAGGAGTGGACGCGCCGTGACGTGCTCGACACCTACCGGCAGTACTTCTCCCTGATTGCGGCGGCGGCCGGCACGCGCTTCTTCGACTTCATCGGGCATGCGGATGTGATCAAAGTGTGCGGGTACCGTCCGTCGGTGGACATTCTCGATCAATACGAGGCGGCCGCGGACGCGTTCGCCCGCGCCGGGGTGTGCGCGGAGATCAACACCGCGGGCCTCCGCAAGCCCGTCGGCGAGCTGTATCCCGCGCCCGCCTTTCTGGCTGCCTGCCGCCGGGCCGGCGTGCCGACGCTCATTAACTCGGATGCGCACACGCCGGAGGACGTCGCCCGGGATTTTGACCGCGGCGCCGCGCTCGCCCAGGCCGCGGGATATGCGGAAGTCGCAACGTTTGCGGGACGGCGCCGCACGATGGTGCCGCTTACGTGACGGGCCCCGGAGGCGGGAAACCAGGGGAACGTGGCGACGCCTCCGCCGACGCCCGGCGCCTCAACGAGGCGCGCTTCACGGCTACGGCGCGATCGTACGCGTCGAGCCGCGTCACGGTCCGGCGGGAAGAGAACGACGCGCTGCTTCGTCTGGCGGCACCGGCGCGGGCCGATCGCGTGCTCGACGTCGCCTGCGGTCCCGGGACGCTGCTTCTCGAGTTCGCGCCCTTCGTCCGGCACGCGGTCGGCGTGGACCTCACCGCCGCGATGCTGGAGCAGGCGGGGAAGCGGGTTCGGGACGCGTCGTCGACCGGGCCCACCGGGCGGGTCTCGCTGGTGCGCGGCGCGGGGGAACGCCTGCCGTTCCCGGACGGTGTCTTTTCCCTCGCCGTCAATGCGTACGCACTGCACCACTTTGGTGAGCCGCGTCGAGTCCTGCACGAGATTACCAGGGTCGTCCGAGCCGGCGGTCGCGTGATCATTAGCGACCTCGTTGGCTCGGAGAACGTGCAGGCCCGCGCGCTCCAAAACGAGATCGAACACCTGCGTGATCCCTCCCACATGGGTGTGGAAAGTGCTCGCGGCATCGCCGCCCTCCTCGAAGGCCAAGGCCTGACGGTCATCGGGGGCGCCGAAGGATCGCAGCACCGCGAACTCGGCGAGTGGCTGCGGCTCGCCCATACCCCGCCCGACCGCGCGGCGCTTGTGCGCGCACGCATCCTCGAATCGCTGCCGGGCGATCGTGCCGGCATGACCGTATCCGTCGACGGCGAAATCGTTCGATTCATGCACCGCTGGGCGATTGTGGCCGCCCGAAAGCCCTAACACCAAAACATAACAATGTCTTAACAACCGAACCCGGGCGGCCGACCGGGCGTTCTTGGTATACTAGCCGGGTACATCGCCCGTGGGAGCGTGTTTTGTTATGGGCCACTTCACCGCACCGTTGCTGCAGCCGCGCGTTGTTGCCGACCTGATTGGCCTCTCGCCCGCCTCGCTGCGCCGTTGGGATGCGGCGCTGTTGCCCCGGGCGGATCGCCGTCCGCGGCGATACTCGTGGGCCGAGGTCGAGATTCTCCAGCGTGCCGTGCACCAGGCGTCCGGCCGGGGCGGGTCCCCG
>DATEGA010000144.1:0-3461 GCA_035280345.1 bacterium | reverse complement strand
CGATGCCGTGCGGCCGACGCCGTCAGAACGGCGTCGGCCGCGACGAAACCCGTACCGGACCGCAGGGAGCCCCCCTGCGTCGCTCACCGCGATGTCCGGGACGCCGCCCCCTTGGCCGGCACGACGTGTTCGACAATTTTGATTTCAGGCGGAAAAGACGTGGGGGTTACCGTCCTCGCCATTGTGATCTTAGGTTCAGCCGCCGCGATCTTGGCTTCAGGAGCAGCGCCGTTGCCATGGGGCGGCGCCTCAGTTGTGGACGAAGCGGACGCCGTGGGCCGAATGATGCCCAGCTTCTCGCGCGTCTTTGCCTCGATCTCGCGCGCCAGCTCAGGGTTGCTCTCGAGAAACTCACGCGCGTTGTCGCGGCCCTGCCCGATCTTCATATCCTTGTAGGCGAACCAGGTGCCGCTCCTCGAGACCACACCGTGGAGTGCAGCCGTGTCGAGCAGGCTCCCCGCCTTGCTGATGCCCCGCGGGAAGATAATATCGGCCTCGCAGTCCCGGAACGGAGCGGCGAGTTTGTTCTTCACGACTTTGATCCGTACGCGCTGGCCGATCACCTGGTCGCCCGACTTGAGCGACTCCGTCCGGCGGATTTCCATGCGCACCGAGGCGTAGAACTTGAGCGCGCGGCCGCCGCTCGTGACTTCGGGATTGCCGAACATAATGCCGACCTTCTCGCGCAGCTGGTTGATGAAAATGACGGTGGTGCGAGATTTGCTGATCGCGCCGACGAGCTTCCGCATCGCCTGCGACATAAGCCGCGCCTGGAGGCCGACGTGCGCGTCGCCCATTTCCCCGTCCAGTTCCGCCCTCGGGACAAGCGCCGCCACGGAATCGACCACGATCACGTCGATGGCGCCGGATCGCACCAACATCTCGGCGATCTCGAGCGCCTGCTCGCCGGAGTCCGGTTGGGAGATCAGCAGGTTGTCGATGTCGACGCCGACGTTGCGGGCGTACTCGGTGTTAAGCGCATGCTCGGCGTCGATGAACGCGCCGACGCCGCCTTCACGCTGCGCCTCGGCGACGATGTGGTACCCGAGCGTCGTCTTGCCCGACGACTCGGGGCCGTAGATCTCGACGATCCGGCCGCGCGCCACGCCACCTACACCAAGCGCAGCGTCGAGTGCTATGACACCGGTGGGAATCACATCGACGCTCAGCTTGGCCTGGTGCTCGCCGAGCTTCATGATTGATCCTTTGCCGAATTGTTTCTCGATCTGAGTGAGGGCGAGGTCCAGGGCGCGCTGCCGTTCGTTCATCTAAGAGCACCGTCCTCCGCCGTGTCGACGGCCGCTGATGCGACTTTTCGTGTATTAAATTGGTGGCCTCACCATACCAAACAGTTGTTCGTATGTCAAGCCACGGCGTGAACTTTACTCGGCCACTAAGTTATCGAGGAAAGACTTCGCCATCGCCTAGCCGGGACCCCGGACAATGCCGCCGAGGCCCGCCGTCGCGACGACGGTGTGCACCGCCTCGGACGGCCCGAGCACGCTGTTAACCACGATCACCTCCGTAACCGTCTGTTCTCCGAGCACCACCCTGTCGAGCGCCTCCCGCTCGGGCCTGAGGTCGGGCGGACGGCCGCGTCCCCGGGCGCGCGCGAGCGTCAGGTGCGCCGAAAACGGCCGTGGATCCAGCGAAAGCCGGCGGTGGCGCAGCGCCGTCGCGAGCGATGCGGCGAGCGCGGTTAAACGCTCGGCGCCTACCCTGACGCCGACCCAGACGACACGAGGCGCCGCCGGCGATGGAAACGCTCCGAGCCCCGCCAAGGTGACGGTAAACGGCTCCGCTGTGTCGGCGACGGCGCGGGTCGCGTCGGCGGCCTCGTCCACTTGACGCGCCGTGAGATCGCCGAGAAACTGCAGCGTCAGATGCAGATGCGAGGGCGATACCCAACGGAACCGGTCAGCGTATGCCGCGAGCGGCCGGCGGAGCGCGAACGCGGCGTCACGAATAGCCGGCGCGAGCGGAACCGCGATGAAGGTGCGGTGGCGATCCTCGTCCGCGCCGCGGGTCACCGCGGGCCGCGGTCTCCGCGGCCGAGCAGATGCAGCCGGATCGTATCGAGCGAGGTCTGCGATGCCAGATATTGGATGCCCTGCCGGCCGGGTTCGGTGCCGTAGCGCATCTCGCGGATGTCGGTGCCGTCGCGGTGCGCAAGCGCGATGAACACGAGCCCGATGGGTTTGTCCGGCGTGCCGCCCGTCGGTCCGGCGATCCCCGTGGTGGAGATGGCAAGATCCGTCTCGGCTTGCGCACGGGCGCCCTCGGCCATGGCCTGCGCCACTTCCGCGCTCACAGCGCCGTGCCGCGTGATCAGGTCGGCCGGCACGCCGAGCCACCGGCTCTTCGCCGCGTTGCTGTACGCGACCACGCCGCCGTCGAGGTACATCGACGCACCGGGGGTCCGGGTGAGACGCTGCGCGATCATCCCTCCGGTGCAGGACTCCGCCACCGCGATCGTGAGGCCGGCGTCGGCGAGGAGGCGGGCGACGGTCTCCTCGAGGGTCTGCTCGCCGACCGCGTAGATCGCGTGGCCGAGACGCTCGCGGATCCGCAGCTCGGTGTCGTCCAAGAGCCCGTCGACCTCGGCTTCCTGTCCACGCGCCGTGATGCGCAGGTGGCACTCGCCGGTGTGTGCGTACGGTGCGATCGTTGGATTGGTGCCGGCACGCATCAAGTCGCGCAGGCGATCTTCCACGATCGACTCGCCGAGCGCCACCCGGAGAATGCGCGACCGGATGACGTCGGTCCCGGCAAGCCCGCGCTCGCGCAGGAAGGGGATCACGTGGTCCTCGATCATTCCCTTCATTTCGCGGGGGACACCGGGCGTAAAGACGAGCGTCTTTCCCTCGTGCTCCACGATCACGCCGGGCGCGCTGCCGCGGGTGTTGGGAATCATGTGGGCGCCGCGCGGCATCATCGCCTGTTTCACCTGCTGACTCGAGAGCGGACGGTTGCGCCGGCGGAAGAACTCCTGCACGTGGGTCCACGCTTCTTCGTTCCGCTCCATAGGGAGCCCGAACGCCTCGGCGACCGCGGCGACCGTGAGGTCGTCGTCGGTGGGGCCGAGACCCCCGGTCGCGATGATGAGATCGACGCGCCCGAGCGCCTGGCGGAACACATCCTGGACGCGCCCGACGTTGTCGCCTACGGTCGATCGATAGTACACTGCGATCCCCGCGGCCGCGAGGATGTTGCAGAGCCAAACCGCGTTCGTGTCCGTGATCTGACCGAGTAGATGCTCGGTACCGACGGAAATGATTTCCGCGCGCGTCATCGCGTGGGCGCCCCTCCGGCCCCTGCGTCCGGCGCGGGACCTTTCACTGGTGTTGTTGCGGCGCCGGGCTGGTGGGCGTCACGCCCGGAGCCGGCGCGGGCTTGGGCGGAACGGCCGGCACCAGTGGAACGGGCGCGACTGGTGCCGGGGCGGGGGGCGCGGCCGCCGG
>DATEGA010000143.1:0-19749 GCA_035280345.1 bacterium | reverse complement strand
GGCCGCAGGGCCGTCCGGGGCGCGAACTTCATGCCGCGCCCGCCGGCCGACTGGCGGCCGACCAACACGTCGCGAGAGCCGCCGCCATGATCACGGAGCGGCCTTCGCCAGCTGCGGTTCGGTCATGAACGCGATCTGCGACTCTTTCCCCTTCAGATCCACCTGGAAGGCGCCGTACGGGCCGAACACGTTGTGGTATTGGTTGTAGTCGAGCGTGCCGCTCGCGCCCTCGTAGTTGATCTTCTTGCCCGCCTTGAGCAGCGCAAGACAGCCCGCGTAGTCGAAGCACTTGGTGCCGGGCGGGTTCGTGACCTGCGTCATCGCGGCGTTGATCTTCAGCCCGTCGGTGGAGCCGGCCTTGTCGATCGCCAGCGCCGAGCTGATCACGGAGTCGTAGGCGTAGTTCGCGTTGGCGAGCGGCTCCTTGCCCGGGTAGAGCTTGTGGTAGAAACTCACGAACGCGTCGTTCCCTTTGCCCTCGACGGACGTGCCGTACACGGAGATCAGGTGGTCGTGGGCCGCCTGATAGGTGACCGCCTTGAGGTAGTCGTCGCCGCCTGTCAGGTCGGTGCCGATGAACGGGATTTTCAAGTTGTTCAGCTGCTTGAAGTTGGCGAACAGCACGGCCGCCGTGGCCGGATCGGTCTGGGTAAAGATCACCTCCGGCTTGGCGTTGATCAGCTTCAGGACCTCCGAGCGGTAGGACGTCTGGCCGCCCTGGATGTTGACGTCGGCGACGATCTTGCCGCCGAGCTTCTGGAAGGTCTTGATGAGCGGAGGCTTCAGCGTCTGCGCCGACTCCTCCGTGTACATCATGACCGCGGCCCGCCGGTAGCCCTTTTGGTAGGCGTACAGCGCCATCGCCACGCTGAGCACGGAGTCGGACGGGCTGTCGCGCCAGAAGAAGGCGTTCGTCTCGTGATCGAGCGTGACGTCGCCGCCCTGCATCTGGTCGGGCACCTTGAATCGCGTAAAGATCGGGCGCACCGCGAAGTATTCGGCCGTCTCCGGGCCGATCAGCACCACCGCGCGGTCCGCCCCCAGCAGCTTGTTGATGGCGGGCACGGCGTCGGCCGCGTCGCCGAGCGTGTCCGCGGCGTCAAGGACCATCTGGCGGCCGAGGATGCCGCCGGCCCCGTTGACCGCGAGTTGTGCGGCCTTGGAACCCTGCACGATGGCCGCGCCGAGGTCCGAGCGTGGACCCGTAAATGGTCCAAGCATGCCGAAGTGGACGGCGGAACCAGAAAACGCCGCCGACGTTCCCGGCACGTAGCCGAGGAAAGCGGCAGCCAGGACGATGCACACCACCGCAACGGGCCTGCGACCCCTGCGCTGTCCTATCATACGGTACCCCCTTTTTTGACCGCTGCCCGCGGTCTCCGACCGTCGCGCCGCGCCCCACGACGGGCTCCGGTCGCTCCTCGCCCTGCTCACGACAGCCGACCGATGTAGAGGTTGACCACCTCCTCGTCATTCAGTAGGTGCCTGCCCGGCCCTTCGAGACGGTTCTTGCCCAGCACCATGACGTACGCCCAATCGGCGTGCTGCAGCGTCCGCCGGGTGTTCTGCTCCACGACCGCGACGGCGACGCCCGTATCGCGGACTTTCTTGATCTGCTCCCACACCGCTGCTTGAAAGATCGGCGACAGGCCGGCGCTCGGCTCGTCGAGGAGCAGCACGGCGGGATCCACCATGAGCCCGCGGGCCATCGCCAGCATGCTGCGCTGGCCGCCGCTCAGCGTACGCGCCGGACGCCGGAGGGCCGTGCGGAGATCCGGAAACAGGCCGAGCAGCTGCTCTACCCGCTCGCGCAGTCCGGAATGGCGTACGTATCCGCCCATCTCCAAGTTCTCGAGGACGGTGAGGCCCGGGAACACGTTGGCCACCTGCGGCACGTAGGCGATGCCCCTGCGGACGAGCCGCTCGGGCGGCTGGCCGGTCACCTCCGTGCCGTTCAGATAGACGTGTCCGCCGCTCGGCCGGACGATTCCCGCGACCGCCTTGAGCAGCGTGGACTTGCCGGCGCCGTTCGGACCGACGAGCGCGGTGATCTTGCCGGGTTCGGCTTTGAACTCGACGTTCTCAATGATCGGCGGCCCGCCGTATCCCGCGGTGAGGCCCTGCACCGCGAGCACCGGCCCGTTGGGCACGGCGCCGTTGGCTCCCGGCCCGCTACGCACTGGCGGCCACCTCGCCCAGGTAGGCGTCGACCACGGCACGGTTGGAACGGAGGGACGAGAACGGCCCGGTCGCGATCACGGTGCCGAGCGCCATGACGATCACGCTGTCGCAGACGCGCTCGATGAACGGGAGGTTGTGCTCGACGATCACGACCGTGACGTCCGCGGCCACCAGGCTCGCGATCGCGTCGCCCATGCGGGCGCCGAGCACTGGGTTCACGCCGCCCATCGGCTCGTCGAGAATCACCATCCGCGGCTTGGCCATCGCGACCCGGGCAAACTCGACGAGGCGCTTCTGCCCGCCGCTGAGATTGCCCGCGAGTTCGTCGCGCAGCGCGATCAGGCCGAACTCCTCGAGAATCGTGCGCGCCCGCGCCCGGTCCTCTTCCTCCGCCTCACGCAGCGGCCGTGGGGTCAGCAGCGCCCGCCAAATCGCCTCGCGGCCGTGCTCGGGCGCGGCGAGGAGCATGTTCTCCATGACCGTCAGCCCCGGCCATTCCTTCGGCAGTTGAAACGTGCGAATCAGCCCGAGGCGGGAGATGCGGTGCGGGGCCCACCCCTGGATCGTCGTCCCGGCGAAGCGGACGACCCCGGCGTCCACGGTCTTGAAGCCGGTGACGAGATCGATCGCCGTGCTCTTGCCCGCGCCGTTGGGACCGATGAGCCCCGTCACCCGCCGCGCCGGCACGGTGAAGCTGCAGTCGGACACGGCCTTCACGCCGCCGAAACTCTTCGAGAGTTCGCGGACGTCGAGCAAGACCTCGGTGGCATCAGTCAGCGGCGCTCCCCCTTCCGGCGTACGGCTTGGCGGCCACGGCCTCGCCCACCGCGTCTTTCGGCCGGGGCTCCGGCAGCAGGCCCTGAATGCGGTACCGCATGGTGACGAGAATGAGGATGCCGATCAGGATCTCGCGCACCGCCGACGAGAAGCTCGCGTTGCCGCCGACGTTGGGAATGAAGCGCGTGATCTCCTGGAACACGACGCTGACGAGCATGACGCCGAGGATCACGCCGCGGTTGTTGCCGCTGCCGCCGACGAAAATGGCCGCGTAGAGGAGCAGCGTCTCGATCGGCGACCACGCCGTTGGATTGAAAGCGCCCAGGTATGCGGCGAACAGCGCGCCGCCGAGGCCGCCGAGCGCCGCCCCGAGCACGTACGCTTTCAGCTTCAGCGTATAGATGCTGCGGCCGAACGCGGCGGCGGCGCGTTCCTCTTCTCTGACGGCGCGCAGGGCCCGGCCGAAAGGGCTGTTGGAAAGGCGCTCCAGCACGAGGTAGACCGCCGCGAGCACCGCCGTGCACAGCGCCAGGAAGAAGAAGGGGTAGACCTGCGGCGATAGATTCAGCACGCCGTTGAACGGCTGCTCCATGCCGTACAGGCCGTTGTAGCCGTTGAACAGCGGCGTGTAGTTGCCGATGAAGATCTGCAGCATCAGCACCGTCGCCAGCGTCGTGATGGCGAAGTACGACGCCCGCAGCTTGCGCAGCGCGACGGCGCCGACGCCGAGGGCGAGCAGCGCGGCGGTGGCCATTGCGATCACCACAGCGGCCGGGAACGGCAGGTGCCAGCCGAGGATGTACTGGTCGGGCGCGGGAAGGCGCCCGATCGTGGTGACCATGGCCATGTAGACGCCGAGTGCCACGTAGCCATAAAACGCGATGTCGAAGTCGCCCACCCAGCCCCAGATCACGTTCAGGCCGAGCGCCATGATGGAGAAGATGACGCCTTCGGTCGCGACCGAGGCGATGTACTGAATCACTCGAACACCCCGCCGGCCTTGCTGCTGAACAGTCCGTCGGGACGGAACAGCAGCACGAGCACCAGCATGCCGAACGCGATCAAGAGTTTGTAGGCCGCGTCGACGTAGATGGCACTGATCTCCATCGCGAGACCCAGCACGACGGCGGCCGCCATCGCCCCGTACGGTTTGCCCAGGCCGCCGGCTACCGCCGCCGTCACCGTCACGAGCAGGAAGGTAAAGCCGAAGCTCGGCACCAGGGTACCGACGCTGACCGCCAGGATGAACCCGGCGAAGCCGGCGACGATCCCCGCGAGAAACCACGTAAACTGGACGACCCGGTGCGCGCCGATTCCGGAGACGCGGGCCAACTCGCGGTTCTCCGACACCGCGCGGAGCGACTTCCCGAACTTCGTATACTGCAGCATCACGTAGATGAGCAGCATGACCACGAACGCCGAGATCATGATCGTGACGTCGCGGCTGGTCCAGAGGAACGGACCGATCTGCAGCGACTCGGTCTGCGGGAGCACATAGGCGACGTTCGCGCCGCCGAAGATCAGCAGAATGATGTTCTGGAGGACGAGCGAGGCCCCGAGCGTCGCGATGAAGATGACGATGTTCTTGATGCGCGCCCGCACGAACGGCTCGACCACCCCGGCGTTCATCGCCCACGCCGTCATCCCGCCCGCCAGCGCCGCCGCCGCGGCCGCGAGGAACAGGTTGTGCGTGGCGCGGGTCACGGCGTACGCCGCGTAGGCGCCGTAGGTGAGCAGCTCGCCATGCGCGAGATTCGGGATGCCGCTCACGGCGTACGTCAGCGTAAAGGCCACGGCGGAGAGCGCCAGAATCGACCCCGTCACGAGGCCGAACCCGATTCCCAAGAAGACAGTGTCCATGTACGCCTCCCGTCCGGATGGGGGACGCGCTCGGCTCAAGATAGAAAACCCGGGCGGTCATTTGTCCGCCCGGGCCCCTCACGCCTCCGAACGCACGAACTTCCCCACACCGTCACAAGATCCAGGCTGGCGTAGGGAAGCCCGCGTTTCCACGCCCCGTCCACCTCGCAGCGTCACGGTTGCGAGTCCTGCCGCGTCCTGCTCGTATGCGGTTGTGCCCCGCCGGCGGCGATGCCCGCCGGCGCCCCACGCTATCGCTTTCTCTCCGCCCGCCTCACGAGTCCCCGCCGGCTGCGCCGGCGGCCTCTCGCCACCCGCCTTCGAGCGCGGGACTTAGACGGGTGGCTTGTCGTTCAAGACCTCGGTCGCGAACGGCAGCACGCCGGGGACGAGCCACTTCGTCCACATGTCGTCGATCTTGGCCTGGAAGTAGTCGACGTCGTCCTCCGTGAAGTGCGCGAACCGTCCCTGCTTGAGGAGGTAGTCCCGCACCGGGAGCCGCTTCTGGCGGCCTTCGACGATCGCCTTGCTCTTGCCGTAGAGCCTGAGCACGTGGTTCTCGACCTCGAACAGCGGCCACACGCCCGTCAGCACGGCCAGTTCGCCCAGTTCGTGGGAGAGCATCGGATCGTAGTCCCAGCCCTTCGGGCACGGATCGAGCGAGTGGATGAACGTCGGACCGCCGATGCTGAGCGCCTTGCGGATCCGGTTCATGAAGTCCACGGCGTACGACGCGTCGACCGTCCCGACGTACCTGCACTCGGAATGGCCGGCCGCCAGCATCGCGGCCATGTTCTTCTTCCAGCGCTTGTGAAGGATGCGCTTCGCCTTGCCGGGCGGCGAGAACGTCGTGTGCACGCCGTACGGGCTGCTGCCCGAGACCTGGATGTCGGTGTTGGCGTACGATTCGTTGTCGTACAACAAAATGAGGTGGTTGTAATCGACGTGCTGCAGCGCCGCGGAGATCGCCGAGAGGCCCATGTCCGCTCCGCCGCCGTCGCCGCAGAACGAGATGATGTTGATCGGCTCCTGTTTGATCCGGCCCTTCCGCATCAGCGCGGTGTAGCCGGCCGCGGTGCCGACCGCCGCGGAGCCGGACGAGCCGAGCTGCGTGTGCATCCACGGCACGACCCAGGGCGTGCTGTAGTACGTCGTGTTCGCGACGTACATGCAGCCCGTGCTGCCGAGGACGACCGTGCGCGGGCCGGCCGCCTTGACCATGAGCTTCATGACGAGGGCCGACTCGCAGCCCTGGCATGTCCGGTGGCCGGAGGTGAAGTACTCCTCGAGCGGCGCGCGCTTGACGCCCTTGATCGGCTCCAGCACCGGGATGGGCATCGCCGTGAGTTCAGGACTGTCCATCGATCGCTCCCTCCCTGATTACGCCCGCACGCCGATCCACAGCGTGTCGTTGGGCGCCGCGCCGGATTCGGCGGCTTTGCGGGTGTGCTCGAACATCTCCCGGACGCCCGGGATCGTGACCTCGCGCCCGCCGAGCCCGGTGATGAAGCTCACGACCGGCGGATGTTTCGGCTGGTTGTACAGCGCCGCGCGCACTTCGTTCGCGACGACACCGCTGTTGAACGGCGAACCCATCGAGAAGTCACGGTCCGCGACGCCGACCGCGGCAAACCGCGACAGCAGCGCGCCGAACCGCTCGTAGTCGAACGGCCGGAACCACCGGATGCGCACGAACCCGACCTTCTGGCCCTTCTCGCGCATCTTGCGGATCGCGACCTTCACCGGCATCGACAGCGTCCCCATCCCGACGAGCACGATCTCGGCATCGTCGGTCATGTACTCCTCGAAGAACGGATTGCCGTAGCCGCGGTGAAAGATCCGCTCGAAGTCGCGGTAGGCTTCCTCGATCACGCCGCGCGCATTGCGCATCGCCTCGTCGGTCTGGCGGCGAATCTCCATCAGCCAGTCCTCGTTGACCTGGGGCGCGATGGTGATCGGGTTGTCGGGATGAAACCGGAGGTCCTTGCGATCGTACTTGGGCAGGAACTCGTCCACCCACGCCTTCGGCGGGATCTTGACGAGCGATTGCGAGTGCGTGAGGAACGCCCCGTCCGTGCTGATGGCGCACGGCAGGAACACCCGCCGGTCCTCCGCGACGCGGTAGGCGATCAGCGTGGTGTCGAGCGCCTCCTGCGCGGTGTCGACCCAGATGTGCATCCACCCGAGGTCGCGGGCGGCGAGCGCGTCGTTGTGCTCGGTGCCGAACGCGCCCGGATCGTCGAGCGCGCGGTTGCCGACCATCGCCAACATCGGCAGACGGAGCGCCGGCGTGACGGCGATCGCCTCGAACGCGTAGCACCACCCGACGCCGCTCGAGCCGCACAGCGTGCGGGCGCCGGCGACGTTCGCGTGTTTGGCGATCTCGAACTGGCTGTGCTCGCTCTCGGCGACGATGTACTCGGCGTCCTGCTCGCCGTTGGCGATCTGCTTCGCCACGAACTGCATCATCGTGTCGTACGGCCGGATCGGGTACGCCGTGATGACGTCGACGTCCGCGAGCTTCGAGGCGACGGCGACGGCCTCGCTGCCGCTGATCAGCGCCTCCTGCTCGGCGACCGCGGTCCGGGTGGCGGTTGCGCTATCCGCGTCCACTACTCCTCACCTCCGGACAGCCCGGCCCGGCCCGCGCTCGGGCCCCCCGCCTGGGCGAGTTCCTGCTGGTACTGGCCCTTGTACCGGAAGCCGTGCGACCGCGCGGGACGGTCCGTGATCTTGCTCTGGACCCACTGCGCGTAGGCCTTCTTGTCGGTCTTGTAGGCTTCCCACTGGCTCTTGTTGTCCGCAAACGCCTGCTCGTTGACCATCGTGACGCAGTCGTCGACGGGGCAGACCGCCTCGCAGACGCCGCAGCCGCAGCACGCCTCCGCGTTGAGGTCGTACGTCTGGTCGGGCGTCACGTCGAAGCACGAGTCTGGGCACTGCAACCAGCACAGCGTGCACTTGATGCACTTGTCGAAGTCGATCACCGGCCGCATCGTCCGCGTGGAGTACTTCTTGAAGTAGGGATTGCGCGCCGGACGATACCCGCCGACTTGGTCGCCGAACTTGATCGGCTCGCCGAGGGTCATGCCGTCGATCGTGACGCCCTCGCGCATCTTCGTCCAGCCCGGCAGGTCGAACTTGTAGGGCACCTCGGGGTTGCCCCGGCCGGCCGGCACGGTCCGCGCCTCGATCGTCTCGTAGGCGCGCCGGGCCGAGGCGACTTTGAGATCGTCCTTCCACTCTTCCTTCACCGCGGCCAGCATCGCGTCCAGACTCACGAGCTCGGGACAGAGCCTCGGCAGCGAGCCGAGCACGCGCACGTCGGTGTGGTCGTCCTTGTAAACCCAGAGGCCGGAGAAGCTCGGAAGCGCCGGCAGCACGGCCATGCGGTATGGCGTTTGCTTGGTGTGACAGAACTTGACGATCTCGTCCGCCGGAAGCGTCGAGGTCACCACCAACACGCCGTTGTCGCGCACCTTTTCGTTGATCGGCTGCAGGCCGTACCAAGCCCACGACTCGACGCCTTTGCACAACATGTCGTCGAGGTTAATCGTGATGTCCGTCTCGGCCGGTTCGTACTGCGCCATACTCAACTGCAGCTCTTCTTCGTCCGGGGAGACGATCGCGAAGTTCTTCGCCGGGATGCCGTTGCGCTGCGGCGAGTCGCCGTACCGGCCGAAGGCGATCCCGATCTTCCCTTCCTTCCGCGCCGCGAGCACGATGCCGCGGCAGATGTTCTTGGCGAGGTTGGTCTGGAAGATCCCCCGATAGACCACCTCGACGGAAATCGTGCGACCCATGCCTGCCTCCTCCCCTATTCTCGCGAGCCCGCCAGCGATTGAACCGGACGGCGCTCGGGGAACAGCGTCCCTTCGATTTCCTCGATGTGCGCCCGCATCTGCTGCGCCGCCGCCTCGGGATCCCGCCGCTTGATCGCGTCCAGAATTCGGCGGTGGCCTTCGAGCGATTTCTCCGCGCGGCCGGGACCCTGCAGCGACCGCCTCCGGCTGTCCCGCAGCAGATCCATCAGGATATCCATCGTTCGCAGCACGACCTCATTCTTGGCCGTCGCGGTGATGCGGCAGTGGAACTCGTGATCGTCCTCGAGCGCGAGCTCTCCCGCCCGGACCCGCTGCGTCTGCCGTTCGACGACCTGCTCGAGCGCCCGCACGTCCTCGTCCGTCGCGCGGAAGGCCGCGGCGCGGGCGAGTGGAGGCTCGAGCATCTTGCGCATGTCGAAGAGATCGGCGAGTTGGTCCTTGCCGGCGCTGAACGCGTCGGCCAGCGGCCGCACGAGGCGATCGATCGGAATCTCGCGGACAACCGTGCCGTCGCCATGGCGCGGCTCGACGAGGCCTTGCACCTCGAGCACCCGGATCGCGTCGCGGACCGAGCTGCGGCTCACCCCGAAGATCTCGGCCAGTTCACGCTCGGGAGGGAGCTTGTCGCCGGGCTTGAGCCGGCCCTCGGCGATCAAGCGTTGAATCTGCGCGGCCACTTCCGCGTAGACTTTGGTCTTCCGGATCGGGCCGAGATCGGCTTGAATGGATGACGCCGTGCCGGACGCGATGGCCATCACCCCCTGAGCCCGGGCCAGCTAACACTGGCCCGGTGGTCAGACCACCAGACAACCTCCAGTATGGGGGCTGGGAGCCCACCCTGTCAAGACCATGGGTTAGTCCTTGACCGCGCCGGCGATGAGGCCCCGAACGAAGTACCGCTGTAGGGCGAGGAACACCACGAGCGGCAACATCATCGAGACGAACGCGGCCGCCGTTAGCAGGTTCCACCCGCTGCCGAGCGAACTCACCAGCCCCGCGATCGTCACCGTCAGCGGCGCGACGCTCGGCCGCCCGCCGAGGTAGGCCAGCGCGACCAGCAGATCGTTCCACACCCAGAGAAACTGGAAGATCGCGAGCGAGGCCACCGCCGGCACCGACAGCGGCAGCACGACCCGGAAGAACGTCTGCGCCGCCCCGGCCCCATCGATCGCCGCGGAATCCAGCACGTCAGCCGGCAGTCCCGCGATGAAGTTGCGGAGGAGAAAGACGGCAAGCGGCAGCCCGTATCCTGTGTGGGCCAGCCACAGCGCCGGAAACGTTCCGGTCAATCTCATCGCGGTGAACAGCCGCAGCACCGGGACGAGCGTCGCCTGGATCGGGACGACGAGCAGCACCACGATGAGCGCAAACAGGGTCTGCCGGCCGCGAAACTCCATCCACGAGAGCGCGTAGGCGGCGTACGCCGCGATGAGCAGCGGGATCACCGTCGATGGCGCGGCGATCATCACGCTGTTGAAAAATCCCGCGGCGAGCCCCTGCGTCCCGAGCACGGCACGGTAGTTGTCGAGCGTGAAGGCGGGACGCGCGAGCGCGGTCCACCAGCCGCTCGCGACCACGTCCGCGGCGGACCGCAGCGAGCTGACAAAGAGCCCCACGACCGGGGCGAGCCACGCCGCGCCAACAAGCCACAACACGAGGTGCACCGGCGCGAGGCGCAGCGCCCGCGTCATCGGACCTCCTCGCCGCGCAACCGGCGTGCATTGACCGCCATGACCGGCACCGTCGCCACGAGCAGGATCACCGCCAGCGCTGCGGCCCGCCCGAGATGCTGGTCGACGAACAGCGCATGGTACATGCGCGTCGCGAGCACGTCGGTATCGAAGTTGCCGCTCGTCATCACGTACACCACGTCGAACACCTTGAGCGCGATGATGACCATCGCCGTGGCTACCGCGCCGGTGGTCGGACCGATCATCGGCAGCGTGATCTGCCGAAAGACCCGCCACTCGCCGGCCCCATCGACCCGCGCCGCCTCCAGGATCCCGGCAGGGACGGCCTTCAGCGCCGCCGCGAAGACGACCGCGGCAAACCCCGCCCAGATCCAGACCCCGACCGCGATCAACAACAGCGTGTTCCACGGCGCGCCGACCAGCCACGCCCTCGGCTCGAAGCCGGGGACGACCGCGACGAGCAAGGCGTTCAGCAGGCCGATCTGCGCCGCGCCCGCAGGCCTGAACTCGTAGACGAACTTCCAGATCACGGCCGCCGCCGTAAACGACAGCGCCATCGGCAGGAAGACGATGCCGCGAACCACGGTCTCATACTGCACCCGCTCCGCGAGCGCGGCGACGGCAAGGCCGGCCACCACCACCAGCCCGGTAAAGAGCAACAACCACAGCAACGTGTTGCCGAGCGCGGCCAGCGCGTCGCGGCTCTGGAACGCGTACGCGTAGTTCGCGAGACCCGCCCAACCGGCGCCGGTCGCGTCGCGCAGGCTCAGGACGATCGTGTCGATCGCCGGATAGATGAGAAAGACGGTCACGAACGCCAGCACCGGACACAGCCACGCCCAGGGGCGCAGCGCGTGCCGGCGGCGGGCGGGCAACCGCGCAAGGGCCCACTCCGCCGCGAGAATGTAGGCGATCGACGCGGCCGGGGCGCCGGCCAGCGCCACCACGGCAAACAGCAACGCGCGCACCGCCTACTTGTAGGCGTCCCGTGCGACGGCTTCGAGGCGTCCCAAGATGCTCCGCAGTTGATCCGGATGTGAGACGTAGTCGAGCGTGCCCTTGTAGAAGGCGGCCGTCATTTCCGGCGGCATCATGTCGCCGGCGCCGAATCGGGCCACCGGCGCGTGGACCAGGAGCTCCGCCGCGCGGCGGCTGAGCACGTCGGGATAGTCGTCGAGCCCCACGCCTTTGTTGGCCGACAGAGCCCCGCCGCGCTTCACCCAGATCGCCTGCGCGTCGGCGGACACGAGATAGCGCATCAGGGCACGCGCCTGCGGCGTGTCGTGGAACATGCCGAAGACGTCGCCGGCGATCTGCGCGACCCCGGCGTACTGCGGCGTGATCCGGGGCACCGGCACGAACGCGAGGTCGGTGCCGGGCCGCACCCATGAGAACTGCCGTCGAATCATGTCCTCCACAAACGTCGCCTGCATGTGAAACAGGCAGCGCGGCGGCTTCGCGAACATCGGGAACGACGCCTCGCCGAAGTCGGTGGCCAGGACCGCCTGCGGCCCGCCGTAGACGTACTTCGCATTGGTGGCGATCCGCCCGAACTGCTCCCAGGCCTGCCGCACCGCCGCGGAGTCCCACGCGAGTTTGTGCTGCACCCAGGCGTCGTGCGCCGCCGGACCGGAGGCGCGGAGCAGCAGCATATCGATCCAATCGGTCGCGGGCCAGCCCGTCGTCGCACCGCTGCCGAGCCCGAGGCACCACGCGGTCGTGCCGCGGGCGCCCAGCCGCTCGGTCAGCGCCATCATGCCGTCCCACGACGGCGGCGGCGTGATCTGCTCGGACGCAAGCGTCTTGGGATCGTACCAGACGAGACCCTTGAGCGCCGTCTTGACGACGATCGCGTACGGCTCACCTCCCACCCGGCCGATCTCGCGCCACGCCGCCGGGTAGTCGCGATCGACTTGGGCCCTGTCGAGCACGCGGCCGAGCGGCTTGAGGGCATGGCTCCGCACGAACGAGGGCAGCGCGCCCGGGTTCGGCAGCCCCGCCACGTCGGGCGGGTTGCCGCCCTGGACGCGCGTTTGCAGCACCGCGCTGAGATCCCGCGTGCCCTGGAACTCAATGTGCGCGCCCGTACGGTCCTCGAACGGCTTGACCATCGCGTTGAAGCTGTCGAGCTCGGCGCCGCCCCAGGTGGCGAGCACGCTGATCGTCCCGCCCATCTTGCCGGCCGCCGATGCATTGCCGGCTCCGCCGGCGGCGAGCAGCGCCAGCATCGCGGAAATCAACACGATCGCCGTGCGGCGTCCCATCACCACCCGGGCATCACCTCCTGGCCATGCACTTACCTATATCCCCTTCGCGCTTGCTATGATGGCTCGCACGATGGCTGTGGCAGCCGCGCGGCCCCGGCGCGGCGACGAGATCACGCTGACGATCGACCGGCTCGCGTACGGCGGCCGCGGCGTCGGGCGCCTCAACGGCTTCGTCGTGTTCGTCCCGGACACGGCGCCCGGCGACCGGGTCCGGGCGCGGCTGTGGCGCGTGAAATCCGGCTACGGCGAGGCGGACCTCGTCGGGATCGAATCGCCCTCGCACGTGCGCACCGCGGCGCCGTGCCCGCATTTCGGGCCGTGCGGCGGCTGCATCTGGCAGCACCTCACCTACGACGCGCAGGCGGCGGCCAAGGAGTCGATCGTCCGGGAAAGCCTCGCCCATCTCGGCGGGCTGCGGGACGTCGAGGTGCGGCCGATCGTCCGCATGGCGGCACCGTGGTACTACCGCAACAAGATGGAGTTCTCATTCCATCCGGACGGGATCGGCCTGCACCGGCGCGGCGCGTTCGACACGATCGTCCCGATCGCGTCCTGCTACCTGGAATCGCCGCGCACCAACATCATCCTGGCGGAGGCCGGCGCGTTCGCGCGGACGTCAGGGCTGTCGTGCTACGATCCACGCGCGCACACGGGCATGCTGCGGCAGGTCGTGATCCGCGAGGCGAAGAGCACCGGCGAGGTGATGGTCGCGCTCGTGACGACCGCGCGCGAGGTCCCGGGGCTCCCCGGCTTCGCCGAGCGGCTCCGCGCCGCGGTGCCGGAGATCGTGAGCGTGGCCCACGGCGTCAACGCCGGGCCGTCCGACGGCGGGCCGCTCAGCGGCGTGACCGTCGTCGCCGGGCAGCCGTACATCCGCGAGATTCTCTCGGGCCTCACCTTCCGGATCGGCCTCGAGACGTTCTTTCAGACCAACACGGTGCAGGCCGAGCATCTCGTCGACGCGGTGGAGGCCGACGCCGGCGTTCGCGGCGGCGAGACCGTGTTCGACCTCTACTGCGGGGTGGGCACCTTTTCGCTGGCGCTCGCGCGCCGCGCGGCGCGGGTGTTCGGCATGGAGATCGTCCCGCCGGCGATCGAGGCCGCCCGCGACAACGCGGTCCTCAACGGGCTCGCCAACGTCGAGTTCGCCGGCGGCGACGTGCGGTTGGTGCTGCCGCAGGTGCTGGAACGGGCCGGCCGGCCCGACGTATTGATCCTCGATCCGCCCCGATCTGGCGCGGGCGGCCGGGTGATGCGGAAGGTGGCGGCCGCGGGCGCGCCGCGCGTGGTGTACGTTTCCTGCAACCCGACGACGCTCGCCCCGGACCTCAAAGAGTTGATCGCCGCCGGCTACACCGTGCGGCACGCCAAGCCGTTGGATCTCTTCCCGCACACCTACCACGTGGAGTGCGTCGTGCTCGCGGAACGTGCTGACTAGCCGCCGCGCGCCAACCGCACGAACAGCGGCATGAGATCGGTCCCTTTGAGCGTCCCCAGCGCACCATTGGCGCACGCCTTCTCGTTGAAGACGCGCGTGCCGTCCGGCTCGATCTCGTCGCCCGCGACGAGAAGCGGCACCGCGTCGTCGGAATGCCGGCCGAGCGTGGCCGGCGTCGCGTGGTCCGCCGTCACCGCGATCACGACGTCGTCGAGCGGGACTCGCTCGAGGAGGGTCCCGAAGAACGCCCGGTCGATCAGTTCGATGACGGCCCGTTTCGCCTCGGGGTCGCCGTCGTGCCCCGGCTCGTCCGGCCCCTTGAGGTGCATGTAGAGGCCGTCGTATTTCGCGTACTCCCGCACGGCCGTCTCCGCCCACTCGCGGTACACGCGCTCCTTGTCCGCGCCGCTCGGCGGGACCGGGATGACCTGCATGCCGGTCAGCTCCGCGATCCCCCGCTCGACCGGCATCTCGACGAAGCAGCCGAACCGGACCCCAAACCGCTCCTTGATCGGCGGCAGCTGGGGCGCGTGATCGCCCGCGTCGCGGACGAGGATCAGGTTGGCCGGCGGCTTGCCGTCCGCGCGGCGCTTCGCGTTCACCGGATGCGCATCCAAAATGCGCCGCGCCTGCTCTGTGAACTCGTTGACGAGCGCGGCGGCCACCCGGGCCTCCTCGCTCTGGTCGAGCGGCTCGCAGACTTCGACCTCGTTGCCGGCATGTTCGCGGGCGACGCCGAGCCCCTGGACGCGGGCGTACGCGGGGTCGGTGTTCGAGATCATGGCGGACAGGCGGCCGCCGCGGCGCCGGATCACGACCGCGGCCCGGTGGGCGACGCTGCCGCGCACCTCGAGTTCCGCCGGGGCGGCCGAGAGCTTCACCTCTCGGGTCACCGCCTCGGCGAGGGCGTGCGCCTCTTCGGTCGTCAGGTTGCGGCCGGCACGGCGGTCCAGGATGGTCCGGCCCTCGCCGCCGGTCGCAAAGTTGCCGCGCAGAGCGAGGTCCCCGTCGCTGAACCGCATCCCGGAGCCGACCACTTCGAACACCCCGCGCCCGGTATGGTACTTAAAAGGATCGTAGCCGAGAATCGCCATCACGGCGACGTCCGACTCCGGCGCGATCCCCACGCCGACCGTTTGCACAAGCCCCGTACGGCCGTCGAGGGTGAGCGCCCCGAGAAAGGGCACCGCGGCGGCTTCGAGTGGCGTGCGGCCGTCGAACGCGGGAACCGGACGGTCGCCGAGCCCGTCGAGCACCGTGTAGAGAATGTGCGCCATCAGCTCACCGCCGCCGGCGGAGCGCCTGCGGCGGACTCGCCGGCAACCTCATCATCGACGCCGCCGGAGCCGCGCCAGCAGATCACCGCTCAGCCGGCCGCGCGACACTTCCTCGACCGGCCCGGTGAGCCGCAGCGCGTAGTCCGGGGCCACTTCCACGCGCAGGACGCCGCCCGGACTGTGCACGGCCACGGCGCGGCCCGTGCTGCCGCGCCGCACACAGACGGCGGCCACCGCGCTCGAACTGGTGCCGGACGCCATCGTCTCGCCGGCGCCGCGCTCCCAAATCCGGATCGTGACCTTGGACGGCGAGTCCACGCGCACAAACTGCACGTTGATGCGGTTCGGAAACATCGGATGGTTCTCGAGGGCGGGTCCGAGGCGCGCCAGGTCGACCGCGGCGGGATCGTCCGCGAACACGACGCAGTGCGGGTTGCCGACGGACACCGCGGTGAACTCGAGGCGCTCGCCCGCCGCCTCGATCGGCTCACCGACGACCTCGCGGTCCGGCCCGGCCACCGGGATCTCGCGGCTGCGAAACGTCGCCCGGCCCATCTCCGCGGTGATCGACCGCACCGCGCGGCCGCGGACATCGAGCGCCACGCCGACGATCCCGCCTTTCGTGTCGATCGTGAACGACCGGCGCCGCGCGTAGCCATGGTCCCACAGGCATTTCGCGAAGATGCGGACGCCGTTGCCGCTCTTCTCGGCCTCGCTGCCGTCCGGATTGAACACGCGCAGGCCGACGTCGGCGCGCCGGCTGCGCTCGATCGTCAGGATGCCGTCGGAGCCGACCCCCTGGTGGCGGTCGCAGATCCCACGGACGCGCGCGGGCGTGAGCCGCAGCGAGAGCGTGCGCGGATCCATGACGAGATAGTCGTTGCCGAGCGCGTGAGACCGCACGTATTCGTCGCGGCCGAGTCGATGCATCGATCAGGCCTCCTCAGGCGAACCGCCGCGCGCCGTACGGCGTCGGTGCCGCGCCCGGTCGCGCCGCAGGGCCGCGCCGATCATGCGGTCCAGCAGTTCACCGTACTCGATGCCGCCGGCGCGCGCGGCGAGCGGGATGAGGCTGCCCTCCGTGAGGCCCGGGATGGTGTTGACCTCAAGCACGATCACGTCCGTCCCGCAGAGAAACAGGTCGACCCGCGAGAAGCCCTCGCACCCGAGCACCTGGTGCGCCCGCAGCGCCAGCTGCTGGGCCTTCTCGGCCATCGGCCCCGGGATGCGCGCCGGACAGATTTCCTCGGACGCGCCCTGATACTTCGCCTCGTACGTGAAGAACTCGCGCTGCGGCACGATCTCAATTACCGGAAGCGGCTGTGGCACGCCGGTGGCCGGATCTTCCAGAATGCCGCACGTGAGCTCCGTGCCGTGAAGGTATTCTTCGACCAGCACGACGTTGTCGAATTCGAGGGCGGACTCGATCGCCGCGTCGAGTCCGGCCTCGTCGCGCACGATCGTCACGCCGATGCTCGAGCCCTGGGCGTTCGGTTTCACGACGCAGGGGTAGCCGAGGTCGCGGGCGACGCGCCGGGCGAACTCCGCGCGCCCGCGCGGCCACTCGCCGCCGTCGAGCTGGATCCAGGCCGGCACCGGCAGCCCGCTCGCCTGCAGCACCTGCCGGCTGCGGAGCTTGTCCATCGCGAGCGCGCTCGCGAGCACGCCGGAGCCGGTGTACGGAATGCCGAGCAATTCGAGGAGCCCCTGCACGGTACCGTCCTCGCCGTATTGTCCGTGCAGCGCGACGAAGACGACATCGACCTCGCCTTCGCGGACCACCTCGTCGATGTGATGGGACGCGGCGGCCAAGGTCGGGACCGCCGATGACGACGCCGGCGGGGTGGGGCCGGAGGATGCCGGCCCGCCGGCGGCATCGCCTGTCCCCGCCGCGGGCAGCTTCAACAGATCCGGCCGCGGCAGCCACTTCCCCTCCGCGGTGATCTCGACCGGCAGCGCATCGTACTTCGCGGGATCGATGGCGCCGAGCACGCGCGTGCCGCTCCACAGCGACACCTGGCGCTCGGCGGACGGGCCGCCAAACAATACGGCGACGCGCAACCGCCGCCGTGACGAACGTGGAGACTCAGACGCCATGGGATGCGCCGCCGTATTCGGGAACACAGGAGCGTTCCCCTCCGGCAGCGTACGAGACGACGCCATGATTCGCGGCGCGATCTTCGATCTCGGCAGCACGCTCATCCGCCGGACGGGGCTCGAACTCGAGCGGGTGAAATGCGCCGCGCTCGCCTCGTACGTGGCCTCCGACTGCGGCTGCCGGGACGCCGAGGCCTTCGCGGCGCGCCTGCTCGAGATCCGCCTCGCCGGCTGGAAGCGGTCCGAAGCCGAACTGATCGAAGTGCCCGCCGCGGGCTCTTTTATGGAGGCCTTCGTCGCATCCGGCCTCGACGTCACGGACGACGTCCTGGTGCGGGCGGAGACGGTGTTCTTCGAACCCGAAGTGGCGATGAGCCGGCTCTACCCGTCGGCTGCCGAAACTCTCGAGGCGCTCGCGGCGATGGGGCTGCGCCTCGGGATGATCAGCAACGCCACGAGCCATCAACTCGTGCTCGACATCGCGCGCCGTCACGGCATCGACCGCTACTTCGATCCGCTCGTCACCTCGATGGGATTCGGCCGCCCGAAACCGCACCCGGGCATCTTCCGGCACGTCCTGGAGGGCTGGGGACTCGAGCCCGAGGCGTCGGTGATGATCGGGGACACCCTCGGCGCCGACGTGCTCGGCGCCAACACGGTGGGCATGCGCTCGATTCTCGTCGACATCGAGCCCAACCCGGACAACCCGAGGTTTTTCGCGCAGGCACAGCCGACCACGACCGTCACGCGCCTCGACGAGATTCCGCCGTTGATCCGCGCGTGGAAGGGCGCTGGAAGAACAGGACGCGCCTAGACGTTCGCGAGCGCCCGGTCGAAGTCGCCGATCAGGTCCTCTACGTCCTCGATCCCCACGGAGACCCGGATGAGACCGTCGCTGATGCCGGCGGCGAGCCGGACCTCGCGCGGCATGTTGACGCTCGTCGTCGAGGCCGGATGCGTCACGAGCGTGCTGATCCCGCCGAGGCTGACCGCGAGCTTCGCGACCCGGAGCGCCTCGACGCAGCGAGCGCCTGTCGCGACGTCGCCCTTCACCTCGATGCTCATCATGCCGCCGAATCCGCCCGGCATCTGCCGCGCCGCGATCTCGTGGCGCGGGTGGCCGGGGAGACCGGGATAATGCACCCGCGCGACTTTGGGGTGCGCGCCGAGATGCTTCGCGAGCGTGAGCGCGTTCGCGTTGTGCCGTTCGACCCGCAGCCCAAGCGTCGCGACGCCGCGGGTCAGCAGAAACGCCGCGAACGGGTCCAGCACCCCGCCGAAGATGCGCATCGTCTTCACGCACGACCGGAGCATCTCGCGGGAGCCGACGATCACGCCGGCCGTTACGTCGTGGTGTCCCCCCAGGTACTTCGTGGCGCTGTGGCACACGAGGTCTACGCCGAGCGACAGTGGCCGCTGGTTGTAAGGTGTGGCGAACGTATTGTCGGCGACGGTCCGCGCGCCACGGGCCCGGGCGAGCGCGACCACGCGCTCGATGTCGGTGACGCCGAGCAGCGGGTTGTTCGGCGTTTCGATGTACAGGAGCCGCGTGTTGGGCCGTAGGGCCCGCTCGTAGGCGGACACGTCCGGATCATCGAGGAATGATGCCTCGACGCCGAATCGCGGCAACACCTCGTTCAGCAGCTGGAATGTCGCCTGGTAGACGGCCTTGGGGGCGATCACATGGTCCCCGGCCTTGAGCAACCCCACGACGGCCGTGGCGATCGCGGCCATCCCTGACGACGTCGCGAGCGCCGCTTCGCCGCCCTCGAGAAGGGCGACCTTCTGTTCGAAGAGATCCGTCGTCGGATTCGCCCAGCGGGTGTAGAAATAGCCGGGGCCGCTCTCCGCGCCGAGCCGCGCGCCCTCTTCGACCGTGTCGTACTTGAACGTCGCGGTCTGATAAATCGGGACGACCACCGACTTATTGGCATCCGGAATGCGTCCACCGTGAATGGCCGTCGTAGTAAAGCCGCGCCGCTCACGCGATGCCATGGATGCGTCCTCCTTTGTCGACCGTCGCGGGTTCACCGGACGCGGCCGCTTCGAAGGCGGCATCCCGTCCCAGTTCACCAATCACCACGCTGAGCAGGATCAATACTCCCCCGGCCGCCTGGCGCGCGCCGAGCGATTCGCCGAGCCAGGCGACGCCGAACCCCACGGCCGCGACGGGCTCGATCGCGAAGAGCAGGCCCGTGCGCGTGGGCGAAACCACACGCTGGGCCCACGCCTGCGCGACATATGCCCCCAGCGTCGCGGCCACCGCCATGAACGCGATCGCGGCGCCGGCCGAGACCGGCACCACCCTGGGCGCCGGCTCACCCGCGACCGCCCACA
>DATEGA010000142.1:0-4634 GCA_035280345.1 bacterium | reverse complement strand
GGGGTCGCCGGTCGCTTCGTAGCGGTCCTCATGGAAGCTCAGCGCAAAGATCTGCGGACCGTACTCGGTCCAGTAGTCGGGCTCCTCTGTCGCGTCCGCGCTATTGGGGAGCCGCAGGTTGCTCGCGGAGAGATACAGTCGCCGGGCGGGTGCGGCGAGGCGCAGGTCGCGCCACCGCGACGCGAGCGCCAGGCACCGGTCGAGCGGCTCGCGCCCGACGCGCGACGGCACGAGGCCCCCATAGATCAAAAGTTCCGCCGACGCGATCACAACGTCCGCGGCCGCGCCCGGGCCCTCGAGCCACGCCCATAGGGCGTCGACATCCGCGGGACGCTTCAGGCTGCCGAGCTGCTCTCGGGCGGGCGTCGCCGCCTCCGCGCCGGCGATCGCGGCCAGTTTCAAGAACGCATCGCGCGTGACGGGCCGCTCGTCGAGCGGCAGGAAGGTAACCCTCATTTGACGGCGCCGAGCATGATGCCGCGGAGAAAGTAACGCTGCAGCGCGACGAACACCACGATGACCGGCACGGTCATCAGCACGGCGCCGGCGGCGACGTAGCGGGTGTTGTGCGCGAACAGCCCGGACAGGTAGAGCAGCCCGACGGCGAGCGGGTAGTGGTCGGGCGACTTCAGCACGATCAGCGGCCAGAGAAAGGAGTTCCAGTAGCCGGAGAACTCTACGATCGCGAGCGTCGCGAGGGCCGGTGCGACGAGCGGCAGCATCACCTGCCACCACAGGCGCAGCTCCCCGGCGCCGTCGATGCGCGCGGCGTCTTCGATCTCCGCCGGCACGACGAGATAGGCCTGCCGCAGCAGGAAGATGCCGAAGATGCTCGCCAAACTCGGCAGGTAGACCGCGGCGTAGGTGTCCACGAGATGCAGGCGCATCATCGTGACAAAATTCAGAATCAGCCCGACGTGCTGGGGCAGCATCAGGCTGCCCACGATCGCGTAGAAGATCAGGTCGCGCCCTGGAAAGCGCATCCGGGCGAGCGGATAGCCGGCCAGCGCGCTGACGAGGAGCGTGAGCACGATGCCCATCCCGGTAATGTACACCGTATTGGCGAAAAACCGGCCCACCGGCATCGTCTGCCACACGCCGGCGAAGTTGGCGAGCGTCGCCGGGTGCGGAATGAGGGCCGGCGGAAAGGCGAAGACGGCCCCGCGCGAGCCGAGCGCGGTCGCAAGCAACCAGAGAAACGGAAACACCGTGACGACGGCGAGCGCGCTCAGCGCCAGGTACAGGCCGGCCGTGCCCGCCGCTCGGGACAGGCGCGGCCGGCGCGGGGGGGCTCCCCCTTCGGGGACCAGACGCCCGGATGCGCCGCCGTCGCCGGGCGCGGAGCGGGGGGGCACGCTAGTAATAGGAGAGCCCACCCTGCCGCATCAGGCGGAAGTTCAGCGCGGAGAACAGCGCAGTGATCGCGGCCAGCACAACGCCGATCGCCGCGGCGTAGCCCAGGTGCAGCGAATTGAACGCCTGATCGAACATATAGTAGAAGATTGTGTACGTCGAAAAGATCGGCCCGCCGCCCGTCATCACGTAGACTTCCTCGAACACCCGCAGCGCCGCCAGGATCGAAATGGTGCTCGCGAGCAGGATGCTCGGCCGCAGCAGCGGGATCGTGACGTAGAAGAGGCGGGCCGCGGACCCGGCCCCATCGAGCGCGGCGGCCTCATCGTAGTAGGACGGGATCGCCTCGAGCCCGGCGAGATAGATGACCATGTAGTAGCCGATGCCCTTCCACCACGTGACCAGCATCACGGAGTACAGCGCGATCCCGGGGTCGCTCAGCCAGTGGATCGGCGCATGGATGAGGCCGATCCGCAGCAGCACGTAGTTGAGCAGACCGGCCTCATCGTACAACCAGCGCCACATCAGCCCGACGACGACGATCGAGGTGACGACCGGGACGTAGTAGGCGACCCGGAACCAGGTGATGCCCCGGAGCGGCCGGCGGACCCACAGGGCCAAGACGATCGCGGAGAGCTGCAGCGCGGGGACCACGGCGAGGTAGATCGCGCTGTTGCGCAGCGCCGTCCAGAAGTATCGGTCCTGCCACAGCGCCGCGAACTGGCTCAGGCCGACGTACTGCGGCGGTGAGATGACATTGTAGTCGAAGAGGCTGAGCGCCGTGCCGAAGATCACAGGGTAGAACGTGAAGACGGCGAGCAGCACGAGCGCCGGCGCAAGAAACAGGTACGCGATCACCGTGCGCGCCAGCGCCTGACGCCGCCCCCGGAGCGCGGCCGGCCGGGCGAGCGGCCGCGTGCCGGCGGCTTGCGCGGGAATCAGAGCCGGCGGTTCCACTCGCGGACGGCCCACTCGAGGGCCTGGCCCGCGCTCATTTTCCCGTAGAACGCGCTCTCGATCGCTTCGCGGAAGATCCGGTACAGCTCGTCGCTATGCGGCACGACGACGGTGAGGTCGCGCGCCTGGCCGAGCTCCTTGACCGCGACGAGGCGCGCCAGGTCCTCCGGCGTGGACCCGCCGCGGGTGAAGTAGGGGTCGGCGGCCGCGGCCTTCGTGGAGGGGAAGATGACGACCTGTTTGCAGAACGCGAGCTGGTTGGCATCGTTGGTGACGTAGAGCGCGAACGCGACCGCCTCGCGGCGGTGCCGGCTGGCCAGGGGGACCGCGAGATCCATCGTCGGCAGGTCGATGACGCCGCCGCGGCCCACCGGAACCGGGGCCACCGCGGTGTCCTTATACACGTCGGGGTTGTCGCTGCGGACACGCAGCAGGAACTGCGGCCCGGTCGTCAGCATCGCAAGCTGCCCATCGCCGAAGCGCTCGGTGGCGCCGAGGTACCCGCGCCGAAGGGTGTCATCGGGAAACTGATCGTGCTTGAACAGGTCGACGTACCGGGCGAGGAGCGCGACGTGCGCCGCGCTGCCAAAGGCCGCGTGCTTCCGGTCCGGGCTGAGAACGGGAAGGCCCTCCTCCTGAAACACCTTCAGGAACCGGATGCCGTCGACGTTGGGCATGAAGCCGTAGACGCCGGCTTTCTTCTTGACGACGGCCGCGGTCCGGATGAGCTGATCGGTCGTCGCCGGCGGCCGCGCGGAATCGAGGCCGGCCTTGCGGAACAGCGCCTGATTATAGGCGAGGACGTCCGGCGTCACGTACCACGGCAGGCCGTACGCGTGCCCGTCGAAACGCAGCGACGCCCAGATATTCGGAAAGTAGCGGTCACGCGCGTCCTTGGGAACCGCGGCGTCCATGTCCACGAGCGCGCGGGCCTCGGCGAGCCGCAGCGTGGACTCGGTGTTCAGGTTGACGACGTCGGGGGCCACGCCGCCGGCGATCGCGGAGAGCAGCTTTTGGTCCAGGGCCTGCGGCTGCACGTCGATCCAGCGCACGCGGACATCCGGATGCGCGCGCTGATACGCGTCGATCATCCCGGTGATGAACTTGGTGAAGAACGGCTGCAGCGAGATCGTCCAGAGCTCGATAGTCGTTGGGCCCGCCGCGTGCGCCGCCTCCGGGAACGGCAGCGTCGTCGCGGCCACGGCGAGCACGACGGCGAGGACGGCGGCGGCGCGGATGAGTGTGCGTAGCATGCGGAAACTCCCCCGTAGCATCTACCAGGATGGTACCATACTCGTCCGCGCGGAGGACCGCCGCGGATTGGTCCGAACTTTCTTACGCGTGAGCGGCGTTGATTGGTTCGACCTCGGCGGCCGGGTGGCCGTCGTCACCGGCGCGCGGCGCGGGATCGGACGCGGCCTCGCGCTCGGCCTCGCGCAGGCCGGGGCCGACGTTGTGCTCGTCAGCCGCGCCCCCGCGGAAGAGGTCGCCGAGGAGATCGAGCGGCTCGGGCGACGGTGCGTGCCGGTCGCGGCGGACCTCGCCTACCCTGCGCAGGTCGACCGCGTGATTCCCGAGGCGGTGCGCGCGCTCGGCCGCGTGGACATCCTCGTCAACAACGCCGGCATCGGGATCCGCGGCCCCGCCGTCGACGTCACGCCCCAGGAGTGGCACCGGGTGCTGCAGGTAAACCTCCACGCCGTATTCGCCCTCTGCCAGCAGGCGGCCCGTGAGATGCTGCCGCGCGGCCGCGGCAAGATCGTCAACATCGCCTCGCTCATGAGCTTTCAAGGCGGCATTCTGATCGCCGCGTACACGGCAAGCAAAGGCGCGGTCGCTCAACTCACGAAGCTGCTCGCGAACGAGTGGGCGCCGCACGGCATCAACGTCAACGCGATCGCGCCCGGCTACATCGAGACCGACCTGACGCGCCCGCTCCGCGAGGACCCCGAGCGGAACCCGGCGATCCTCGCGCGCATTCCGGCCGGTCGATGGGGGCGGCCCGACGACCTGGCGGGCGCCGCGGTGTTCCTCGCGTCCCGGGCGTCCGATTACGTGCACGGCCACGTCCTGGCCGTGGACGGTGGATGGCTCGCACGGTAGGCACTCCTCCGCCGGCGGCCGCTGAGGAGACCCGCAGGAACGCCGTGCCGCCCGCGTTTCACGCCGCGGCGGGCGAGGTCCTGGACTGGGTCATCCTGCTCGGTGCCCTCGCCTTGCTCGGTTGGACCGTCGTGATCGGACTCACGTTCATGCCCGCGGCCGGCTTTCTCGCCCACCGCGTGCCGCTGCTCGTCTTCGAGCAGGGGGCGCTCGCGGTCGGC
>DATEGA010000141.1:0-15130 GCA_035280345.1 bacterium | reverse complement strand
GCTGCGAGAGGCCCGGGCCGGCGCGCTTCCTCACGCCGCGGCCGTTCCGGCGCAGGCGCCGCGCGGCGACTTCGCGGCCGGGGCCGCGCTGTCGCTGTCCAACCCTCAGAACATCACGTTCTGGCTCGGCGTGGGAGGTGGGGCGGTCGCGGCGCTGGGCCCGCACCGTCAGCCCGTGCTCGCGGTCTTCTTCACCGGATTCATGTCGGCGTGCGTCGTGTGGTGCTTCCTGATGGCTGCGATCATCGCCTGGGGCCGGCGGTTTCTCTCGGGCGGCTTCTACCGGTGGATCAATTTCGCGTGCGGTATCGCGATGGTCTATTTTGGTGTGAGGCTGCTGGCCGCAATCGCGGCGGGCATTCCGCTCGTGCGCGGCCCCTAAGTCACGCGCGGGCCTGTCCGGACCCCCAGACGATCCACTTCGTCGTCGTCAGATCCGCGAGGCCCATCGGGCCGCGGGCGTGGAGGCGGTTGGTGCTGATGCCCACCTCCGCGCCTAGGCCGAACTCTCCGCCGTCGACGAGCCGCGTCGACGCGTTCACCAGCACTGCCGCGCTGTCGACTTCCCGGACGAACCGCTCGGCCCGCGCGCGGTCCTGCGTCACGATCGCGTCGGCGAGGCCGGTGCCGTGCCGCCGGATGTGGTCCACGGCCGCGTCGAAGCCGTCGACGACACGGATCGCCAGCACGAGATCGAGATACTCGGCGTCCCAGTCTTCATCAGTCGCCGCGGCGACGGCGGGCGCCAGCCGGCGCGTCTCCGCATCGCCGCGCACCTCGACGCCGGCCGCGCGCAGCGCTGTGACAAGGGACGGGACGAGCCGCGGCGCCGCCGGCGCGTCGACGAGCGCCTTCTCGAGCGCGTTGCAGGTGCTGGGACGATTGGTCTTGGCGTTCACGATGAGCCGGACCGCCATCTCCGGATCGGCCGCCCGATCGACGAAGATGTGGGTCACCCCGCGGTCGTGCTTGAGCACGGGGACGCGGGCGTGCTCCGTGACGAGCCGGATCAGCGCCGGCCCGCCGCGCGGGATGACGAGATCGACGAGCCCGTCGAGCCGTACCAGTTCCCGGATCGCGTCGTAATCGCGGCGGGCGAGCAGGGCGGCCGCAGCTTCCGGCAACGCGGCCGCGCGAAGGCCGGCCGCGATCGCCGTCCCGAGCGCCTCGTCGGAGTGCCGGGACTCGGCGCCGCCGCGGAGGATCACCGCGTTGCCCGAACGCAGGCACAGCCCCGCCGCGTCGACCGTCACGTTGGGACGGGACTCGTAGATCATCGCGATGACGCCGATCGGTATCCGCACGCGGCGGACTTCCATGCCGTTCGGACGGGTGCGGACCTCGACCACGGTCCCGAGCGGATCCGGCAGCGCGGCGATCTCCTCGAGCGCACGCGCGAGTTGCTCGACGCGCGGCGGTGTGAGGGTCAGCCGGTCGCGAAACGCCGGCGGACGGTCGCGCAGCGATTCGAGGTCCCGGGCGTTGGCATCCACGATCGCCGGGGCGTCCGACCGGATCGCGGCGGCGATCGCGTGGAGGGCCGCGCAGCGCATCTCGTCTGCGGCGTAGTGCAGTATGCGCGCCGCCTCGCGCGCGGCGCGGGCCTGCGTCTCGACGCCGACGACCGCGGCGCTCATCGTTCGCTGGTCACCACCAGGTTGTCCCGGTGCACGACCTCGTCGTGAGTTTTGCCGCCGAGGAGGCGCGCGATCTCAGAGCTGCGGCGCCCCTGAATTCTAGCCAAATGCGCGCTGGAGTAGTTGACGAGTCCGCGGGCCAGCTCCTGCCCGCGCCCGTCGGCGATCGTCACCGCCTCGCCCGCGTCGAACGTGCCGTCGATGCGTACCACCCCCGCCGGCAGCAGGCTCTTCCCCCGGCGCAGTGCGGCCGACGCGCCGTCGTCCACGACGAGCGTGCCGCGAGCGACCAGGCCGAACGCGAGCCAGCGTCCGCGCCCGGAGAAGCGGCGGGCCGGCAGAAACAGCGTCCCGTGGCGGTCGCCGGCCAACAGGCGGGCGAGGGGATGCTGCACAGTGCCGCCCGTGACCACGGTCGCGACCCCGGATTCGGTGGCGATGCGGGCGGCGTGGATCTTGGTCGCCATGCCCCCTACGCCCTGAGCGGTCACGGTGCGGCGGGCGGCCCGGACGATATGCGCGTCGATGCGCTCGACAGTGGGGATCAGCCGCGCGGCGCGCTGGCGCCGGGGGTCCGCCGTCATCAGGCCCTCGACGTCGGACAGCATAACGAGCAGGTCCGCCCCAACGAGGCTCGCCAGCAGGGCGGAGAGTGTGTCGTTGTCGCCGATCTGAATCTCGTCCGTGGCGATCGTGTCGTTCTCGTTGATCACCGGCACGACGCCGTCGGCCAGTAGCGCGAGCAGCGTCTGCCGCGCGTTGACGTAGCGCCGGCGGTCGGCGAAATCCTGACGCGTCAGCAAGATCTGTGCGGCACGCAGGCCGAGCCGCTCGAACGCGGCCCCGTACCGCTGCATCAACACCGGCTGCCCGACCGCGGCGAGCGCCTGCTTCTCGATGAGACGCCGCGGCCGCCGGCGGCCGAGAAGGCCGGCGCCGGTCACGATGGCGCCGGACGACACCAGCAGCACCTGACGGTGCTGCCGGACCGCCGCCGCCACGTCCTCCGCGACCGCGGTGATCCGCCCGGAGTCGACGATCGGACCGCCGCCGGTCAGCGTGGTGGTGCCCACTTTGAGGACGATCCGGGACGCGGCGGCGAAGGGGGCGGTGTGCGTCACGGCGCGCCGAGTGTGAGGCGCACCGGGTAGTTCGAGCCGCTCTCGGGAATGGTGAGGATCCGGATCGTGCGATGGGTCTGGGGGCGCAGCGGGAAGGTGGCAACGGCCTGCGGTGCGTTCGGCTGAACGAGCCGGCTTTCCACGATCTGGTCCCCGATCACGAAAGTGCCCCGGGCCTGGCCGCCGTCCGCGTGCAGCACGAGCTGCGCGGCCGCGGGCGACTCGGTCGGGTTCGAAACGTCGACGGTGAACTGGTACACGACGCCGTAATTGCCCTGTAAAAGTGCCCCCGTCTGACCTTCGTGCAGCAGGTCGGCTTCGGCGGCAAGGACCATCATCACCGGCGGGCCGCCCGCGGTATAGCTCAGCGTGCGGCCGATTTGCGGACGAAGGAAGGCGCCCCGCTGGTGAACGCGGTCGAAATCGGGCGCGAAGCTCATCACCGACGGATCGGGCTCGCTCGCGAGGCGCGCCACCACCTGCACGTTCACCTTGTCGCCCTCGAGCAGGCTGAACTGCGCGATACCGCTCGTGATCCCGAGCGGCGGCAGATCCTCCACGAACAGCGGCACCGTCGAGTTGCCGGGCAGGCGCACGAGGAAGCCGGCGTGATGCGCGTAGTCGTCGAGGAATATGCGGGCCGCGTCGTGCCCCGGCGTTACTTCCTCCTGCGACGGCGCGCCGACGGCTCCCTGGACCCACATCGAAATTGGGTCGCGCGCCGGATTGCTGAGCGTTACCGTGATGAACATATGCTCACTCTTCGACCCGTTCTGATGGTGGAAGAGCAGCCGCACCGTCTGCGCCGCCGACAGCGATCCGGTGTAGAGAATCTTGCCGAACGGAATCGTCTCCGGGCTGTTGCTCACCAACAGAATCTCGGCGTCGTTCCAGGGGATAATGGCGTTCGTCAAGGCGAACCGGGCGAAGCGGATCGAAGGTGGCATCCCCGGCGCCTGGACGGTCAGCCCGGCGATCACCGTCTCAACCGCCGACGCGTCGAGGGGAATGAGGGCGGGGGACGTCTGTCCGAGATGGACGAGCGACGACGGCTGCACGCCGAGCGCGAGCCGCGCCGCGGTCGTGATCGCGAGCCGCAGCGTGTCGAGGGTCGCGGGACCGCCGGTCACCGAGACCGGGACGAGCGGAGCCGGGAGCGCCGCGGGGACGGGCTGCGCTGCGCCGGGAACCGATGGGACCGCCGTCAGGAACGCGGCCAGCGCGAACGCGGCCGCCCAGCGCGGAAGGGCGTTGGCCGTCATCGGTCGTCTCACATCAAGTATCTCTACGGACGCGCACGTGTCAGGTGTTTTCCCATGTGAGCGCACCGATCCTCCAGCGCCGCGCGGCACCCGGAGGAAGCGGTGCGCGACGAGGCCAAGAACCCATCAGGCTCACGAAGGAGGAAGGCGCATGCAGGCAGACCTGTCAGGCCGAGTCGCCGTCGTCTCGGGCGCGAGCGCTGGCATCGGACGCGCGATCGCGCACGGATTTGCGGAGGCCGGCGCGGACGTAGTGATCGGCAGCCGTCGCGAAGACGCCCTCGCCCGCGCAGCCGACGAGATCGCCGGCGCGACGCGCCGGACCGCGGTGCCCGTGGTCGCCGACGTCGCCACTCCCGCGGGCGTCGACCGGCTGCTTGCGACCGCCCGCGAGCGGTTCGGCCGGCTCGATATCCTGGTCGCCAACGCCGGCGGCCCGCCCGCCGGGTCGGGGCTCAGCCTCACCGATGCGCAGTGGGAGCAGGCCTTCAACCAGAACCTGATGAGCGCCGTGCGCCTGGTCCGCGGCGCGGTCCCGATGATGCGGGCCAACCGGTGGGGCCGCATCCTCACCGTGATCACCTCGGGCGTCAAGGTCCCGATTCAGCAACTGATCCTGAGTAACGTGTTCCGGTCGGGTGTGGTGGCGTTCACGAAGACGCTCTCGTTCGAGCTCGCGCCTCACAACATTCTGGTCAACAACCTGGCGCCGGGCCGGATCGACACGGACCGCGTGCGCTGGCTCGATGGCGTTCGCGCCAAGGAGACCGGCAAGCCGGTGGAAGCGATCGTGGAGGAGAGCGTGGCCGCGATCCCGCTCGGGCGCTACGGAGAGCCGCGGGAATTCGCGGCCTTGGCGGTCTTCCTCGCTTCCGACGCGGCCAGCTACATTACCGGCCAGACGATCTGCATCGACGGCGGCCAGACGCGCTCGATGATGTAGCGGCGCCCGCCCATGCACCCGCGGGTTCGCGCCGCGCTCCTGGTCGCGGCGGCGGCGTCGTTTCTCAATCCCTACATGGTGAGCGCGCTCACCGTGGCGCTGCCGGCGGTCGGCCGAGAGTTTCACGCCGACGCGGCCACGCTCAGCTGGATCACGACGGCCTATCTGCTGGCGAGCGTCGTGTGCTTCGTCCCGTTCGGGCGCCTCGCGGACCTGTACGGCCGCCGGCGGTTGTTTACGATCGGCGTCGTCTTGTTCGTGCTGGCGTCGGTGGCCTGCGCCCTCGCCCCATCGACGGCCGTGCTGCTGGCCTGCCGCGTCTTCCAGGGTGTCTCGTCCGCGATGATCTTCAGCAACGGGGTCGCCATGCTCACCGCGGTCGCGCCGCCGGCGCTTCGCGGCCGGCTGCTCGGCGTTACGGTCGCGTGCGTGTACATCGGACTCTCGTTGGGCCCGGTGATCGGCGGCGTGCTGACGCAGGTCTTCGGCTGGCGATCGGTCTTTCTCGGCACCGTTCCGCTCGGCTTCGCGACGTTTGTCCTCGCCGTGTGGTTTCTCCCCGGCGACGCCGACGGCTTACGCGGGACGGCGGACACCGGCTCAACCGCCCGCGCGGGCGGCATCGACCCACTGAGCGTTGCGCTCTACGCGGCAATGTTCGCAGGATTCGCGATCGGACTGTCGACGGTGCCGGCGCCTGCGTCGCCGTGGCTGATCGCCGCCGGGCTGGCCGCGGGGGCGTGGTTCGCGTCCCGGTCGCTGCGGGTCCGGACGCCGGTGCTGGACGTGCGTTTGTTCCAGACCAACCGGGTGTTCACGCTGTCGAGCCTCGCGGCGCTGCTTAACTACGCGGCCGGCTCACCGAGCGCGTTTCTCGTCAGCCTGTCGTTGCAGTACGTCAGGGGGATGACGCCCGCGCACGCGGGTGTGGTGCTGATCGCGCAGCCGGCCACGCAGGCCGTGGTCTCCCCGGCCGCCGGCTGGCTCTCCGAGCGGATCGAGCCGCGCGTCGTCGCGTCTGTCGGCATGGCGATGACGGCGGCCGGGCTCGCAGCGCTCGCCGCCGCGCCGCCCTCGGCGCCCGTCTCGTATGTCGCCGCCGCGCTCGTCGTAATGGGCGCGGGGTTCGGGCTGTTCTCGTCGCCGAACACCAACGCCATCATGAGCAGCGTCCCGCCGAGCATGTACGGGGTCGCAGCCGGCGTCACCAGCACGGTGCGGATCGCCGGGCAGCTCCTGAGCTTCGCCGCGATCACGATGATCTTCAATGCCTTCCTCGGCGCTGCGCCGGTCACGGCCGCGAACCTCTTCCATTTCCGCGCGGCCGCCCGCCTGGGGTTCGCCGTCTTCGCCGCCGCGTGCGCGACCGGTGTGTTGGCCTCGCTCGCCCGCGGGAACGTCCATGCCGGCCCGCTGGCTCCTGCGCCCGCCCGTCCGTCGGAGTCTTCGGCGCCGCTCCACGGCGCCCTGAGAGGGGAGCCGACCGATGCCTGAGCCGCTGTCCGTCGTCGCGTTCGCCGGGAGCCTGCGCGCCGCGTCGTATAATCGCGCGCTCGCGCGGGCCGTGCAGGATCTGGCGCCGCGCTCGCTCGCCGTCCGGATCGAAGAGATCGGCGCGATTCCGCTCTACAACTTCGACGTCGAGCGGGCCGCGTTTCCGGAAGCGGTGACGCGCCTCAAGCGGGCGATCCTCGCCGCGGACGGCACGCTCGTGATCACGCCGGAACACAACTTCTCGATGTCCGGCGTCCTCAAGAACGTGATCGACTGGATCAGCCGGCCCCCCGGAGACGCCGCGCTGCGCGGCAAGCCGGTCGGCGTCCTCGGCGCCACCACAGGGCAAGTTGGGACCGCGCGCGCGCAGATGCATCTTCGCGATGTGCTCGTCAACCTCAACGCGATCGTGATGCCGCAGCCCTCGGTGCTGATCGCTCGCGCCGGCGAGAAATTCAACGCGGAAGGACGGCTCACCGACGAGGAGACGGCGAACCACGTGCGGGCGTTCTTGAGCGCCTTTGCGCAGTGGATCGGGCTGATCGCCCGAAAGCCGGTGCCGGAAGGCTAGCGGCCGGGGCAGGGTGCGATTGCGAAGCGGTCGAAAGCGTGGGGCGGTTCCGCAAGGCGCGCTTGTCGCGATGTCCCCGTCGGAGGCGGTGATCTAAGTGGCGGTTTCCCGGTACGTCGGCGCACGGGTGAAACGGATCGAGGATCCCAAGTTCATCCGCGGCGAGGGCCAGTACGTCGACGACCTGATCCTGCCGGGCATGCTGCACGCGGCGTTCGTGCGCAGCCCGCACGCTCATGCGCGGATCGTACGGATCGACCTCGGCGCAGCCCGAGCGATGCCGGGCGTGGCCGCCGCGGTGGCCGCGTCCGACCTGCCGGAGATCGACAAGCCTCTGCCGACCCTGGCGGTCCCGGACATGAAGAGCGCCGCCCACCATCCGCTGGCCTCCGGCGAGGTGCACTACGCCGGCCAGCCCGTCGCCGTGGTCGTCGCCGCCGACGCCTACACCGCCCGCGATGCGGCCGAGCGCGTAGCCGTGACGTACGAGCCGCTGCCGGCCGTCGTCGACCTGGACCGCGCGGCGGCGGGTGCGCCGTACGTGCACGACGCGCTCGGCACGAATGTCGCGTACCGCCAGGTTCTCGACGAGGGAGACGTCGAGGCGGCCTTCCGCGGGGCGCCGGTCGTCGTCCGGCAGCGGATGATCAACCAGCGCCTCGCGCCGGTGTCGCTCGAGCCCCGGGGGATCGTGGCAATGTACGACGGCGGCACGGGGCAGGGCATCCTCACCGTTTGGAACTCCACCCAGGAGGCCCACGCGCTGCGAGACGGCATCGGGCAGACGCTTGGCCTCGAGACCCGGCGGATTCGGGTCGTCACGCCGGACGTCGGCGGCGGGTTCGGGGCGAAGCTCAACACCTATCCGGAGGACGCGGTCATCGCGCAGTTGGCGCGGCGTCTCGGCCGCGCGGTCAAGTGGATCGAGACGCGCCGCGAGAACATGCTGACGACGACCCACGGACGCGCCCAGGTGGCCGACCTGGAGGTCGCCGCCGAGCGCGACGGCCGGGTGCGGGGCCTGCGGATGCGGCTCCTGGCCGACCTCGGTGGGGAACTAATCTATCTGACGGCGATCATCCCGACGCTCACGCCGCTGATGATCCAGGGCCCGTACAAGATCCCGGCGATCCACAGCGAACTGCTCGCGCTCTACACCAACACGTGTCCGACGGGCGCCTATCGCGGCGCCGGCCGTCCCGAAGCAACCTACTATCTTGAGCGAGTGATGGATCTCGTGGCGCGCGAGGCCGGCGTCGACCCGGCGGAGGTCCGGCGGCGCAACTTCATTCCGCCGTCGGAGTTTCCATATAAGACGCTCACCGGCGCGACGTACGACTCGGGCGAGTACGCGAAGCCGCTCGACGAGGCGTTGCGGATCTCCGACTATCCCGCGCTCCGTCGGCGTCAGGACGACGCACGCCGGGACGGCCGCCTGGTCGGGATCGGCGTGAGCAGCTACGTTGAGATCTGCGGCTTCGGCCCGTGGGAGCTCGGCACCGTGCGGATGAACCCCGACGCGACGGTCACGGTGATCACCGGCACCTCGCCTCACGGCCAAGGGGACGCCACGGGTTTCGCGCAGATCGTCTCGGACGCGCTTGGCATCACGCCCGACCAGGTGACGGTCGTCCACGGCGACACGTTGATGGTCCAGTACGGGGGCGGCACGAGCGGCAGCCGCAGCATGTCGCTCGGCGGCTCCGCGGTGTATTTGGCCTCGATGGAGGTGCGCGACCAGATCCTCGGCATCGCGGCCAACCAGCTCGAGGCCGCCAAGTCGGACCTCACGCTCGAGGACGGCGGCGTGACGGTGCGCGGCGCACCCGGCCGCGGCGTCGCGCTGACCGAGATCGCCAAGGCGGCCTATGCCGGGAAGCACCTGCCGGAGCACCAGAGTCCGGGACTCGAAGCGACGAGCCGGTTCAAATCGGAGGGGACCACGTTCCCGTTCGGCACGCACGTGTGCGTCGCGGAAGTCGATCCGGACACCGGCGGCGTGCGCCTCGAGCGCTACGTCTGTGTGGACGACTGCGGCCGCGTCATCAATCCGCTGCTCGTCGACGGGCAGATCCACGGCGGCGTCGCCCAGGGCGCCGCGCAGGCGCTGCTCGAATACGCGGCCTATGACGAGCAGGGCCAGCTGCTCACAGCCGCGCTGTCCGAGTACGCCGTCCCGAAAGCCCACCACACGCCGCGGATCGAGCGCGGCCGGTCTGTCACGCCGACCCCGCGCAATCCGCTCGGTGCCAAGGGGATCGGGGAAGCCGCGACGATCGGCTCGACCCCGTGCGTTGTGAACGCGGTCGTGGACGCCCTCGCACATCTCGGTGTCCGGCATCTCGACATGCCACTTCTTCCCGAGCGCGTGCGGGCCGCGATCGCCGCGGCGAGCGGCGGCGCACGCGACACCCGTGGGAGGCGCGGATGAGCCGGCCCAGCATGCTGACGCTCCACGACGTGGTGGTAGACCACGTCTACACACTGCTCGAGAAAGAAGGCTGGCAGTGGCAGCCGCCGTTGACCGAAGCCGTCGCCGGGCTGACCGCCGCGCAGGCGGCGTGGAAACCGTCACCGGAGCGGCATTCGATCTGGCAGATCGTGCGGCACCTGATCCTCTGGAAGAGTGGGGTGCTCGACGCCTGGAACGGAAACCCGGCCGATGGACAGGAACTGCTCGCGCGCGATTGGCGGGAGATCGGCGGCGGCGAAGACGAGTGGGCGCGCGACCGGCAAACCCTGCTCGCGATCTCGCTCGAGCTGTTGAGCCGCGTGCACGCCCTCGACGACGCCGGCCTCTCGCAGGCCATCGACTGGTACAAGGACCGGCACACGCAGCCGATCGCAATGCGCATCGTCCGAGCGACGACTCACGACGCCTATCACGCCGGGCAGATCCGGTATCTGCGGGCGCTCCACGGAGGGCCGCGCTAGCCGTACATGCCGGGAGGGTTGGCTGCTGAGGCGGCCGGCAGCGTGACGCCGGCCGCCTCAAGTTTGCAGCTGTTCGCGGCCGCGGAAGGATTCGAACGAGCGTCGGGCGAACACTCGTTCGTAGCGCTTGTCCTAGGAGCCGCCGCATGACGTTGGACCAGATCATCGAAGCGTTGCGCACGCGTCCACGCTTTGCGTCGCATTTCACGGCGTGGCACACCATCCCGGAGCGGCCCGCGGAGTATACACGATTTCCCTCCGACATCGATATACGCCTCATCGAAGCGCTCGCCCGCACCGGGATCAGTCACTTGTACTCGCACCAGGCTGAGGCGTACCGTCTCGTCCGCGGCGGATCCGACGTGGTCGTCGTCACCCCGACCGCCTCCGGCAAGACGCTCTGCTACAACCTGCCGGTTCTGGACACGGTGCTGCGCGATCCCCAGGCGCGAGCGCTGTACCTCTTTCCGACCAAGGCGCTCGGCGCCGACCAGGTCGATGAACTGCAGACGCTGATTCGCCTGCTCGGCGCGGACGTGCGGGCGTTCACGTACGACGGCGACACGCCCGCCGACGCCCGGCGCACGATTCGGGCCGCCGGTCACGTCGTCGTGACGAACCCCGACATGCTGCACACCGCGATCCTGCCGCACCATACGAAGTGGCTGCGGCTGTTCGAGAACGTGCGGTACGTCGTGCTCGACGAACTACACCATTACCGCGGCGTCTTCGGTTCGCACCTCGCGAACGTGCTGCGGCGGCTCGCGCGGATCTGCGCGTTCTACGGCAGCACTCCGCAGTTCATCTGCTGCTCGGCCACGATCGGCAATCCGAAGGAGCACGCCGAGCGCCTCACCGGCCGCCCGATGGCTATTATCGACCGCAACGGCGCGCCGTCCGGAGAGCGCGTAATCGGGTTCTACAATCCGCCGGTCGTCAACGAGCAGCTCGGGATTCGCATCGACGCGGTTCGGGAGTCCGTGACGCTGGCGGGCGAGCTGCTGGGCGGCCGCGTCCAGACCATCTTCTTTGCCCGGTCCCGCCTCGCCGCGGAACTCCTCACCACGTACCTGCGCGCGGCGGCGGAACGGCGCTCGCTGCCCGCCGGCGCGATCTGCGGCTACCGGGCCGGCTATCTGCCGTCGGAGCGGCGCAAGATCGAGGCGGGACTGCGGAGCGGCGCGGTGCGCGCGGTCGCGGCGACGAACGCGCTCGAACTCGGCATCGACATCGGACAACTGAGCGCCGCGGTGTTGGTGGGCTATCCCGGCACGATCGCGAGCACCTGGCAGCAGATGGGCCGGGCCGGGCGGCGGCGGGAGCGGGCGCTCGCGATCCTGGTCGCGACGAGCGCCGCGCTCGACCAGTTTATCGTGCGCCACCCCGACTATCTGCTCCGACAAGGCGCGGAAGAGGCCCGCACCAACCCCGACAACCTCCTGGTGCTGGCGAGCCACCTCAAATGCGCGGCGTTCGAACTCCCGCTGCGCGACGGCGAGACGTTCGGGCCGAACACGCTGCCGGAAATCCTCGCGTACCTCGAAGAGGCCCGCGTCCTGCACCACGAGGACGACGCGTGGCACTACGTCGCCGAGGCGTATCCGGCCGAGGACGTCAGCCTGCGCAGCGCGAGCCAGGAGAATGTCGTGATCATCGACACGACCGACCCGCGGCCGCGCGTGATCGGCGAGATCGACCTGGCGTCGGCGCCAGCCTTCGTCCACGAGGACGCGATCTACATCCACCTCGGCCAGCAGTACCACGTGGACCGGCTCGATTGGGAGGAGCGGAAGGCCTACGTCACGCGGGTCGACGTCGACTACTACACCGACGCACAGATCGCGACCGATCTGCGCGTGATGGCGGAGTTCGGGCGGGCCGAGGACGCGGCGCACGGCGAGGTAACGGTGACGTTTCGGCCGACGATCTTCAAGAAGTTGACGCTGTCCAATCACGAGAACGTCGGCTTTGGGACGATCCACCTGCCGGAAACGACGCTGCACACGACCGGCGCGTGGTGGGTGTTCCCGCGGTCGCGCGCCGCCGATCTCGACAACGACGCGCTCCAGGGCGCGCTCGTCGGAGTCGCCAACGCGCTGCACAACGTCGCGCCCCTCTATCTCATGTGCGATCCGCGCGACCTGGGCGCACTCGCCGAGACGCGCTCGCCGCACACGGGCGAGCCGACGGTGACGCTCTACGAACAGATCCCAGGCGGGGTGGGGCAGGCGGAGCGCCTGTTCTCGCTGCGCGGCGACCTGTTGGCCACAGCCTCGTCGCTGATCGAAGGCTGCGGGTGCGACGCGGGCTGCCCGTCTTGTGTCGGTCCCGTGCTGAGCCTCGGTCCGGACGCCAAACGCCGGACGCTGCGCCTTCTGCGCGACGTCTGTGTCCCTGCCTGAGACCCCGGTCGACACTCTGCGCGAGCGCCTCCGCCGCTACGGGGCGGGCATCGCGCCGCGCGGCCGTTCGGAGCCGGCGCGCCCCCCGCGTCCCTCTGCGGGGAGCGGCGGCGGAGACGGCGTCGAGATCGTCCGGGCGCGCTACGCCCTCGGCCACCGCCACGGGTGCGTCGAGATTGGCGCCAGCCTCGGCTGGGTCGCAGAAGAACACGCGTGCGCGGCCGCGGGCATGGTCTGGCTCGACACAGAGACGACCGGTCTCGCCGGCGGAACAGGGACGTACGCGTTTCTGGTCGGGCTCGCCTACGTAGACGGCGGCGTCCTTGTCACGGAGCAGTTCCTCCTGCGGCGCCTCCGGTCGGAGGCCCACCTCCTCGGCGCCGTGGGCGAACGGCTCGCCAGCCGCCCGCATCTTGTCACCTTCAACGGCCTGCGGTTCGACTGGCCGATCCTCGAGTCGCGGTTCATCCTCGCGCGGCAGCGGCCCGCGTCGCCGGAGGTACACACGGACCTCATCACGCCCGCGCGCCGCCTCTGGCACCGTGTGTTCGGCACGTACCGGCTGAGCATGCTTGAGGCCGAGGTGATCGGCGCCCCGCGGCACGACGACGTTCCCGGGTGGCTGATCCCCGGCATCTACGTCGAGTATCTGCGCTCCGGCGACCGGACCGCGCTCGAGCCGGTGATCGCCCACAACCGCGCCGATCTGCTCGCGATGGTCGCGCTGCACGGCGAAGTGCTCCGCACACTGCGCGACCTCGAGGCCGCGCGGGTGCGGTTCGACTGGGAAGGCGCCGGCATGCTGCTCGTGCGGCGCGGGGAGCACGACCGCGCCGCGCAGTGCTTCGATCGCGCGGTCGACGAGGCGGCGGAGCCCCGGGACCGCTGGCGCGCGCTGCGGCGGCTCAGCCGAATGTACCGCCTCACGGGCGCGGAGGCGGCGCGGTGCCGCCGGCTCGAGACCGAGGTGGCCTCTTGGCAGGCGGCCGATCTCTACCGGGTTCACGTGCTCGAGGAGGTCGCGAAACTCCGCACGCGCGCGCGCGATCTCGCCGCGGCGCGGGGCGCCGCCGGAGAAGCGCTCGAGATCGCCTCACGCCTCGGCCTCGCCGGCCCGACGGTTCGTCTCAGCAAGCGTCTCGCCCGGCTGTCGGACCAGATGCGTTAGCGGCGCCCGCGCCGGGCCGCCGCCCAGGACCGTCGCAACGCGCGGTGGAATCGGTACGAAAAATCGGAGGCACGGTTGCGATGCGGCGGCGCGCGCTCGGCGGATCAGGACTGGAAGTCTCCCCACTGTGCTTCGGCGGCAACGTGTTCGGGTGGACGGCGGACGAACCTGCGTCGTTCAAGGTGCTGGACGCGTTCGTGGGGGCGGGCATGAATTTCATCGACACCGCCGACGTCTACGCAAAATGGGCGCCGGGAAACCGCGGCGGCGAGTCGGAAACGATTCTCGGCCGCTGGATGAAAGCCCGAGGGAATCGGGCCCGCGTCGTGATTGCCACGAAAGTCGGGTCCGAAATGCCCGAGGGCAAGGGGCTCTCCCGCGCCTACATCATGCGCGCCGTCGACGCGTCGCTCCGCCGCCTGCAAACCGACTACATCGATCTCTACCAGTCGCACATTGACGACGCGGAGACCCCGCTCGACGAAACGCTCGGGGCCTTCGCGGACCTCGTCACCCAGGGCAAAGTCCGGGCGCTCGGTGCCTCGAACTACGACGCGGAGCGGCTCGGCCGGGCGCTGGACGTCAGCCGCCGGCACGGGTATCCGCGCTACGAGAGCCTGCAGCCGAAGTACAACTTGTGCGCCCGCGATGGATACGAGACGGCGCTCGAGCCGCTGTGCCGCGGGGCCGGCCTCGCGGTGATCCCGTACTCCTCGCTGGCGAGCGGGTTTCTGACCGGCAAGTACCGCACGGAAGCCGACCTGACCAAGAGCGTCCGCGGGCAGGGCGTGCAGCGGCAGTATTTCAACGAGCGGGGATTCCGAACGCTCCAGGCTCTGGACGAAGTCGCGGGCGCACATGGCGCGACGCCAGCGGCGGTCGCGCTCGCCTGGCTGATCGCGCGTCCGGTGACCGCGCCGATCGCCAGCGCGACGGCCACCGACCAGCTGGCCGAACTGATCGCGGGGACGGAGCTCGAACTGGCCCACGCGGAGATCGAGCAACTCAACCGCGCGAGCGCCTAACACTCCGTCCGTGCACTGAGCGGCGGCCGCCGCTCAGTGCGGCGCCGGACCGCCGCGGCCGCGCGGCACGCGGAAGAACGGGACGCAGACGAGCATCGCGAGCACGGCGATGACCACGATCTGGAAGGCATGGTCGAAGGCCAGGACCGACGCCGGCGCGGTGATCGCGTTGTCGGCAGCGCGACCGCCTGCCGTTGCGCCGCGACCGGATCGCCGCCGCGGCTCGCCGCGAGCCGTGCCAGGTGCGCCACGTACCCGGCATGGACCGGATTGGTGGGCGCGGCATGCGCGGCGAGCAGGACGTGCAGGAATTTCAGACATGGCGCGTGTCGTCCGGGTGAATGAGCGTTCAGTTTTACCCAGAACCCGCCGCCGTATGTGGTCGGTACGATCGTGCGAACGGGGTGGTCCCCGGCTTATGTCAGCGAGACCGGCAGCACGCCCTGCGGAGTGATGAGACCACAGATCACGCGCGCTGCCGCGCGAAGCGACGGCGGGTCATCGCCATAGGCGGCGACACACGTGGCCCGCGGCGGCACCTCGGTGAGCACGTAGGGCGCCCCTGTCGCGACG
>DATEGA010000140.1:0-37051 GCA_035280345.1 bacterium | reverse complement strand
GGACGACCGGGCGCGGCAGCTCCGGCGGCGGGGCGTCGACGTGCTCAGCTTCGCCGCCGGCGAGCCGGACTTCGATACCCCGGACGCCGTTAAGAACGCGGCGATCGCCGCCATTCGCGAAGGCTTCACGAAGTACACTGGCCCGGCCGGCATCCCCGAACTGCGGAGCGCGGTGTCCGCGCACCTGAGGGAGGTCTACGGCGCGTCCTACGCGGCCGACGAGGTCGTGATCACCGCCGGTGGGAAGCCCGCGCTCTACTTCGCCCTGCAGGCGATCTGCGAACCGGGCGACGAGGTGCTGATTCCGATTCCCGCATGGGTTTCCTACGCGGAGCAGGTGCGGGTCGTGGGGGCAAAGCCGGTGTTCGTCCCGACCGACGCCGCGTCGGGGTGGCAGCCGCTGCCGGACCGCGTCGCGGCGCTCGTTTCGCCCCGGACGCGCGCGATCATCCTGACCTCGCCGCACAATCCGACCGGCGCAGTGTACGACCGCGACACGCTCGAAGGCGTCGTGCAGCTCTCCGAGCGGCACGGCTTCTACCTGCTGAGCGATGAGATCTACGAGAGCATGGTGTACGACGGCGCCCACCACATCTCCGTGCCGGGCGCCTGGCCGGATGCGCGCGACCGGATCGTTCTCTTGAACTCGATGTCCAAGACCTACGCGATGACGGGCTGGCGCATCGGGTTCGCGGCCGCGCCGCGGGAGATCGCCGACGCGATCACGGCGCTCCAGGGCCACCTCGCCGGCAACCCGAGTTCGATCTCGCAGAAGGCGGCGCTGCACGCGCTCACGGCCCGTGTGGAGCTCACGGGGATGGTCGCGGAGTACGACCGGCGGCGCCGCTACATCGTCGGCCGCCTCAACGAAATCGCGGGCGTCCGCTGCGGTATGCCGCGCGGCGCGTTCTACGCCTTCCCGGACGTTCAGGAACTCCTCGGCCGCGCGGGCGCGCCGGCGACCTCGCTCGCGCTCGCCGAGCGGCTGCTCGACGAGGCCCATGTCGCGGTGGTGCCGGGCGAGGCGTTCGAGGCGCCGGGGTTCCTCCGCATCTCCTACGCGACCTCGATGGACCGGATCAAAGCGGGCGTCGACCGGATCGTCAAGGCGTTGTCCCCGTATGTCGCGCGCGTCTAAGCGGAGGATGTCGCGATGATGACTGTCACGCCGTTCCAAACCGAGCCGCTGACCGACTTCACGCAGCCGGCCGGCCGCCAGGCGATGGAGCAGGCCATTCGGGGGGTCGCCTCCCAACTCGGCCGCGAGTTTCCGCTCATCATCGACGGCCGCGAGGTCCGCGGCGGTTCGACCTTCCGGTCGATCAACCCGTCGCAGGCCGACCAGACCGTCGCCGTCATCCAGCAGGCCTCCCCCGAGCACGTCGAGCAGGCCCTCCAGGCGGCCCTGCGTGCGTACGAGTCCTGGCGCTGGGTACCCGCGGAAGAACGCTGTGCGCTCTTCCTCCGGGCCGCGGCGATCCTCCGGCGCCGCCGGCTCACCGCCGCGGCGTGGATGTCGTTCGAGGTCGGCAAGAACTGGGCCGAAGCCGACGGCGACGTGGCCGAGGCGATCGACTTCACGGAGTACTACGCGCGCGAGATTCTCCGCTACGCGCGCGGCCCGGCGCTGCCGGCGCTGCCCGGCGAGATGAGCGAGTATCAGTACATTCCGCTCGGCGTCGTCGCGGTGATCTCGCCGTGGAACTTCCCGCTCGCGATCCCAACGGGCATGGCGCTCGGCGCGATCGTCTCGGGCAACACCGTGGTAATGAAGCCGGCGAGCGACTCCGCGGCCACCGCCTACCAGATCGCCGAGGCGCTCCGGGAGGCGGGGCTGCCGCACGGCGTGCTCAACATGATCCCCGGCGCGGGGGGCGTAGTCGGTGAGGCGCTCGCCAACCACCCGAAGGTCCGCATGATCGCGTTTACCGGTTCCAAGGAAGTAGGGACGCACTTGTTCGAGCAGGCGGCGAAGACCCCGCTCGGCCAGATCTGGCTCAAGCGCATCATTGCCGAGATGGGCGGCAAGAACGCGATCATCGTGGATGACGAGGCGGACCTCGACGCCGCGGCCGCCGGCATTATCGCCTCGGCCTACGGCTACCAGGGCCAGAAGTGCTCGGCCGGCTCGCGCGTCATCGCCACGCCGGCCGCCTACGGCCGGGTAACGGAGATGATCGTCGAGCGGGCGCGCGGACTCGAGATCGGTCCCGGGCCGGAGAACTTCCCGGTGGGCCCGGTGATCAACGCCGCCGCCGAGCGGAGGATCCTCGAGTACGTCGAGGTCGGGCGCGGGGAGGGCCGCCTCGCCACGGGCGGCAGCCGGGCCCGCGACGGCGGCTTCTACATCGCGCCGACGGTCTTCGTCGACGTCGGGCCGGAGGCGCGCATTGCCCAGGAAGAAATCTTCGGCCCGGTCGTCGCCGCGATTCCCGCCCGCGACTTCGACGACGCGCTGCGCATCGCGAACGGGACCGCCTTCGGGCTCACGGGCTCCGTGTATTCGCTCAACCCCGAGAAGCTCGCGAAGGCCCGCCGCGAGTTTATGTGCGGCAACCTCTACCTCAACCGCAAGTCGACCGGCGCCATGGTCGGGACGCATCCGTTCGGTGGGTTCAACATGTCGGGCACCGACAGCAAGGCCGGCGGCCCGGACTACCTGCTTAACTTCCTGCAGCCCAAAGTCGTCGCGCACCGCTACATCTGAGAGCACGCAGCTTCGCAGTCCGCGGCACGGTCCGCCGCGGGCCGTTCAAGGCGACAAGGGAGGGATCAGATGCGGAGGATGTGTGCGCTATTGATGGTCCTCGTGCTGCTCGGCGGCCTCCTCACGATCGCATCGGCGCAGGGGGGCCGGCGTGGCGGCACGCTCACCGCGGCGATCGACCGGGACCCGCCGACGATGGACCCGCACCGCTCGGGCTCCGCGGTCGACCGTCAGGTTTACCAGAGCCTGTACGACAAGTTGGTCGATACGGACGCCAAACTCGCGATCGTCCCAATGTTGGCTACCTCCTGGACGATTTCACCGGACGGCAAGACGGTGACATTCAACCTCCGGCCAGGCGTCAAATTCCAGGACGGCACGCCGTTCAACGCCGACGCGGTGAAATACAACTTCGAGCGGATGAAGTTCGACGCCAAGTTTCCTTCCAACCGACGCAGCGAGCTCGGTCCGCTGGCGGCCGTGGCGGCCGTCGATCCGTTGACGGTACAGCTAACGCTCGAGCGCCCGTACAGCCCGCTCTTGTATGTGCTGACCGACCGCTCCGGAATGATGGTGTCTCCGGCCGTGGCGCAGAAGGCCGGCCTTGACTACGCGCTACATCCCGTCGGCACCGGGGCGTTCTCCTTCGTCGAGAAAGTCCCTCAAGATCACATTACACTGCAACGCAACCCGGATTACTGGGGAAAGGGCCTGCCGAACGTCGACCGGATCGTGTTTCGGGAGATCACCGATGACAACGCGCGCGTGGCCAACCTCAAGTCCGGCGACGTCGACATCATCAACATCGTCCCGGCGTCGCAGGTAAAGAGCCTGACCAAGGACGCCGCCCAGCCCGGTGCCCGGTTCCGGCTCGTCGAGGCCGGCGCGATGGCATGGACATCAATTCCGCTCAACGTGACCCGGCCGCCGTTCGACAACAAATTGCTGCGGCAGGCGTTCAACGCCACGATCGACCGGGAAGCCCTCGCCAACGTCGTGCTCCAGGGCGCAGTGTACCCGGCGTACTCGTTTTTCCCGAACGGCACGCCCGCGTACGACCCCGCATGGAAACTTCCGCCACGGAACATCGTGCTCGCAAAGGAGAAGCTCAAGGAGGCCGGCCATCCCAACGGCTTTGAGTTCACGTTGCTGATCCTTCCCGGCCAGCAGCGCCAGGCCGTCGGGCAGGCGATCCAGGCGATGGCCGCGGACGCCGGGATTCAGGTGAAGTTGCAGGTCGTCGAGGAGGGCGCCATCATCGACGCGATCAGCCACCTCACCGATCAGGCGGCACTCAGCGAGTGGAGCGGACGTCCGGACCCAGACTTCGACATTTATCCGTTTACGACGCAATCCGGCCTGGGGTCGTTCAACTACACCGGGTACGTCAACCCCAGGCTCCAGGTCGTGCTGGACGCGGCGCGCTACCTCAACGGCATGTCGCAGCGGCGCCGCGCCTACGCGGACGCCAACAAGATTCTGGCGGACGACATGCCGTACGTCTGGCTGTTCTTCCCGAAAGAATACAAACTCGTGTCGACGAAGCTGCACGGATTCGTCGACCAGCCCGACGGCATGATGCGCTTGGACGCGGCCTGGCTCGCGCCGTAACGGCGGGACCGTTACGAATTCGTGGGTTGAGGGCGAATGCCACCGGCCGTCTCCGGCCGTGCGGCGGTCGAGCCGATAAACCGCCACTCGAGGTAGAAGAGCGCGCCGACCGCCACGCCGCCCAGGTGGCCGAGCGATGAGACGTTCGAGAATCCGGCGACCTGCTGGATGGCGCCGAGCCCCTGGAGCGCTATCCAGAAGGCGAAGAAGCCCCACGTCGGCACGGTGACCCACCGGTAGAGGCCGAACCAGAACCAACCGACGAGAAACTTGAGGCGAACCCGGGGGAACTGGCAGGCGTAGAACGCCATCACGCCGGCGATGCCGCCGGACGCGCCGATCAGCGGCGCCGTCCGATGGGGATCGAACGCGGCGTGCACGGCGCCGCCGGCCGCGGTCGCTGTGAAGATCAGCAGGAGATACCGCCCGACGCCGATCGTTTCCTCGACGTTGTCGCCGAAGAGCAGCAGAAAGTACATGTTGCCGACCAAATGGACGATTCCCGCGTGTAGAAAGAACGAGCTGACGAATGTCAGGCCCCAATCGCGCTGTGCCTGGGCCGGAATAAGCCCGAATAAGGCGACCCAGTGCTGCAGGTCGAAGAAGGCGAGGCCGCTGATATAGCACGTCAACACCACGAGGCCCCACGTGGCCCACGGCGGCCGGTCCAACTGCTCCTCGCCGTCCCGGACGGGCATGCCGAAAAAAGCTGCGACGTACTTCCACCAGGCGTCAGGCGGGTCGCCGTGCGACTGCTGTTGCGCCCGTTCGGCGATGCGCCGCGACTGCTCGGTGGCCAGGATCAGGCGGGCGTCCTCCGGCAGTTCGTGGGTCGCGGGTACGTCCGGCACGGAAGCTACCGCGGCGGCGCCGGCCGGAAAACTCTCGTAGGCCTTCGCGTCAAACCAGACAAACTCGCAGAGCCGGCAGATCTCGAGCTTGGGGAGGCCGTCGAGCGCCACGACGTGCATCGGCCGTTCGCACATCGGACAGGGCCGGCCGTCCGCGGTATGCGAGTCGGCGGTGAGCCACGCTCGGGTAACGAGCGCAGGGTCGCGAAGCTGCTTCAGCAGGCCGATGCCGACGGCGCGCCCGCCGCAGGCGGGGCAGTCCCAGAAGACGCCGTGGCCTTCTTCCCGGCATTCGAGATCATGGCCGCAGGCCGGGCAGGTATACGTCTCCACGCCGAACGAGATGCCCCGAAACGGCGCACCTCAGTCCGCCGCGCTGCGTACTCCGGCTACTTAGTGCCGGACCGGCTTAACCGACCCGGACGTCCTCCCAGAACCCGATCCAGTGATCGACCTTCTTCATCGAGTCGCGCGGGGCTTCATACGACCACGCGGCCCGCGGGCTGGACGCGGCGCCGTCGACGACGTCATAGAATTGGACGCCGTGCGGACACTCCAGATCGTGCGGCGTCTTCGGCGCGACCCGCAGCTGCTCCATGCGGACCGCGTCCCTCGGGAAATAGGTGTAGCCGCCGACATCCAGGGTCTGCTCGCTCTGCGCAATGACGTGACCGCGCCAGGTCGCCTTCATGACGTCATATCCTCCATAGCGTGTGTTCAACCTTCACGTTGTTGCAACGGCGCGGTCAAGCTTAAAACTCCCGAAGCGCCGGCGACAGGACGAAGGCCGGGCGTTGACCCGATGCCCGCCGCGCCACCGCGGGCTTCGCCGTTGTGGAACGTCTGTTGCAACGCGATGGTCATCACGGCCTTGCCGACCATGGTGAACGCCGCCTCAAGGCCCGGGGTGCCGCCGTCGTTGGCCGATCCAGCCCGCGTGGCCGACCTCGTCGAGAAACGCGAGTGCCTTGTTCGCAGACCGCGGTATGTCCGCCGGACATCTTCGAACGAAGGATAGGCCTCCGGGTCGGTCGTGGAGCCGCGGCTACGCGATCACCGCGGTCGTGTCGAAAACGGGCGCCGCCAACCTCGGGTCGCCGTCGATGCGAGAGGACGCCCGCGCTTCCTCGGCGGGCATCCATCGCGTGAACAACTTCCAGGCCGAATGCTCCGGGATTGTCACCGACGCGGCGGGCCGCACCGCCGTCCCGATGTAGAGGCTCCAGATTCTGTCCTCGCGCCGCAACGTCCACCGGCTGCCGCTGTCGCCGGTGATCGTGACCGTCACGGACGCGCCGTCGGGCGCGTCGACGCGGCGGTACGCCATTCGAAGCGCCCGCATGAAAATGTCTAGCGCCGGCTTGAGATATCGCGGATCAGTCAGGCCTTGCCGGTGGAGCGCGGCACGGATGTGCTGCTGATGGTGCCAGCGCTCCGTGTACTCCCGGCCGATGTCGAGCCAGTTGGGCGCCGGGGCCGGTCCCGCCCAGCTGACGACCTCGCCGGGAGCGTCGGGATCGAGTGATTGGAAATACGTAGTAGTCTGGCTCCCGGTGAGCCTGAGCAGATCACACAACAGCTGCGGGCTCATGCGCCGGCCGGCCGCAATCCAGAGATTGTTTCGGGCCGCGAGGGCCGCCACGAGCTCCACGCCGGTCGCGGCGTCGATGCGTGACCGCATGAAGCTATCCCGGCCGCGGGACAGAATGCCGACATCCCCTCCGAGTAAGTGAAGGGCCACCTCGTGGACGGTCCACGACTTTCGAGGTACCGGCGCGTCCCACTCGTGGACCGGCAGCGGTCCCAGGACCTCCAGCAACCTGGTCAACAGCTCGGGAAAGAGGTGAGCGGTCAGTACGGGCTCCGGCGGTTTCACGGCGCCGCGGGTCAACCCAGCCGATCCTTTATGCCATAGTAGGCGCCGACAAATGGCAAAAACCAGGCCGTGCCCGAATAGGTCGGAAACGGGACTGCCTTCAACTCCCGCCACGGGTTGGCCTCGGGGTGGCCGTCCATCACCTCGGCCATGCGCGCACCCATATACGACGCCATCTGCACGCCGTGGCCTGAGTATCCCATCGAATAGTACAGACCGCCCATTTCGCCGGCGTGCGGCATGCGGTCGGCCGGAAAGCCGACGTGGCCCCCCCAGGCATACTCGATCTGGACCTTGATGAGTTGCGGAAAGATCGCCAACATGTCGCGGCGGAGGATGCGGCCGCTCTTGCGATCGGAGCCCGGATTCGACAGCGCGAACCGCGCCCGGCCGCCGAAGACCAGCCGGTTGTCCGTCGTTAATCGGTAGTAATGGCCGATGTTCTTAGTGTCGACCACCATCCGGCCCCGCGGGATGATCTCACCGGCGAGTGTTTCGCCGAGCGGCTCCGTCACGACGATGAAGCTGCCGACGACGACCATCCGGCGCTGCAGCGCGGGAAAGACGCTCGTCGTGTAGGCGTCGGTGGCCAGCAGGACCTGGCGCGCGGACACTGACCCGCGCGCGGTGCCGATCTGGAATCGTCCGCCGGTTTCGCGCCGGACACCGGTGACCTTCAGGTTTTCATGAAGCCCGGCACCCGCCCGCTCGGCGGCGTCGGCCAGGCCCCGGACGTACTTGCCGGGGTGAAGGCCGGCGCTGAGCGGGTCGAGCAGCGCTCCGTGGTATGCTGTGGAGCCGATCTCCGTCCGCAGCTCCGACGGACCGATCAGGAATGTCTCATGGTTGAACAGCTCTGCGAGCAGCTTCTGGGTGGCCCGTTGGTGCGCATGGTGCGAGGGCTTGAACGCCACGCCCAGCCGGCCTGCGCGCCGGAAGTCGCAGTCGATGCCTTCTGCCCGCACGGCCGATTCGACGAAGTCGACAGCCTCGCGATAAGCATCGTAGTAGACGCGGGCGGCCGCGAGCCCGTAGCGCTTGATCGCCGTCGCCGGCCCCACCGACAGCCCGGTGGTGCACATGCCGCCGTTCCGGCCGGAGGCACCGGAGGCGAACCGCCCCTGCTCCAGCACCACCGTCGAGGCGCCCTTGCGGGCGAGGCGGATCGCGGCGTGGAGTCCCGTGATGCCGCCGCCGACCACGGCGACGTCCACCCGGCCCGGCAGCGGCCGGCCGGCGCGGTCGGGGAACTCCGGCGCCATGTCGGTCCAGTACGGGATCTCCTTCACCGCGGGGACAGGCCCAGCAGTGAGGGCAGGGGCGACATGTCGCGGAGTTCTTCGTAGGGCATGAAGGCGGTGCTGCCGCGCCGTCCGCTGCGGTTGATCCAGATCCGCCGCATGCCGAGCTCATGGGTCGGCATGATGTCGTACTCGAATCCCTGCGCGACATGGATGGTCTGGTCGGGTGTCCGCCGGACCGCGCGCAGGGCAAACTCGAACGCCTCGCGTTGCGGCTTGTAGGCGCGCGCCTGCTGCGCCGTGACCACAAAGTCGAACTCGACGCCGATCCGCGCGACGTTGCCGCGGACCAAGTCGTCCTCGGTGTTGGAAACGATGGCCAGCCGGTACCGTTGCTTGAGGCGCTTCAGCACAGCCGGCACCTCGGGAAACGGGCCGAACTCCGGCACCGCCGCGACGAGCGCGTCGCCGTCCGCGGCTCGGTACGGCATGCCGTGCAGCCGCATCGCCTGTTCTAACGTGGCGCGGAGGAGATCCCGATAGGGGCGGTACGGCTCGAGGACCGCTTGAAAACGCATCACACGAAAGTCGTCCAGGAACTCCCGCTCGCCGACGCCGTCGATGCGGAGCCGGTCCCCGAGGATGGCCCGGGTCACGCGGTTCAGGTCGAAGTCGACCAGCGTGCCGTAGCAATCGAACGTGATGGTATCGGGGGTCACAGTCCGAGCTCCATGAGGAGCGAGCGCCGTACAAAGCCGCAGCGCTCGTACAGCGCGAGCGCGCGGGTGTTGTCGAATTCGGTCCACAGGTGCAACTCGATCACGTCGTGTGTCCGGCAATGGGCGACGGCTTCGTTCACCAGCGCCTCACCCAACCCGCGGCGCCGGAACGCTTCGTCCACGACGAGGTTGTTGATCAGGGCGATGTTGCGGCCGTGGCCGATGTCCGGGAACACATAGAGGTCGATGAATCCGGCGGGGCGGTCCTCGATCTCTGCGATCCAGGCGGCGTAGTCCTGCCGGGCGAGCATTCGGCCCCAGATATGCTGCCGGAGATCCGGCAGGGCGGGCATCAACTGCTCGAGCAGCCGGTGCACCGGCTCAAAATCATGCTCGACGACACGGCGGATCTGTGCCATGGCACCGCCTCCCGCGCGGGCTTAGGGGCAGGCTGCTACCGCTTCGATCTCCAGCAGATAATCCGGCGTCGCCAGGCTCGCCACCACCAGGAACGTGTTCGGCGGGAAGTAGTCCTTGAAGTACCGCGCGCGGACTTCCGCGATCTTCTGCCGGTAGGCGACGCTCGTGGTAAAGGTGGTGAGTTTGAGCACCTGATCCAGCGACGTCCCGGCGGACGCCAGCACGGTCTTCAAGTTCTCGAAAATCTGCACGGCCTGGGCCTCGATGTCTCCGCGGCCAACCAGGTTGCCTTCCACGTCTTGGGCGATCTGGCCGGCGATGTAGACGAGCCCGCCCGTTTTGGCGGCGTGCGAGTACCCGGTGGTCTTGTGCATTCCACGGACCGCGACGTCCTCGCGCTTCATCCTCTGTCCCTCCTCTGTCTGGGCGTAGGACCTCCGCCGCCTTCGCGGCTCCTGCGCCAGGGCGCTTCTCGCGAGGAGGCTTCGCCCCGCGCCTGCGGAATTGCCTGCGCTGATGTCTCTCGCGGATCTGCTCCTCGGACGGCCGCTCGCGACGTACGAAGAACGGGCCGAACGGGTCGGCCCCGCCAGCGGCATTGGCATCTTCGGCCTCGACGCCCTGAGCTCGGCCGCGTACGGTCCGGAGGCGGCGCTGACGCTGCTCATCCCGCTCGGCGCGGCGGGTATCGTCTACATGCTGCCGATCAGCGCGAGCATCATCGTGCTGCTCGGGATCGTGTACTTCTCGTACCGGCAGACAATCGCCGCGTACCCGACCGGCGGCGGCTCCTATACCGTGGCGCGCGAGAACCTCGGCCCGCGCGCCGGCCTGCTGGCGGCCGCGGCGCTGCTGATCGACTACGTGCTCACCGCGGCCGTCGGCATCTCGGCGGGCGTGGGCGCCCTCGTGTCCGCGGTGCCGTCGCTGCAGCGGCACACCTTGGCGCTGTGCCTCGTGATCCTGATCGCCATCACGATCGTCAACCTGCGCGGTGTGCGGGAGGCCGGCGCCGTGTTCATGCTGCCGACTTATGTGTTCATCGTGAGTCTGCTCGGCGTCGTCGTGTGGGGGCTCGTGAAGACGGCGGTTTCCGGGGGCCACCCCGTCCCCGTGGAGGCGCCGCCGCTGCTTCGCCCGCCGGTCGCGGCGGTAGGCGCGTGGCTCTTGCTTCAGGCGTTTGCCAACGGGTGCACCGCGATGACCGGCGTCGAGGCGGTGAGCAACGGCGTCCGGGCGTTCCGGGAGCCGGTGGTGCCGTCCGCGCAGCGCACGTTGACCGCGATCATCGCGATCCTGACGGTGATGCTCGCCGGCGTCGCCTATCTCGTCCGTGTCTATCACATCGGCGCCACCGGGCCCGGCGAGGCGGGGTATCAGAGCGTGCTGTCGCTGCTGATCGTCGCGGTAGCGGGCAGAGGCGTTTTCTACTACGTCGCGATCGCATCGATCCTCGCGGTGCTCGTTCTGTCGGCGAACACCGCGTTCGCGGACTTCCCCCGTGTCTGCCGCGCGGTCGCCCTCAACCGGTACCTCCCGCAGGCGGCGGCGCTGCGCGGCCGGCGGCTCGTCTATTCGTACGGCATCTACGCCCTCGCGCTGCTCTGCGGCCTGCTGCTCATGCTCTTCGGCGGGGTCACGGACCGGCTGATCCCGCTGTTTGCCGTCGGCGCGTTTCTCGCGTTCACGCTCTCGCAGGCCGGGATGGTGATGCACTGGCGGCGGGAGGGCGGCCCCCACGCGCGCGCCAGTATGTTCGTGAACGGCCTGGGCGCCGTGGCCACCGGGATCACGGTGATCGTCGTGATGGTCGCCAAGTTCGCGGAGGGCGCCTGGGTGACGGTGCTGCTGATTCCGGGGATGGTGGCGCTGATGATGGCGATCCATCGCCACTACGGACATGTTGGCGCGGAGACCGCGACGTCGACGCCGCTCCACCTCGAAGGCCGCCGTCCCCCGATCGTGATCGTACCGATCGCCGGGTGGGACCGGGTCGCCGAGAAGGCGCTGCGCTTTGCGACCGACATGTCGCCCGACGTGCACGCCGTCCACGTCGACACCGGCGAGGCGCGCGAGACGCTCGAGCGCCGGTGGGCGCGTCTCGTGGACGAGCCGGCGCAGCACGCCGGTGTCCGGCCGCCCCACCTGGTGGTGCTGCCGTCGCCCTACCGGTACGTGATCCTGCCGATCGTCGAGTACGTCGCGCGGGTGGAAGCGGTCCAGTCCGACCGGCAGATCGTCGTCATGATCCCCGAACTGGTCGAGCCGCACTGGTACCACTATCCGCTGCACAACCAGCGCGCGGAGCTGCTGCGGGCGCTCCTGCTGCTGCGGCGCAGCGACCGGATCAGCGTAACGAGCGTGCCGTGGTATCTGAAGGCGTAGGGCGCGGCTGATGGAAGAACGGCTGCTCGGCAAGACGGGGCTGCGCGTTCCGGTGATCGGCATGGGCACGTGGCGCACCTTCGACGTGCGCGGCGCGGGTCCGGAGCGGAGCGCGGGCCGGGTCGTCGACGCGGCGGTCGGGGCCGGGACGCGCGTCTTCGACTCGTCGCCGATGTACGGCGAGTCCGAACGGGTCCTCGGCTCGGCGCTCGCGCCCCATCGCGCCGCGGCGTTCGTGCTCACGAAGGTCTGGGCCGACTCGCCCGTCGAGGGCCGGCGGCAGATCGACCGCGCGCTCGGCTACTTTGGCGGCCGCGTCGACCTCTACCAGATTCACAACCTGATGGCGTGGCAGCAGCACCTGCCCGTGCTCGAACGGTTCCGCGACGAAGGCAAGGTGGGCGCGCTCGGGGCCACGCACTACAGCCCATCGGCGTTCGGGGAATTGCGGCGCGTGATGGAGACCGCGCGTATCACGGCGATCCAGATTCCGTACAATCCGCTCGAACGCGACGTCGAGCGGGAGATCCTGCCGCGCGCCGCCGACCTGGGGCTCGGCGTCGTCGTGATGCGGCCGTTCGGCGAGCGCACACTGATGCGCCGCCCGCCGGCGGCCGCGGATCTCGCACCGCTGCGAGAGTTCGGCGTGACGACCTGGGCCCACGCGCTGCTGAAGTGGATCCTGAGCGACCCCCGCTGCCACGTTGCGATCCCCGCGACGTCGAACGAGGCGCACGCCGTGGACAACGTCACGGCCGGGTCCCCGCCGTGGTTCGGCGAGCGCGAGCGAGCGCGCGTGGCCCGGCTGGCCCGAGCGGACTAACCCCGGCTCGCGGGCGGCTCCGGCGCTGAATCCTGCGGAGCCGAAGAGGCTGCCGGCTGCCGGCGACCCCGTCCGCCGGCCATGAGCACGTAGAGTACCGGGATGAAGAAGACCCCGAGCGCCGTCGCGACCGTCATGCCGCCGACCACGCCGGTGCCGAGGGAGTGCCGCGAGTTGGCGCCGGCACCGCTGGCAAACACAAGCGGCAGCGCGCCGAAGATAAAGGCGAGCGAGGTCATCACGATCGGCCGGAGGCGCAGCCGTGCGCCCGCGATGGCCGCGTCGATCACCGGCAGGCCGTCCTTCTCGTGCCGCTCCTTCGCGAACTCGACGATCAGAATCGCGTTCTTCGCGGCGAGACCGATGAGCATGACGAGGCCGATCTGCACATAGACGTCGCTCTGCACGTCGCGCAGGAACACCCCGCGCAGCAGCACCGCGAGCAGGGACCCAAAGGCGGCGATCGGCACACCGAGGATCACGCTGAGCGGAATGGTCCAGCTCTCGTACAGCGCCGCGAGCAGTAGGAAGACGAGCACGAGCGCGAGGACGAAGATCAGCGCCTGCGCGCCCGAGGCCTGCTTTTCCTCGTACGCCAGCCCGGTCCACTCGTACCCGTATCCGGACGGCAGGGTCGAGGCGCCCACGCCTTCCATCGCGGTGATGGCCCGCGCCGAGCTCGCCCCGAAGGGCGCCTGGCCGTCGACCTCCGCGGCGTAGTACCCGTTGTAACGCACCACCAGGCTGGGGCCGGTGCCCCGCGTCACGGTGGCGAGCGTGCTCAGCGGCACCATCGCGCCGTTGTTGTTCCTGACGTAGAACGCGTCGACGTTGTGGGGCGTCATCCGGTACGCCGGATCCGCCTGGATCATGACTTTGTAGACGCGCCCGAACAGGTTGACGTTATTGATCTGCACCCCGCCGAGGAGCGCGCCCACGCTCTGGAAGATGCTGTCGATCGGTACGCCGAGCGAGCCGGCCTTGTCACGGTTGACGTCGACGTTGTACTGCGGCACCGACGTGCTGAATCCCGTGGAAAGCGAGGTGACCTCAGGCCGGCGGCCGGCCGCCCCGATGACGCTCTGCGTGACCTGGGCGAGCCGGTTCAGGTCGCCACTGCCGTTGCGGTCCTCCACGATGAACTGGAAGCCGTTGGTGTTGCCGACCCCCGGCAGCGGCGGAAGTGGGAACGCGAAGCCCACCGCTTCCGGAAACTGCGAGAACGCGATGTTCGCCCGTATGAGAATGGGGAAGAGCTGGGTGTCCCGTGTGCGCCGCTCGTCCCACGGCTTCAGCAGCACGAACATGGCAAAGGTGTTGGAGTTGATCGACTGCGTCAGCACGTCGTAGCCGCCGACGGTCGCGGCGCCCGCCACGCCGGGGATCGCGAGCACGGTGCGGATCGCTTTGCGCGCCACCTCTTCCGCGCGCAGCTGGGACGCGCCGTCGGGCAGTCGGAAGGCTGACACGAAGAAGCCCTGGTCTTCGATCGGCACGAAGGTCGACGGCAGAATCCGCAGCAGCTGGAAGGCAAGGAACCCGATCACCGCGAGCGCCCCGATCATCGCCCAGCGGATCCGGATCGCCCGCCGCACGCCGCCGACGTAGGCCTCGGTCACGCGCCGGAAGCCGGTGTTGAAGCCGGCCAGCAGGCGCCCGAGCAGGGAGTGCGCCGGGCCGCGCCCGCGGAGCAGCAGCGCGCACAGCGCCGGCGTGAGCGTCAGGGCCACGAACGCGGAGATGGTCACGGACGCGGCGAGCGTCAGCGCGAACTGCCGGTACAGCTGCCCGGTGATGCCGCTGATGAAGGCGGTCGGCACGAACACCGCGTCGAGCACCAGCGCGATCGCGATGACCGGGCTGGACACCTCTCGCATCGCCTGTTCCGCCGCGGCCAGCGGTGTCTTGCCATCTTCGATGTGGCGCTCGACGGCCTCGACGACGACGATCGCGTCGTCCACTACGAGCCCGATCGCCAAGATCAGCGCGAACATCGTGAGGATGTTGATCGTGAAGCCGAGCGCGCCAAAGGCGGCGAAGGCGCCGATCAGGGAGACGGGGACCGTCAGCATCGGGATCAGCGACGCCCGGGCCGTGCCGAGGAACACGAACACCACGAACAGCACCAACAGGAACGCCTCGATGAGCGTGCGCTGCACGTCGCCGAGCGCTGCGTTGATGAAAGCTGTCGTGTCAAAGATCACGTCGTAGGTCAGCCCCGGCGGGAGCTGTTGGGCAAGGCCCGCCATCACCGCCCGCGCGCCCTGCGACGCCTGGAGGGCGTTCGAGCCGGGGCTCTGCAGCAGGATGATTAGCGCCGCCGGGTGCGTCTTCCAGTAGCCGTACGTCACGTAGTCCTGCGCGCCGAGCTCGACGCGCGCCACGTCCCGGAGGCGCACGACGCTGCCGTCCGAGAGCGTTTTCACCACGACCTGGCCGAATTGCCCGGTGTCGGTGAGCTGGCTGTTGTTGTTGACGGTGTACTGAAATTGGGTGTTGGGATTGGCCAGCGGCGGCTGCCCGAGCACGCCGCCCGGCTCGACGACGTTCTGCGTCGTGAGCGCGCTCGCGATGTCGCCCGAGGTCAGCCCGAGGGCGCCGAGCGCATCCGGCCGCAGCCAAGCCCGGATCGCGTAGCTGCGCTCGGGAAAGACCAGGTTGTTGCCGATCCCGGGCACCCGCACGAGCGGATCGACTAGGTGGATCAGCGCGTAATTAGCGAGGAACGACGGATCGTAGCTGTCCTGAGGCGAGTACAGGGCAAAGCCCATCAGGAAGTTCGGCGACGCCTTGCGCACAGTGACGCCGGCGTTGTTGACGGCCTGCGGGAGGTTGCCCGAGGCCTGGCTCACACGATTTTGCACGGCGACCGCATCGGCGTCGGGGTCCGTGCCGAGCTTGAACGTCACCGTGAGCGAGTACTGGCCCGAGGCGGTGCTGGTCGACTGCATGTACAGGGCGTTGCTGACCCCGTTGACGGCCTCCTCGATCGGCACCGCTACGTTCTGCGCGACGGTGGCGGCGCTCGCGCCGACGTACGTGGCCTGGACGGTAACGGTCGGCGGGCTGATGTTGGGGTACTGCTCGCGCGGCAGATCGGTGTACGATAGCGCACCGACGAGCACGATCAACAGCGCCATCGACATCGCGAAGATCGGGCGGTGAATGAAGAACTGGCTGATCATCGGAGGCGCCCGGCCTAAGAAGTGGGCAGCGGCGGGGCCGGCTGGACTGTCGGCGACACCTTGCCGCCGGGGTGGGCCTTCTGGACGCCCTGGACGATCACGTGCTCGCCGGCCCGGACCCCGTTCAGGACAACGAAGAACGGACCGTACGGGCCGCCGTCTGTGATGGTTCGCAGCGCGACTGTGTTGTCCGATTCAACCACATAGACGATTCGGGAGCCCTGGATCGTCTGCACCGCGCTCTGCGGGACCAGCACGGTGTTCGGACGGTCCTGCGTCCTGACACGCACGCGCGCGTACAGGCCGGCCCGCAGTAAGTGGTCGGGATTCGGGAATGTCGCCTGGACCAGAATCGTCCCCGACTGCGGGTTGGCGCTATTGTTGACGGCGCGGAATGTGCCCGGATGGTTGTACACCGTCCCGTCGGGGAGGATGAGCTGAAACGCGAGGGCGGCCGGCGCGACCTGGCCGGGATGCCCGGTCGCGGTTCCCGCCTGCCGGGCCAAGCTCAAAAACGTGACCTCACTGAGCGACAGCTGCGCGATCATCGGATCCAGCGTCGTCAGCGTCGCGAGCTGCTGGTTCACCGAGACGAGGTTGCCCTGATCGACGTTGAGGAGGCTGACGATGCCGTCCACGGGTGCCTGCACGGTCGTGTAGGTCAGGTTGAGCTGCGCTTGGGTGACGGCGGCGTTGGCCTGCTGTACGGCCGCCTTCGCCTGTTCGATGCCCGTCTGAGTGGACAAAGCTGTGTTCTTGACCACCGCCTGCTGCGCGTCGACGTTGGCCGCGGCCGCCTTCATCGCGGTCTCGTCGTCGTCGAGCTGCTGTTGCGCGATTGCGTGCTGCGCCACGAGATACTGGTCGCGCTTGACCTGGACCTGGGTGTTGGCGAGCGTCGCCTGAAGCGCGGTGAGCTGCGCTTGGGCCTGCTTCAGCGCAACCTGCTCGAGGGCTTGATTGAGGTTCGCCCGCGCCGTGGCGAGCTGCGCCTGCGCGGACTGCAGCGCCGCAACGTAGGGCCGCTGGTCGACGACGAACACTGTCTGTCCGCGCTTGACCTCGGTGCCTTCCTTGAACAACACCTGCTCGAGCGTCCCGGCGATCTGCGCGCGCAGCGTCACGGTCTGCACGGCCACGGTCTGTGCGACGACTTCTTCATAGATGGGGACCGTTGCCTGGATCGCTTCGGTGACGACAACCGGCGGAGGCGGAAACGCCGCGGCTGCCGCTGGGCCCTGGCCGCGGGCCTTCGGCCCGCATCCGGCGAGGACTCCGACCATCAACAGCAGTCCGGCTCGGACCATCCACCGGCCGGTGCCGTCGCGCACGCTCCGAAGGTGCATCCGCGCGCCCCCTCCCCCAGATATGCGAACAGTCTATCAGGGCATCGGTGACGGCGTTGAAAATATTTCCACGCTCGCAACGACAAAGATGAGCAGGGAGTCGAACGGCTCACCGCCCGGCTCCGCGTGCTGCCTTTTGCCTATTTCCGGTGGGCGGCGCGCAGGTCGACAGGTTTACCGTGCGGAGTGCGGCGGTAGGCCTCGGCCCAGGCCTCCTTGCGGACGCGCATTGTCTGCGGATCCGTCAGGCCCTTTGACGCAACCAGGCGCTCGAGCGTGGCGAGCCAGTGGTCGTAGTAGCGGGAGCCGTCGTCCGGTTCGCCGCGGTCGGCGGCGGCTTTCAGTTCGGCCGCAAGCGCGGCCGACCACTCGGGCCATGTAAAGTAGCCCTGTTCGGAGAGCTTCACGGCCAGCGCAAACGCCTGAGCCTGCCACGGCTCCGCGAAGACCGGGCCGCCGGCGTCGCGCGGCAGGGACGGCAGCGCGGCGAGGCGTTCGGTCGAAACCGCGGTCTTCGGCTCAGGCCGGCTCAAGGTAATCGTCCCAGAGATCGAGATAGACCGAGTCCCGCGGGGACGCCTGCGCGCCCCACAGTTCCCGCGCCGCAAAGCGCACCGAGTATACGTGCTGCGGGTTCTCGCCGAGAAACATCGCGTTCGTGTCCGGGAAGACGTAGACGCCGTGGTCGTGCTCGACCGTCCCGGTCTTCCCCCGGACGTAGCGGGGAAGCCGTGTGTGTCCTTCCGGATTGATCATCCGCGCACGGACGCGCTGCTTCAGGCCGAAGCGCGGCCGCAGCGGGACGTTGCGGCTCGCCGCGGCGCCGTTCCGCACCATCCGGGCGACCTTGTCGGCGGTAAAGGCGGGTGTGGCTTTGCCCGCGCCCGCCGCCGGCGCGCCGCTGTCGATCTCTTCCTGGTTGACGAGATTTCGTTTCACGAGAAGCCGGAGCAGCCGTTCAAACCACTTCTCGTAATAGCTCATCCGGAGATACTCGGCCGGCGCGATCAACTCGATCTCGTAGCGTCCGGCGTCGATGTTCCAGCGCCGCCACGCGCGCATCGCGATGTTGAGCGCAAAGACCCGCGCTTCCCACGGCGCGTGGAACACCGGCTCGTCCCGTTTGTACGGGACCGGGCCCATGCCGTGCATGCCGCCCATGTCGTGAACGCCGTTCACGGTCAGCGCGCCGCGGCGGCCGGCATCGTGACCTTCGCGACGCCCACCATCGCGTCGCGGGTGACGAGCGCGGCCAACTCGTCTTCAGTGAGCCGGTCGCTGCCGGCGGGCCGCTCCGGGAGAACGAGGTAGCGGAGTTCGGCGGTGCTGTCCCATACGCGCACCTCGACATCGTCCGGTAGATCGAGGCCGAACTCGCGCACCACTCCGCGCGGATCGATGACGGCGCGCGACCGGTAGGCCGCGGATTTGTACCACACGGGCGGCAGGCCGAGCACCGACCACGGGTAACAGGAACACAGCGTGCAAACGATCAGGTTGTGCACCTTGGGCGTGTTCTCGACGACGCGCATGTGCTCGCCCTGCGCGCCGCCGTACCCCAATTCCGCCATCGCGGACGTTGCGTCGGCGAGCAGCCGCCGCTTGTAGGCCGGATCGACCCAGGCGCGCGCCACGACCCGGGCGCCGTTACGCGGCCCGATTTTGCGCTCGTACGTGTCGACGATCTCGTCCAGGGCGGCTGGATCGACCAACCCCTTGTCGATCAGCAGCGACTCGAGCGCCTTTGTGCGCAGGGCAAGGTCAGACGGGACGACCTGGTGGGTGTGCTCGTGAGCGTGCTCGTGCTGGTCGTGGTTGCGGTGGTCATGGTGGTCGTGGTCCATAGGGCCTCCCGCGCGCGTTCTGCCGCGCTATGCTTCGTCGGCCGGCGCCGCGCCGACACTTCCTTCTCCGAGCGATGCCCGGCGCCCCCGTCCGTCGCGGCCGTCCACCGCGGCGCCCGCGATCGGCTCGGGCGTGAGTTTTGTAGCGGTGCGCCAGCGCCAGATCAACACAACGGAGAGGACGCCGACGAGCCCTCCGATGCCAAAGGCGCCCGAGGCGCCCAGGAACTGCGCCAGCGCACCGGAGACGAGCGCACCGGCCGGCGTCATCCCGCCCATGACGATCGCGTACATCGCCATCACGCGGCCGCGCAGCTGGTCGGGCGCCGTGACCTGGAGGCTGGTGTTGGCCGTCGCCGTGAACGTGACCATGGCCCCGCCGGCGACCGCGAGGAGCGCCGCGGCCGGGGCGAAATGGCGCGCTTCGGCGATCGACATCATCGCGATGGACAGCACGGCCGCACCGCCGAGCATGATGGACGGACGCGGTCCGAGGTGGCTGACCGACGCGATCCAGAGTGCGCCCACGAGTGCGCCGACGCCTTGGGCGGACATGAGGAAGCCGAAGCCGGCCGCCCCCTCGTGGAGCACGTCCTTGGCCAGGACGGGCACAAGAATGTTGAAGTTCATCGCAAAGACGCTCATGGTCGCGACGAGCGTCACGATCTGCAGCGCGGACGGCGTCCGCAGCACGTAGGCGACGCCCTCCTGGAGATGGTCGAGCATGCTGCCGCCGGTAATCGGCTCGACCGGCCTGACGACCATCATCAGCAGGGCGATGATCACCGCGATGAAGCTGACCCCATTTGCGATGAACGCCCACCCCATACCAAGAGTGCCGATGGCGACGCCGGCGACCGCGGGTCCGAACAGCCGGGCGCCGTTGAAGATCGTCGAGTTCATCGCCACGGCGTTCATCGTGTCCTCGCCCTCGACCATTTCGAAGACGAACGACTGCCGCGTTGGGATGTCGAACGCCGAGGTGAAACCGAGCGCGCATGCCAGCACGACGACGTGCCAGTACTGGATCGTGCCGGTCAGCACGAGCGCACCGAGCACGAACGCTTGGATCATTTGGGCCGACTGGGTGACGACGAGGAGCGAACGCTTGCTGACGCGGTCGGCGATGACGCCGCCGACAAGCGAGAGGAACAGGACCGGCAGCCACTGTAAGGCGCCGACGAGACCGAGCAGGAGCGGCGAGTGGGTGAGGTTGAGAACCAGCCACGACTGGGCGATCCGCTGCATCCACGTGCCGATCAGCGAGATAAATTGCCCGACAAAGAACAGGCGGAAGTTGCGGTGGCGGAGCGCGGCGAACACGTCGCGCCGTCCGCCGGGCGGCGGATAGGCGTGGTAGCGCGACGACATGAACGAACCGCCCCTCATCCTTCTATAATAGCATCGGCGGCCGGGCGGGTGCCCGGCCGGTGAGGAGACTATGACCGAACCGTTTGAGATCGGTCTGACCTTCGACGACGTCCTGCTGGTGCCGCGCCGCTCCGCGGTGAGTACGCGCCGGCAGGTCAACACCCGCACGCCGCTCTGCCGCGGCATCGACCTCGCCATCCCCATCGTCAGCGCGAGCATGGATACGGTGACGGAAGGCACGATGGCGATCGCGATGGCCCGCGAGGGCGGCATCGGGATTATTCACCGCTTCCTCCCGATCGAGGACCACGTCGCCGAGGTGCGGCGTGTCAAGCGCGCGGAGAGCGTGGTGATCGACACGCCGTACACGCTGCCGCCCGACGGCACCGTGGGACAGGCCGCGGCGTTCATGGACGAGCACGGCTCGGCCGGCATCCTCGTGATCGACCGGGAGCGCCGGCTCCTCGGCATCGTGACCGCGCGCGACGTGTTATTCGAGGAAGGCGCCGCGAACAGGCCGATCACGACCGTGATGACGCCGCGCGAGCGCCTGATCACGGCACCGGCCGGCACGCCCGTGGAAGAGGCGAAGCAGATCCTGCACCGCCACCGGATCGAGAAGTTGCCGCTCGTCGACCAGGCCGGCCGGCTCGTCGGCCTGATCACAAGCCGCGACATTCAGAGCCGCTTGCGGTACCCGCAGGCGACGAAGGACGCGAGAGGCCGGCTCCGGGTCGGGGCGGCGATCGGCGTGCGCGGCGATTACCTGGAGCGCGCCGAGGCGCTCGTCGCGGCGGAGGTGGACGCCCTCGTGATCGACATCGCGCACGGGCACTCCGATCTGTCGTTTGCGACAATCGAAGCGGTCCGGAAGCGCTGCGGCGAGGTACCGCTGATCGCCGGCAACGTCGCGACCGCGGAAGGCACGCGCGACCTCATCGCCCGCGGCGTCGACGGCGTCAAAGTCGGCGTGGGCCCCGGCTCGACCTGCACGACGCGGATCGTCACCGGTTCGGGTGTTCCGCAGCTGACGGCGATCCTCGAGTGCGCGCAGGCCGCGGCCGGCTCAGGGGTGCCGGTGATCGGGGACGGCGGAATCCGCGGGTCCGGCGATCTCGTGAAGGCCCTCGCGGCGGGAGCGGCGACCGTAATGCTCGGCAACCTGCTCGCCGGCACCGAGGAGAGCCCGGGGGCGAGCGTCAACCGCAACGGCCGGCAGTTCAAGCTCTACCGCGGCATGGCGAGCCTGTGGGCGTCCGCGGAACGGCGGGATATGCCGCAGGAGGACGATCTGCTGTCGGAGATCGTGCCCGAGGGGATCGAGGCGCTCGTGCCCTATCGCGGCAGGGTCGCCGGCGTGCTATCGCAGCTCGTCGGCGGGCTGCGCTCGGGGATGAGCTATTGCGGCGCCACGACCGTCGCCGAGCTGCATGCCAACGCGAAGTTCATCCGCATGACCGACGCCGGCGTGCGGGAGAGCATGCCGCACGACGTGGACACGCTGTCCTAGCCGGACATCCGTCCGCCGATCCGGGCGGCCGTTTCTTCGAACGTCTCCGCCGCGCTGTCGAGCGCGTGGGTGACTTTGTTCCGGTCCCGGACGAGCCGGGTCTGGAGCGCGTGGCGCTCCGTGCTCTCCTCCGGCAGCTGTCCGAGCCGGGCCGCCGGCTGCAGCGACGGAATCGGCGCGACCGGCAGCGCGCGGTCGTGATCGAACGGCCCGGTGGCCGTATAGCTCGCCGGGATCAGCGCCCGTCCGGCTCGCATCAGCGCCGTGTTGATCGCCTCGGCCGCGTCGCGCTGCCTGCGCGTGCCGCGGGCGTGCGCCAGTGCCTCCGCGAGCGGCGCCGCCTGGGTGTGCAGCGCCTCCGCCGCGGCCGCGAACCGGTCGGCCGCTTCGAGGGCGGGTTCCAGGTCCAGGGCGCCGCCGGCCGCGCGCTGGAGCTGCTGCAGCGTCTCCTTGAACTCCCCCGCCGTCAGCCGGTAGTCGAGCGGGAGCACCGGCACCGTGCACCAGCGCCACAGTACCCGAGCGTAAATCTGCGCGTCGCGCGCGAGATTGTCCCGGTCGATCTTGTCCATCGTGTCTTCCGTTGTGTGCCACCACCAGCCGAGCCCGCCGGAGGCGTGGCCGCCGCTCAGCGCAGCGAGCGCCGCCCCGGCGGCAGAATCTCCGGCCGGCTGCTCGGAGACACCGACGAAGAGCGAGGGTAGGCCGATCCCCCAAAACGACTGGTCGCCCATCCGCGTGACGCGGCGGCGCTCGAGGTTCTGGTTGGCGACGAGGCGCACGCAGTCCGCCGCGAGCGACCACGTCTCCGCCATCGTCAGCCCGCCGCTGAGGTCGGTCGCGCCTTTGGCGCCCGGGGAGTCGATGTTAAGGTGCAGGACCGCGCGGCGGTAGAGGTCGTTCCAGTGGGTGTCGGCGTACCATGTCGATCCCGAGTACCGGCCGTGCGAGTGGCCCGACCAGAAGGCGAACCGGATGCCGCGCCGGAGGCGCCGGCGGCGCCGGCTCATGAGGCGCGCCATCTCGATCATGACCGCGTTCGCGCTGCCGTTGTCCATCGCGCCGTAGTGCCACGAGTCGATGTGGCCGCTGAACAGGATGAAGCGATCCTCCTGGCCCCGCAGGTCGGCGGTGACGAGCGGCGTCTTGCGCCACCGCGTGTCCACCTCCGCGCGGATCCGGACGCGCAACCCGCCTTCGCGCGCGCGGGCGCGCAGGACCGCGCCGTCGGATTCTTTGACGGAGACGGCGACAAGTTTCGGAAGCGCGCCGACGGTCTCGGGCGTGGGCGCGCCCCAGACGCTCGAGATGATCATCTCGTGCAAGTGCGCGGGATTGACGAAGACGGCCGCGATCGCCCCGGCATCTTCGGCGGCGCGCGCCTTCACCGGCATCGCGAGGCCCTCGATCAGGGCGATCTTTCCGCGCACCGACGGAGTGGCGCCCGCGCCGGCGTCGACGATCTCGCCCTCGATGCCTTCGGGCGGCGTCGAGGCCGCGAACGAATGCGTGATGCATTCCACGCGGCCGGCGGCGGCGCCGTCGGCGCCGAGCGTCTCCAGCGAGGCTGGACCGGGCCAGGATACCAGCGCGTCGTGCGCATGGCGCTGCACGTCGAGGCCGAAGCCCCGAAGCGTCTCCTCGACGTAGTCGAACGACTTGGCCTCGTCCTCGCTCCCGGAGAGACGCACCCATTTCGAGACGCCCTTCGTGAACTGCATAAGCTTGGAGGGTGAGACGGCATCACACAGCGTCTGTTCCTGGTCGGTCGACATCGTGGTCGCCACGGTTGTGCCTCCTTCGAACGAATCTCCTCTAGGAAGAGAGCTCCGGATCGCCTTGGGGCGACAGGGTGGGTTCCGCGGGCGCCCGGCCGGCGCGTGGGCCGCGGACGATCAGCGGTTCGAGCGTACCGACGATCCCGCGGCGGAAGATCAGGATCACGGCGACGAAAATGACGCCGGTGACCACGCCCCACGCGTCGGTCCACGTGGAGAGGAAGTCGCGCAGGTACAGCACGAGCGCCGCGCCCGCCAGCGGGCCGAGCCGCGTGCCGATGCCGCCGAGCAGCACCATCGTGAGGACAAGGCCCGACGTGCTCCAGTGCACCGCGTCGAGCGCGACGAAGCCGTGGTTGATCACCCACAGTCCGCCGGCGAACCCAGAGATCGCGCACGAGAGCACCGCGGCGATCAGCTTGTACCGGGTGACCGGGTAGCCCAGCATCTCCGTGCGGACCTCGTTCTCGCGAACCGCGAGCAGCACGCGGCCGAGCGGCGAGCGTACGATGCGCCAGCACAGGAGCAGGCCGAGGACGGCGAGCGGCAGCGCGGTGTAGTAATAGACGACCGGCGACGCCAGCGAGAGGCCGCCCGGAGCGACCCGCGGGATGCCCTGGACCCCGTTTTCGCCGCCGGTGAGGCTGCGCCACTCATTGGTGACGTAGAAGACCATCTCCGCGAACGCGAGCGTGATCATCGCGAAGTAGATGCCGCGCCGCCGGATCGCGAGGCCCATGAGCGGCAGGGCCATCGCGCCGGCGATCACCCCCGCGGCGAGCGCGTTCAGCGGGAACGGTACGCCGGCCCGCTGGGCGAGCAGACCCGCGGCGTAGGCGCCGCCGCCGAAGTACGCGGCCTGGCCGAACGAGAGCAGCCCCGTGTAGCCGAGCAGAATGTCGAAGGCCGCCGCGAAGAGGCCCCACGTCACGATGTCGGTCGCCAGCACCGGGTACATGATCCACGGCAGCGCGAGTGCCAGGGCCGCGAGGGCGGTCCAGCCGAGCAGGCGTTGTGTCATCCGCCCTCCGCGGTGCCAAAGAGTCCGGCGGGACGCAGCAGCAGCACGACGGCCATGATCACGAAGACCAGCAAATTCGCCGCGGCCGGGTAGTAGACCGACGCGAGCGCGGACAGGGCGCCGACGCCGAAGGCCGTGACGACCGATCCTAGGATCGACCCCATGCCGCCGATCACCACAATCGCGAAGGTCGTGATGATGAGGTCGCCGCCCATGAGCGGCGACACCGCGTACATCGGCGCTGCGAGCACGCCGGCGAGGCCCGCCAGCGCGACCCCGAAGGCGAAGACGAGCGGGATCCACCGGTCCACATCCACCCCGAGGGCCCGGGTCAGCGTCGCGTTTTCCGTCGAGGCGCGGATGACCATGCCGATGCGCGTGTGTTCGAGGAGCCACCAGACGCCGAGGCAGATCATCACGGAGAACACGAGCACGAAGAACCGGTACGTCGGGAAGAGCATGAAACCGACGGCGACCACCCCGTGCAGTTCCGGCGGCGCGGGGTAGGGCACGCCCTGAATGCCGAATCGCAGACGCATCGCGTCCTGAATGAACAGCGTGAGGCCGAACGTGAGCAGCAGATTGTAGAGGACGTCGAGGTCGTAGAGGCGCCGCAGCAGCGTGCGCTCGAGGACGAAGCCGACGATGGCCACCGCGATGGGCGAGACGATCAGCGCCCACCAGAACGAGACCCCAAAGACCGTGCCGAGCAGAAACGCCCCGAACGCGCCCAGCATGTAGAGCGCCCCGTGCATGAAATTGACGACCCGCAGCATGCCGAAGATGACGGCGAGCCCCAGACTCAACAGCGCGTAGAACGCCCCGTTGATTAGGCCGTTGAAGACCACCAGAATCGTTTCCATCGCCTGGGGCCCGGGACCGGGCGGGCGCCGGTGAGCCGGCGCCCGCCCGTGCGGGAAGCGCCCTGTGACGCTACGGCGCCATGTTGCAGTGGACCTCGCTCAACGGCTGGAACGCCTGCGCCGCCGGAATGGTCGTGTCGATTTTTGCGAAATCGTACGGCTCTTTCACGTCGTTCGGCGCCTTGACCTCGGCCAGGTACGCGTCGTGGACCAGAACGTGGTCCTGCTTGCGGATCAAGGCGTGGCGTGCGAAGAAGTCGTTGAATTTGTATCCCTCGAGTTGCGCCACGACCTTGTCGGAATCGTCGGTACCGGCGCGGCGGACGGCCTCGAGGTACTGCCACGCGCCGTCGTAGTCACCCGCGTCCGGGAACGTCGGCCGAATCTTCGTCCGCGCATAGAACCGATCGGCCCAGGCCCGCGTGTCCTTGTCCATGTTCCAATACCAGGCCGTCGTAAACACGGTGCCCTGGATCGCGGCCGGGGTCAGCGAGTTGATGTCGCTGAGAAAGAGGAGGCCGATCGCCAGCTTCACGCCCTGCTGGCGCAGTCCGAACTCGTTGTACTGCTTGATGAGGTTAACGAGGTCCTGACCGGCCTGCATCGCGCCGAGGACCTGGAGGCGCGGCCGCAGCGTCCGCGCCTTGATCAGGAAGGTCGAGAAGTCTTCGGTCGGGTTGGGGAAGGGCGTCGGGTCGCTCAACAGCACCTTGCCGCCGGCGTGCTGGACGGCGGCGGAGAACTTCGCGTTCATGTCCTGCCCGAACGCATAGTTAGGATAGACGATGTACCACTGCGTGCTGCCCTGCTTCACCACGGCGATTGCGGTGCCGTTCGCCAGCATGTAGGTGTCGTACCCGTAGTGGAAGGTGTATTTGTTGCAGTCCTCATTCGAGAGCGCCGTCGTCGCGGCGCCCACGGCGAAGAAGAGACGGTGCTTCTGGGCGGCGACGTGGGCGATCGCGATGCCGACCGACGAGGTCGGCACGTCGATCACCATATCGGCGTTGTCCCGGTCGTAGAACTCCGCGGCCTTGGAGGCGCCGACGTCCGGTTTGTTCTGGTGGTCCGCGGAGAGGACGTCGATCGCCCCGGGTATGGCGCCCGGGTACTTCTTCTGGAAGTCCTCGACGGCCATCCGGACCGCGTCGACGCCCCACTTGCCGCTGATGTCGGCGTAGACGCCGGATTGGTCGTTGATAACCGCGAGCACCAGCTTTCCGTGCGTCAGGCGCACGGTGCCCTGGCCGGCAGCCGGGTAACCCGCGATTCCCAACACGAGCAGGGCCGCGCATAACAATGCCGCCCACTTGATCATCCACGCACCCCCTTCGTCGTCGTCCCGACGCGCCTGAGGCCGCCCGGAACGTCCTGTCTGCCCGGCGTCCCCGAGCCGGGCTTCCCCCTTCAAACGCCGAGATACGCCAGCAGTTCCGTCTCCTGACGGGCCGCTTCTTCGTTGCTGAGCGAGTTGACCGTCCTCCCGTTTACGATGAGGTAGTGCCGGTCGGCGACCATCGTCGCGAACCGGAGGTTTTGCTCGACGAGCAGCACCGTGAGTCCGTGCGCCTTGATGTCGCCGAGGATCTCGCCGACCCGGCGCACGATGATCGGCGCGAGACCTTCGGTCGGCTCGTCCATCAGCAGGAGGCGCGCCCCCATCCGCAGCACTCGCGCCACCGCGAGGATCTGCTGCTCGCCGCCGGAGAGCTTGCTGCCTGGCGTGCCCCCGCGCTCCCTCAGGATCGGGAAGGTCTCGAAGATCCGGTCGAGGCTCCACGCCTGATCCCCGACGACCGGCGGGAGGCGCAGGTGTTCCCGGACGGTGAGCCGGCTGTAGATGCCGCGGTCGTCCTGCACCCACCCGACGCCGAGCCGCGCGATCTGCTGCGGGGGAAGGTGCGTGATGTCCCGTCCATCCAGGGTGATCCGGCCCTGCTTGGCGCGGTGCAGGCCCATGATGCAGCGCAGCGCCGTCGTCTTCCCCATCCCGTTGCGGCCGACGAGCGTGACGATCTCGCCGTCCGGAACGTCGAGGTCCACGCCGTGCAGCACGTGGCTTTCGCCGTACCAGGCGTGCAGGCCCTCGACGCGCAGCATTTACGCCGCGCCTCCGAGGTACGCTTCGATCACCGCGGGGTTGGCCCGGAGCGCTTCGTACGTGCCCTCGGCCAGCACGCGGCCGCGCGCGAGGACCGTGATCCGCTGGGAGAGCTGGGCGACGACGCCCATGTTGTGCTCGACCAGGATGATCGTGCGGTCTCGCGCCACGCGCCGGACGACATCGACGATCCGGGCCGCGTCCTCCACGCTCAGCCCGGCGGTCGGCTCGTCGAGCAGCAGCAGCGTCGGCTCGAGCGCGATCGCCAGGCCGATCTCCAGCATCCGTTTGTGCCCGTAGGGCAGCGTTGCGACTTCACGCGCCGCCATACCGGCGAGTCCGATCTCGGTGAGGATCTGCGCCGCGCGGCCGTCGAAGCGGCGCAGCGTCCGGTCCGAGCGCCACCAGGCGTACCCGAGCCGGGTGCGTGCCTGGAGCGCGAGCTCGATGTTCGCGACGACGGAGAGGTGCGGGAAGACGCTGGTGATCTGAAAGGACCGTGCGATACCGCGCCGGGCAAGGTCGTGCGGCGCGAGGCCGCTGATTTCGCGGCCCTCGAACTCGATCCGGCCGGCCGTCGGCCGGAGCAGGCCGCTGAGTAAGTTGAAGAGCGTGGTCTTACCGGCGCCGTTCGGGCCGATGATCGCGTGCAGCTCGCCCGGCTCCACACGCAGATCGACCCCGTCCAGAGCGCGGAAGCCCCGGAACTCCATCGTCAGGCGGTGCGTCTCGAGAATCGCCATGTGCCGCGATGCGATATACGGAGCATCGAACAATTGGCAGGGCCGCGGGGCAAACCCTGCCCCTGTGGTCGGCGAGTCCGGTCCGCCGCGGCGCGGCCGGCGGCCTACTGCGGCGTTGTCGGGTGGTTCGTCTGGATCGCTTCCGCGACCTCGGCGACGATCACCTGGAGCGCGGCGGCCAAGGGGATCGCGAGCAAGCCGCCGATGATGCCGAGCAGCTTGATCCCGACCAGGAGAGAGATCAGGGTGACCAGCGGCGACAAGCCGACCTCGCGGGACATGATGCGCGGTGTAAGATAGTGCGGCTCGACGTTCATAATGACGACGAAGAACGCAATCGTCACGAAGAGGCGCCAGGTCGGCTGTGAGAGCGCGACCAGCATCGCCACCGTCGCGCCGATCCACAGCCCCACCATCGGCACGAGCTCTCCGAGTCCCGCGATAATGCCGAGAAGGAACGGATACGGCATGCCGATCAGCAAGAGGGCGATGGAGACGACGGCCGCGATCGTGAACGACAGGAGAAATTGCCCGCGGAACCATCCGCCGAACTTCGCGCCGATCCGCTGGAGCACGAGCGCGCCGCGCGGCCGCTCCGCCGGCGGCAGCAGCGATAGAAAAGCGTCCTTGATGATCGTGTGTTGGAGCAGCATGTAGAAGCTGAAGACCAGCACCGTGATCATGGACGTGACGCCGCCGAGAAACGAGAACGCAACGGAGGCGGCGCTGGCGCCGTACCGGCCGAGCCCCAGCATCTGCTGCGGCAGTTCCTTGATCTGGGCGGAGAAATCCGGCAGCCAGGGGTAGCGCGCCTGAAGGTCGGTCACCCACGTTTGGACGGCGGCGAGAATGGACGGGAGGTGCTGTACGAACGCGCGTCCCTCGGCGGACGCGGGGATGACGATCAGCGACAGGATGCCGCTGATCATCGCGAAGAGCCCGATGTACACGACGAAGATCGCGGTGCCGCGCGCCAGACGCACGCCCCGGGGAAGCGGGAACGCTTCGAGCCACTCGACGATCGGCGCGAACCCGGATGCCAGGACGGCGGAGACGAGCAGCAGGATGATAATCTCGGTGGTCTGCCAGATCACCCAAACGAGCGCGCAGGCCACCGCGACGAGCGCGATGATCGTCACAACCCTGCCGACGAACTCGCGCTGCGTCATTGGCGCGAGTTAGAGGCCGCGGCCGAGCAGGGCCTGCGCGGCGAGGCCGGCGAGCCCCATGGCCAGGATGATCGCGGACAACACGGCGAGTTGGCGCGTGTCCTTCCGGTCGAGTCCCGCCATTTTCGCCATCGGCACGTGAAAGACGAGGCTGGCCATCGACGCCAGCACGACGCCGTAGCCTGCCAGCGCGGGCGCGAGCGCTCCCTTCGCGGCCAGGATGCCGGCTGCCGCGGACGTCGACGCGCTGCTCACAAGCCCGCCGATTACAGAAACGAGCAGGAATCCCGGTTGGCCCAGCCACCGGTAGGCGAGCTGCCCGGCAAGGGTGATGGCCACGAAGACGACGCCGAAGGTCAGCGCGTGGCGCAGCGAGATCGGCGACTGCATCTTCAGCGGCGCCGTCTTAGTGTCCGCGACGCGCACGCGCGCCGCGAGCATCGCGCTCACGGTCAGCATGACGCCGACTGAGATCCACCCGTAGGACAGCGCCTGCGGGGCGAAAACGCCGAGGATGAAGCCATTGCGGAGCAACATCGCCGTGTCCGCGGTCAGCATGCCGAGCAGCGCGAAGACCGACAGCCGCGCCGGGTCGGTGCGCGCCCGGCGGGCCAGCTCTGCGACCGTCGCCGTGCTATTCACGAGGCCGCCGAGCAGGCCGGTCCAACGGATGCCGCGGGTCCCGTAGATTCGAAGCAGGATGTAGTTGGCGAAGGCGATCGCGGAGATGACGAGCACGACGGTCCACGCGGCGCGAAGGTCGATGAGGTGCAAGGGATCGACCGGACTCACCGGTAGAATCGGATACACCACAATCGCGATCACGCCGAGCAGGAGCGCCCCGCGGATCTCCTCTATCGTCACCTCGCCGGCAAAGCGGACCATCTCCGCTTTCCAAGCGAGCAGCATCGTCACGACCACGCCGCACGCCGCCGCGAGCAGGAGCAGCCCCTGCCCCGCCAGGATGCCGAGAAGCGCCGTGACGAGGACGGCCACCGATGTCGTCATTTCGAGCGAGCGGTCCCGAACAAAGGAGCGCCAGTTCACGAGGGTGATCAGCGGAATCAGCGCAGCCATCAGGATATAGGCGGCGGTTGGCGAGATCATCCAGGCGAGCGCGAAGGAGAGCGTGATCAGTGCGAAAGTGCGCACGCCGATGTCTTTGTGCGCCCACTCCCGTTCCATTCCGACCATACCGCCGATGGCGAGGGCCACGGCGGCGCGCTCGATCAGCGGGAGGTACTCGATTGCTTGCCCGGGGACGGGTGGCTGCATCGGCTAAGCGCGTTCGCGGCGGTTGGCCGCCGTATGCGCATCGCCGCCGACGTCCGTGAGCTGGTACGTGCCGGAGGGGTCGAGCCGGACCGCCGTGTGCCGGCCCGCGGCCACGCCGGAGAGCGCCGCCGTCAGGAGCAGGACCGCGGCTCCCGACGCGTACGGCAGCGCGATGCCGAGGTGGTAGATCCAGCCGCCCCATGCGGGACCGAGGACGCGGCCGAGGCTGTCGAACGAGTCCATGATGCCGATGGACAGACCCTGGCCCGCCGTCGTGCGCTTCGAGATCAGCGACGCGATGCTCGGCCGCATGAGCGAGTGCCCGGCACCCGCGATCGCAGCGTAGACAGCCAGCTCGGCGAGCGTGTGGGTCTGCGTGATCAGCACATAGCCCGCCGCGGCGAGGATCAGCCCGCCGACGGTCAGCCGGTCCTCGCCGAACCGGTTGATCAGCCGGCCGACGAGCCCGCCGAGGATCGCCGCCTGCACGAGCCCGACGACGACGAAGACGACGCCGATCGCCCCGGCCCCGCCGCTGCTCGTGAGGTGCAGCCGGTCCTGCGCGAAGAGGGCATACGTTGCCTCGAGCGCGGCCAGCGCGAACGCCCCGGCCAGCGTGACGAGGAAGAAGTAGGCGAGCGGGCCGCCGAGCGCCAGGCGGAAGGCGTCGACGCGCGACGGGCGTTCGGCGGAAGAGTCGTGGTGCCGGGTCGGCTCCGGCAGAGCGCCCCAGCTCAACAGCAGCGTGACTAGCGCCAGCGCCGCTCCGACGAAAAACGGCAGCGACAGGTTTGCGCGGCCGAGCAGCCCCCCGATTCCCGGACCAATGGTGAATCCGAGACCCATCGCGGCGCCCATCATCCCCATGCCGCCGCCCCGGCGCTCCTCGGAGGTCGTGTCACCGATGTACGCCATGGCGGTCGGGAGCGTCGCGGCGCTGAGCACACCGCCGAGGATCCGCGCAAAGAACAGCTGCCAGACGTGATGCGCGAGGCCGAAGAGCACGAACGAGACGGCGTAGCCGACGAGCCCGACGGAAAATACCGGTTTCCGGCCGATCCGGTCGCTGGCCGCGCCCCACAGCGGCGCGAACAGAAACTGCATTGCCGCGTAGCTGGTGGCGAGCAGGCCGATCTCGAGCGGCGTCGCCCCCACGCTGCGCGCGTAGAACTGCAGCACGGGCAGGACGAGTCCGAATCCCATCATGACGATGAAAATGGCAAGGAATAACACGAGCAGGCCGCGGCGGCCGATTCCTTCACGCACGCGCCCATTATACTCAAAATCGAATAACGGCTTCAGGGTTGCGTATCGGGTCTATTAGTAGGAGCGGGAGAGGTATATATTGGTGGCCCGATAGATGTGTTCTCGGGCAGCGCGGCCGGATGCGCCGTTATTGACACGCACCGGGGCCGTTCCTACAATCACATAGTCGGCGCTCCTCGGTAGCTCAATGGTAGAGCATCCGGCTGTTAACCGGAGGGTTGCAGGTTCGAGTCCTGCCCGAGGAGCCAAATAAGGTCCAGCGCACGGCGCGTTTCATCTGCCACTCCGCTGCTACTCCTCGCGAGAAAACAGGTCCCTCGGCAAGGCGCATCCGTAATCGGATAGCCACCCACCTTTTTCCGGGGCATGGCGGGCCATTCGCATGCGCTTCCGCGCGGGTTACCGCTCGATAACTTGATAACTCAGAACGTATCGCGTATTTGCTCGTAGATCAGCCGATCCGAGCGTCGCGCTTCGCGGCGATGTCGAGCCCACGTAGATATTGACGGCGGACGCGGAGTTCGGGCTCAGGATGACGATCGGCGCCGCGGGATAGACTCGCCTAAACTCAATCGTGGCGAACAGATCGCCACTGCGGGGGCGGACGGGCCCCGTCTTGAATGCGACAATACCCGCAACCGCCGTGCACGTACACGCGTCCAATGTGATCCCGGAGTCTGGCGCGGGCGCGAACCGCGCGACCGGGGCCGCCATCCCAAAGAACCCAACCGGCCCCGCGCCGCTTTCTTGGGTGGCGATGCGAGTGAGGCGCGGCGGAGTCACGACATCCGACACCAGCCGGGCAGGCACCGGTAGCCGAACGTCGATTAGGGTCACCACGTTGACATCGTGCGCGGGCCGTCTGATGGCGATCGCTGTCCCGTCCGGTGCGTTCGCGAACAACTCACTGGCGATGATGTCGATGGCCTCCGCGTCCGAGCCAGAGATAAGAACCGCCGTGCGTGTACGCGCCCCTGGAAAATCACCGCCGCCTATCCCGGAGTTCATGATCGTATCGACGGCTCCGGTAATCTGCAAACACGCCCGCCCGGTCATCTGCCCGCAGTTATGCGCGAAGACGTTGTTCAAACTGCTCTGATAGAAATTGTTGCTGCCGAGGCCTGCGATGATCGCGGACGTCGCAAACTCGGTCGTGATGTTCGTGAGTCGATTCTGCGTGCCGCCGCCCCGTAGCATGACGCCGTAATTGAGGTACGGGATCGTGCCGTTCGCGGGTCCTTTGACGGTGATCGATGAGAGTGCGCACTGGATACAGACGTCAGGGAGGAGGATGCCGCCGGTTCCCGTGTTCGCATCCTGGGACAGGTCCACCACGACGTTCTGAATCCGCACGGGGTTTGCGTGCACGATCAGAGCGGGCCCCGTCCCGGTGTATTTGATGACGCATGCGGCGCGGCCAACGGAGGAGAAGCCTACGAAATCCGTGCGGAGCGTCAAGCTGGAAGATACGAGGTAGGTACCGGAACGGCAGAACACCGGACGGTCCGCATTGGCTGCCGTTGTGAGTGCGGCTTGGATCGCGGCAGTGTCATCGGCAACGCCGTCACCCTTCGCACCCGCGGAGCGCAAGAATACCCAGGCCGAGTCTGAAGGATCCGCGACGGTTTTGTCGCCGGAGGCGACTGGCAACGCGATCCCATGCCGGTGCGATGGAAGAATCCCGGAAAGTGTTGCCGGTGAAGTCGTGGCGAGCACCAAAACGACGACAAGCGAAATTGGTAGCCACGCTCTCACGATCATGTTCCCAATTTCCGCGTTCACAATGTGTTTCACGTTCGAGCTTAACCTGTGCACTCTCTCGTGCCCAGCCGCGCCGCTAAGCAGACATTCCGGCGGTAGACTGCATCATAGACACTTGGTTTGTTGCAGTCACGTTACGATCGGCTGACAGACTTGTGATTCGCCAGGCGCATCTTTCCTTTCGTGAAGGCAATTCCTCGGAGGTGTGGGCATGACGAGACGAATCAGAGGGTTGCTTGCGGGCGCGGCCGTCGTCGCGCTCCTCGCGGTCGCACTCGGACCGGCGGTGTTCGGCGCGGCGTACACGGTCGAAACCGCGGCGGTCACGATCAAGGGCATGTCGGCGAAGGTGCTCACCGACGAGAAGGGCATGACGTTGTACTACGTCAATTCGGATACGCCGGCCAGCAGCAGCTGCACCGGCGGCTGTTCGCAGATCTGGCCGCCGCTGCTCAGCACGTCGGCCCCGACGTCGGAGGATTCGCTTCCCGGCAAGCTGACCGTGGTCAAGACGGCGAACGGCTCGCAGGTCGCGTACCAGGGGCATCTGCTGTACCGGTACAGCGGCGACACCGCTAAAGGCCAAACCAACGGTCAGGGGATCGCGGGTAAGTGGTGGGTTGCGAAGCTGGACTTGAAGGCGGGCCCTGCGGGCGCCGGCGCCGCACCGTCCAAACCCAGCGGCTACGGCAGCGGAGGCTGGTAGCCTCGACGAGGCGGCGCGTCAGCGCCGCGGTTTGATCGCCTCGCGCGCGGCCGGGCGTCTCCCGATCGGGAACCCGGCCGCCGTGCAGGCGCCCCGCACGACGGCAAACTGCCGGTCATCCAGCAGCTGTTTCGTTTCTTCCGCGGCGAGGGCGTACAACTCCAGCGCCGCGCCGCAGGTCTGTTCCAGGGTCTCCGCCTGTACCCCGAGCGCGCGACGGTGCGCGCGCCGCCACGGCTCGCCCATGCCGGCGCAGATCGCCTCGTACAGCTGCGAGTCGCCGTCGTACAGGGTCCGCCGGTGGACAGCCATCACCCGCGGGAGCCGGAGCGCCAGCACGGACCGCTGGACGGCCGCCGCGCTGTAGCGCGCGGCGCGGAGGCTCCCGACGAGCTTGAAGACTTCCTCAGCGTAATCGGTCACCTGCTCCGCCACCCATACGTTTGCCTGTGCGCCGAGGGCGTCCCAGGACCAGGCCAGCGCCTCGCGCTTTAGCCCGGCGACGGTTTTCCTCGAGTCGTACACAATCACGGCGCGGCGCCAGCCGGGGATGGGGCTGAGGTCGGCGAGGTCAGAAAAGCCGTCGCGGACCCGCGCCGGCGTTTGCCACCGTACCGAGACGACGTACGGCTCGTGCACTTCGAGCCGGCGGACCGGTCCCCGCCCGACGGCGATGAGATCCAGGTCGGAGTGGTCGTGGACGTCGCCGCGCACGCGGCTGCCGACGAGGGCCACGGCCTCCGCCCGCTCCTTGGCCAAACGGTCCGCGACGTCGCGCGCCGCTCGCAACACTTCGGGAGCGACGGATTCCACCCCGTGTCCCGCGGTCCGGGATTGTGATCTCGTCATCGCGACGAAGAGATTCGCTGCGGCGAAACGAACCCCTCACCGCGCGGAAACGGCCGCGGACCGGACGGCGCAGCCGTCCGGTCCGCGAAGGCCGCGTCGCCGCGACCGCCCTAGATCTTCTCGTTCAGCAGGGCGCCGATCTGCCGTTCCGTCACGTCGTAGTCGCCTTCGCCGATGTGCGTGTAACGGATCTGGCCGTGCTTGTCGACCAGGTAGAGCGCCGGCCAGTAGGCGTTGTGGTACGCGTTCCAGATGTGATAGTCGTTGTCCATGACGACGGGGTAGGCGATCCCGAGCCGCGCGATCGCCGCGCGCACGTACTGCACCTGACCCTCATGCGCGAACTCGGGCGTGTGCACGCCGACGAGAACGAACCCCCGGTCGCGGTATTTCGCGTACCACTGCTTCATGTAGGGCAAGACGTTGAGGCAGTTCTCGCAGCCAGCGGTCCACATTTCCACCCCGACCACCTTGCCGCGCAGGGAGGCGATCGTCACCGGCCGGCCGTCGGTGTTGAACCACGGGCCGCCGCCGTTGAGTTCGGGCGCGGCGGAAGCCGCCAGGCCCGGCACCGCGTGCAGTGTCAGCATTCCTGCTGCCAGTACGGCCATGCACGTCGAGATCACGATGAACGTTCGCATGAGCGTCCTCCCGGCTGCGTCACTCCGTCAGCCTGAACCGTATCCGGCGCGTGTAAATTTTTGATAAAGCCTCTCGCGGCCGGCGCCCGCTCCGCCGCCCGGAGGCCCACGAGATCCGCGCGTAGTCCGCCCGCACAAGCGCGTACATGTGCCGGTCTTCGAGTCTGCCGTCGGGACCGGGCGTCACGGCGCGCGCGGTGCCTTCGTAAACGAATCCCAGCCGCTTGGCCACGGCTTCGCTGCGGACGTTGCGGGGGTGCATGAAGATCTCGACGCGCGCGGCACCGAGACGATCGAACGCGAAACAGGTCAGCAGGCGCACCGCTTCAGAGACGTAGCCCTTGCCTTCCGCACCCGCGCGGATCCAGTAGCCGATTTCGAAGCAGCGCCGCTCCCAGTTGATCTTGTGGAGCCCGCTTCCACCGAGGTAGCGACCGGTGAGGCGATCGAAGATGCCGACCAAGAAGTCTTCGCGGCGACGCCACCGTCCGCGCATCCCTGCAATCGCGCGCCGTTCGTCGGCCGCGGAGTGCGTGTGGTGAACCCACGGCAGCCAGCGCTCGAGGCGCTTTCGTGACTCCTCGACCGCGTCCCAGACCGCGGGCGCATCCGAAGGCCGGAGGGACCGCAGGCGCACTCGCGGGCCGACAATCTCGCGAGGAACTGTGATCCGGGGGACCGTCTTCACCGGAGCCGCCATACTCGGCGGTGCCTCGTACGCACGGCTCAGATCAGGCGGTCGATCACCATTGCCGTGAACAGAAGGCCGAGATAGAGGATCGAGTAACCGAAGAGGGCCATCTCCAACCCCGGCCGGCGCAGGACCAGCACCGCCCACGCGAGGCCGACGAAGACCGTGTCAAGCGCGACCGCGGAGAGCGCGTACACCGCGCCGAGGGCGTGGAGCGGCGCGTAGAGCGCGAGTGTCGCGGCGCTGAGGACGAGAGAGTAGATGAAGATCTGCCGGCGTGTTTCGGCGTCGCCGCGCA
>DATEGA010000139.1:0-2961 GCA_035280345.1 bacterium | reverse complement strand
CCGCCAGCAGCGCCGTCTGCCGCTCCAAGACCGCGGGCTGGCAGACACCGAGCCGCACCGCGAGGCGCGCCTCGAGCGTCATCCCAATCGCGATCGCCTCGCCGTGCGTCAGGCCGCGGTAGCCCGCGGCGGCCTCGATGCCGTGTCCGATCGTGTGCCCGTAGTTGAGCATCATCCGCTCGCCGGTCTCGCGCTCGTCGGCAGCGACCACACGCGCCTTGTACGCCGCGCAGCGTTCGATCGTGTGGACGAGCGCCGCCGGGCGCCGCGCCATCACCGCGCCCAGATTGCCCTCCAGGAACTCGAACAAGTCCGGGGCGCCGATCACGCCGGTCTTGATGACCTCCGCCATGCCGGACCGGAGCTGGCGCCGCGGCAGGGAAGCCAGCGTCTCCACGTCCGCGACGACGAGCGACGGCTGATGCACGGCCCCGATCAGGTTCTTGGCGCGCGGGTGGTCGACCGCGGTCTTGCCGCCGATCGCAGCGTCCACCTGCGCGAGGAGCGTGGTCGGCAGCGCGACCCACCGGATGCCGCGGAGAAATGTCGCGGCGACGAATCCGCCGAGGTCACCGGCCACGCCGCCGCCGAGCGCGAGGAGCGCCGAGCCGCGGTCGAGACGTGCGTCGACGAGCGCATCATACACGCGCGCGGCCGTGCGCAGGCTCTTGCTCGACTCCGCCGGCGGCACCGTCACGGTCACGACGTCGCGGCCGGCGGCGCGCAGGGCGTCCGCCAACGGGCGGCCGTACCGCGCGTCCAGACGTGGATGGGTGAGCAGCGCGAGCCGTCCTGCCACGCCCGCATTATCGAGCAACTCCGGCAGCCGGCGAAGGAGCGCGGCGCCGATGTGGATCTCGTACGACCGGTCACCTAGCTCGACGCGGACCCGGTGGTACGGCGCGCCGCCCGATGCGCGCGCACGGACGAATTCAAGCACCCGATCCGCGGCCTCGTCGGCCGAGACGTCCGACGTGTCCACGACGAGATCGGCGTCGCGATAGGCCGCGTCGCGCTCCGCGAGCAACCGGTGGATCGCGGACTCCGGATCGCCGCCGAGCACCGGACGGTCCGCGCCGCCGCCCACGCGCGCCAGAATCGCGCGCGGCGACGCGGTCAGGGCGACGATCACGCCATGCCGGCGGAGATGCCGCATGTTCTCGGGACGGAGAGGCACGCCGCCTCCTGTCGCGATCACCGCGCCCCGGGACGCACCCGCCTCCGCGACGGCGACCGATTCGAGGCCCCGGAACGCGGGTTCACCGTCCTCGGCGAAGATCCGGGCGATCGGACGGCCTGCGCGCGCTTCGATGATGGCGTCGGTGTCCACAAACTGCCGCCCGAGGCGCTCGGCGATGCGGCGGCCGACCGCCGACTTACCGGTGCCCATGAACCCGATGAGCACAACGTTGAAGGAGATATCGGCGTTCGTATACGAACGTCCGTTCGCTAAGATGATCCGCCCGCGAGCCGGCGCGGCGGGCCGCGCCGGCTCGCACACACCGTTCCCTGTGCCGGTATCCGCCGAAACCCTCACCCCCGGGCACCCGGACCGCGCAACACCCATTCCCGATGCGCCTCATAGGCTACACGCATTTGATCAAGGCTGTCGCCACCGAACTTCTCGAGCATCGCATCCGCCAGCACCAGCGCCGCCATCGCCTCACCGATAACGCCGGCAGCCGGAACCGCGGTCACGTCGCTGCGAACCACCGCCGCTTCCACGCGCTCCTTCGTCACGATATCGACCGACGCCAGCGGACTGCGCAGCGTGCTCAACGGTTTCATCGCGACGCGCACGAGAAGCGGCTCGCCGGTCGTCATCCCGCCTTCAGTGCCGCCGGATTGATTCGTCCGCCGATAAAACCCGCGGCCCGCTTCATAAAAGATCTCGTCGTGCGCGGCGGAGCCCGGCAGACGCGCTTCGTCAAACCCGCGCCCGATCTCGACGCCCTTCATCGCGTTGATCGACATCATCGCCTGCGCGAGCCGTCCGTCGAGCCGGCGGTCCCAATGCACGTACGTGCCGAGCCCGACCGGCAGACCGAGGACCACAACCTCGAACACGCCGCCGAGCGTGTCGCCGCGCGCCTTCGCCTCGTCGATCGCGGTGATCATGCGCTGCTCCGCCTCGGGATCCGCGCAGCGCAGCGGCGAGGCCTCGGCAATCGCGGGAATCTCCTCGATCCGAGCCGGACGGTGCTCCGCGGCGATACCGCCGAGTTCCACGACATGGCTGAACAGCGTGATGCCGAATTGCGCGAGCAGCATCCGCGCGAGCGCCCCGGCGGCCACGCGGGAGACGGTCTCGCGTGCACTCGAGCGCTCGAGCACGCGGCGCACGTCGTCGAAATGATACTTCAGGGCGCCGGCGAGATCGGCGTGCCCCGGCCGCGGCCGCGTGAGCGGCGGCTCGTCCTTCCGCCAGTCCTTATTGCCGATCGCGAGCCCGATCGGCGCCCCGATCGTGGTACCGCTCATCACACCGGTGTAGATCTCGGCGCGATCCTGTTCGATCTGCATGCGGCCGCCGCGGCCGTAGCCGCGCTGGCGCCGCGCCAGCTGCTCGTTGATGCCCTCTTCGGACGCGGGCACCCCCGCCGGCATCCCTTCGACGACGACCAGGAGGCCGCGGCCGTGTGATTCGCCCGACGTCAGAAACCGGAACATCGCCCTAGCGCCCCCCGACCTTCGCGATCGGCGTATCGTCCGCGAGCCCGACGGCGCGGCGCATGGCGGCGACCGGCGCCGGCCGTCCGGTCCACAACTCGAACGCGCGCGCTCCCTGGTACACGAGCATCGACCGCCCTTCGACGGCCCGGCACCCGCGCGCCCGCGCTTCACGCAGCAGCACGGTCTCGCGCGGCTCGTAGACCATGTCCATCACCGAGAGTCCCGGATGCAGCGCCGCCGCGGGAACCGGCGACTGCCCGCGCTGCGCGCCGGAGCCCACGGTCGTCG
>DATEGA010000138.1:0-23310 GCA_035280345.1 bacterium | reverse complement strand
TGTAGTGGACGGGCTGGCCGAGGCCCTCAGCACCGAGCTCAGCGCCTCGGGCGCCCCCGGCTAGGACACCGCCCCGGCCGGCGGCTGCCTAGCGCTTGATCGGCAGCTTCTGCTCGATCTTCATGTAGTCGTCGGACACGGCCTCGGTCTTGATGTCGGGGATCTGTGCGGGCTTCTCGCCATCGTCGTACAGGGCCGCCGCGTTCGGGTGTGTCCCGCCGAGATACACGGGCGCGAACACCTCGAGGATGGTGCAGGGCTTGTCCGAGGTGATCCAGCCCCAGTGCACGGCGTTGCGCGGGATGCGGTAATAGTCCCCGGCTTTGACCAGGAAGAACTTGTCCTCGACGAAGACCCAGATCTCCCCGTCGATCACGTAGTTCATCTGTTCGGTGTCGTGTTTATGAGGATGCGAGTGATAGCCCCCGGGGCGTGTCGCCAGCATCAGGCAGCTCTCCGCGCCGTAGACCATTTGTGTCGACATATGCGTGTACTGCGTCGTGACCGTGTCGTCTTGAATGTCTTCACGACGGACGTACAATGGCATCTTCCACCTCCGGGCGTTTTGGTCGGGCGGCGAGTGGCGACGCGGACGGGATCGCCTGCCGTGCTTCGCCCGTAACTTCCGTGACCGCGCGGAGGATTCCCTGCAGCCCGCCGTGGTATCGTGGGCCTATGCGTTTCGAGAAAAAAATCGCCGTCGCGCGCTCGCCGGATGCGGTCTGGCAGTTTCTGTGGGACGTCGAGCGGGTCGCGAGGTGCCTACCAGGATGCCGGGAGGCCCGCACGGTCGTTCCTCACGAACGCTACGCGGCCGTCGTCGGCGAGCGGATCGGGCCGTTCAGCGTGACCTTTCCGCTGGAGATTCAGATTCTGGAGGTTGACGAGGGACGGCGACTACGCGCGCAGGCGGCCGGTCGCGACAGTGCGATGGGGAGCTCGCTGCGCGTGACGCTCGATCTGGCCGTGGAACCGCGCGGCGACGGCAGCGTTCTCCACATCGTCTCCGACGCGGCGGTCCTCGGCAGACTCGGTACGCTCGGCCAGGGCATGATCCAGCGGAAGGCGGATCAGATCATGGAGCAGTTTGCCGCCGCGATCCGGGAGGCGCTCGAGGTCAGCGCGTAGCTACCCGCGTTCGTGCAACGCGGCGAGGGTGCGCAGTTCGTCGACGTACGGCCGCGCCGGATCCGCGATCACGATATTAAGCACGACCTGATCCGCCCCGGCCGCGAAATGGGCGTCCACGCGGCGCCGAATCGCGGCGACATCGCCCCATGCGATTACGGCGTCGAAGAGCCGGTCCGAACCCGGAGCCTCCACGTCCTGCGCGGACCAGCCGAGCCGAAGCAGGTTGTTGCGGTAGTTCGCCGCGCTGAGGTACCTCGCGGTGTGCTGGTCGCCGGCGGCGCGGGCCGCCCGCCGGTCGCCGGCCAGCACCACGGGCAGATCGGCCGCCAGAAACGGCTCCGGGCCCATCTGCTCGCGAATCGCGCGAACGTGGTCGGCGGTCGTGAAATACGGGTACGCGCCGGCCGTCACTTCTGCGGCCAGCCCCACCATCCGGGGCCCGAGAGCCGCCAGCACGATCGGCGGCGGCGCCGCCTCGGGGCCGCGCCATACGGCTGTGCCCATCGCGTCGAGATACCGCCGCATCGCGCTGAACGGCTTCGTGTAGTCGTGGCCGCGCGCCGTGACGATAGGGGCGTGGCTGACGCCGAGGCCGAGGATGAAGCGCCCGGGCCAGGCCTCCGCGAACGTGCGGCCGCCCGCCGACATCGCCTGCGGATCGCGGGCGTAGATATTCGCGATGCCGCTGGCGACGACGATCCGGGAGCCGGCCGCGAGATAGATCGCGGCCTGAGCCAAGGACTCCCGCCCGACCGCCTCCTGGTACCACAGCGTGCCGTACCCGAGGCGCTCCATTTCGGGGACGACCTCGCGCTGGACGGCCGCGGGCTGTCCGGCAAGCGAGCCGGCAAAGAGGCCGATCCGTCCTGGGCGGATGCCGCCGAGGCGCGCGAGGCTCATTGAATGTCCATCCCAAGATACGCGGCTTGGATCTGCCGGTTGTTCGCCAGATCGGGGCTCGTGCCGTGCATGACCACCCGGCCGCTCTCGAGGACGTAAGCCCGGCTAACGAGTGCGAGGGCTCGTCTTACGTTCTGTTCGACGAGGAGAATCCCTGTGCCCTTTGGCTACTCACGAACATGGGACTCGTGCAACTCAAGCCGCACCAGGGCGCGTTCGTGGCCCGGTTGTCGCAGCAGGATGTCCGGGAAATTTTCGATATCCGTCAGGCCCTCGAGACCCATGCCGCGAAGAAAGTACACGCCGCGTTCACGCCCGATAGCGCCGACCGGCTGAAGCGAGCGTTGGCCGAGATCGAAAGCGCCGCCCGCGATCGGGATGTCGCACGCTGCACCAACGCGGACAGGAACTTTCACCGGACGCTCTGCGAGCTCGCCGGCAACCACCATCTGACGGAGATCCTAAACGACCTCACCACCCGGTTCTTTGCGTACGAACTCATCCGCGATCTTCGAAACCCCGGCGGTTATCAGTTCAAGGAGAAGGTGGCGGAGCGTCGGGAGCTCCTTCGACTAATCCTCGGCGGCACGGACCGGGAGATCGAGGGCGGCTTCAGCGAGCTCTTCGCGGGCTTCCTCAACCACGTTCTCACGCGGCTCATGGACCGTGTAGATGCCGCGCCTATCGAGGCGGGGGGACGGTCCGCGAACTGAGGCGCGCGAACAGCTCGCGCACGTCGTCCAGCGTGTTGATCTCCGCGGCCGGCTTATCGTCGCGGACGCGGACGATCCGCGGAAAACGCAGCGCGAAGCCGGAGTTGTGCCGGTTGCTCTTCATGATGGCGTCGAACGCGACTTCAAGGACCACTACGGGCTCCACCGTGCGCATAAAACCGAAATCCTCGCGCGTGTGCCCGAGAAACCAGACCGTCAGATCTTTGATCTCCGGGTCGGTTAGACCGGAATACGCTTTGCCGATCGTCGCGAGCCGCTCACCGTCCCGCACCGCGAAGGTGTAGTCGGACAGCACACCGGCGCGCTTTCCGTGCCCGTACTCCGCTCCGACCACGACAACGTCGAGAGTACCGGCGCCGGGCTTCCATTTCGTCCAGAGCCGCCCGCGCCGGCCGGGCTGGTAGGGAGCGTCCGGCCGCTTCATCACGATGCCCTCGTTCCCGGCTGCGCGCGCGGCGGCGAACCGACGCTCCAGATCCTCGGGTGTCCGCGCCTCGCCGGCCGTGCTGAGCCGGACCGGCGGCGGCAGGCGCAGGGCCTCGAGCGCGGCGCGCCGCTCCGCAAGCGGGAGGGCGAGCAGGTCGCGGCCGCCGAGGTGCACGAGATCGAAGGCGACGAGCACGACCGGAATCTCGCCGAGCAGCGCGCCGGGGTTCCGCCGCTGCAGCCGCTGCTGGAGCCGTCCAAACGCCAGCGCGCGATCTCCCTGCCAGGCGACGATCTCGCCGTCGAGGATAAAGGCGCCGGCGTGCGATGTAAGCGCCGGCGGGATCTCCGGAAACGCCGCCGTTACGTTATCGAGCGTTCGCGAGAGGATAACGACACCCTCGGCCGTCCGATGGGCCTGGACCCGGATACCGTCGTACTTGTCTTCCACCCACAGGACGGGCGCGCGATTGTCGAACGCGTCCGCCGGCGTCTCCAGCGGGCTCGCCAGCATGAAGCGAAACGGCTGGCCGGGTACCAGGGAGACCTCGTCCAACGTCCCGGCACGGGCACGCACCGCGACTTCGCCCGGCTCGGCGATCAACAACGCCGCCTGCCGCACGGCTGCGGGGGCGCGTTCGAAGGCCTTGGCGATCGCAGGCAGCAGCAGTCCTTCGCGCAACCCAATGCGCATGTCGGACGTCATGATCTTGATGAGGTACGCCGCTTCCCGCGGCGACGCGCTGCCGAGCAGGTCGCGTAGGGCCGCCGCCTTGGCGCGGCGCGAGGCGGGACCCTGCGCGGCGGCGATCGCGCCGAACTCTTCCTCGACGTGCGCGAGCGTAAGCGGCCGCGGGAACGGGCCGGCCGGCGGCCGGTAACGCGTGAGCAAGGTAGCCGCGGCGTCACCGAGGTCGCCGTGAGCCCGATAGGTCGTGCCCATTTCTTCGTCAGGCGCACGGGTGAGCTCCTGAAGGACCCCACCCATCGCGGCCCACCCCATGCCGAGGCGGCGTCCGTCCCCCGGCGGGAACGGCCGGCCGGCGAGAAACGTGCACGCCCGGCGGAGGTCTTCATCGTGCAACGTGGCGAGGTAGTCTGCGAGCCTGGCGATCTTCGCAGAGATCGCGGACGTGCCGCGGACCTCGTCCAGCACGCCGGCGAGAGTTCGGAACTGCGTCGGGGGCGGTAACTCGTTCATCGTCACGCTTTGTAACTTCGCCGACTTTCCATTACCATGTCAAGCGGCATGGCGGAGATTCTCCAGCTTCCAATCACGCGCGCGCAGATCGCCGGGACGTATGCGCGCATCAGGTCCCACATCCGGCGCACACCGATTCTTGAAGCCGACGGCGCAGACTTTGGCGCTGTCGCGGGGCCGGCGGTCCTCAAATTGGAACTCTTTCAACATTCGGGGTCCTTCAAGGCGCGCGGCGCTTTCGCGAATCTGCTCGGGAGGACGGTGCCGCGTGCTGGCGTCGTTGCGGCGTCGGGCGGCAACCACGGCGCGGCGGTCGCGTACGCGGCGATGAAGATCGGCGTCCCGGCGAAGATCTTCGTGCCGGCGATTTCGTCGCCGGCGAAAATCGCGCGGATCCGCGACTATGGCGCTGATCTCGTCGTCGGCGGCGAGCGGTACGCGGACGCGCTCGCGGCCAGCGAGGCGTGGGCCGTTTCGAGCGGCGCGATGCCGGTTCACGCTTTTGACCAGATCGAGACCGTGCTCGGGCAAGGCACGATCGGCCTCGAAGTGGAGGAGCAAGGAGCCCGGCTGGATACACTTTTGGTCGCGGTCGGCGGCGGGGGCTTGATCGGCGGGATCGCGGCGTGGTTTGGGGGCGGCGTCGACGTTGTCGGCGTCGAGCCCGAGGCCTCGCCGACTCTGTTCCGTGCGATCGCGGCCGGGCACCCCGTGGACGCCGAAGCGGGCGGCATCGCCGCGGACTCGCTCGCGCCGCGACGGGTCGGAGAGATCATGTTCCCGATCGCGCGGCGCCACGTGAGCCGCGTCGTGCTCGTCACCGACGACGCCATCCGGCATGCGCAGCAGGCGTTGTGGAACGTCGCGCGGGTCGTGGCGGAGCCGGGCGGTGCCGCGGCGCTCGCCGCCCTGCTTTCCGGCCGCTACCGGCCGGAGCGGGGCGAGCGCGTCGGGGTAGTCGTCAGCGGCGGAAATACCACCGCCGTCGACTTTAGCCGCTAGACCGCGCGCGCGGTCGCCGCCGGCGTCTTCCAGCCCGCGCCTACCGGCGCCGCTCGTAGGGGACGATGTGTTCCCACTCGGAGGCATCAGACCGCGCGACCACGGCTACGACCGGCTCGGTCTCGCTCAAATTGCGCACCTCGTGGGGAATCCCCGGCGCGATGAAGATGAAGTCGCCCGCCTCGTTGTCGATGCTCAAGGAGCAGTCCGGGCCGTACTCGTGGCGGACGCGTCCTTCGAGAATGTACAACATGACCTCGAAACCCACGTGGACGTGCGCGTAGGCCACGCCGCCCGGCGGAATCGTCGCGACGTTCATCGAGAGCTGTTTCGCTCCCACGTTCTTTGCGGATAGCCCCGTCTTGTAGCGGATGTTGTTCCAGCTGCGGTGGAGCGCGCTTCCGCGCACCGTGAGGATGCCGTTTCCCCCGTCCACGTGCCGGATCATGTCTTCGGGCGACGTCGCCATGCGTGGCTCCCTCCGAGGCCGGACACCGGGGGCCCGGTCATGATCGTGTCGCGGCCGGATGTCCGCCGCGCCGTTGGTTATTTAGCCGCCGGTTATTTAATTGTAGGGCAATGCGGTGCAAAGGGAGTATGCGGGTGCACACACTGTCTGCGCGGTTCGGTTTGGCGGGGTCGACCTCGTCTTAACGCTGGAGAACGCCGGGCGGCTGCTGCGGACCGGGTCTAGCGCATGACGAGGTGTCCCGTCGCCCATAGGATTACTCCCACGACGAGCATAACCATGAGGACTTCCACGGCGGCCTCCTTTCCGGCGGCCCGTGAAGCGTGCCGTCCGGGGGCATGCTCATCGGCGTGCATGCCCCCGGGCGTGGTGCGGATCGCTAAGTATGATGCCGAGGGCTCGGATGCGGTAGACCATTGCACGCGAAAGAGTACGCCGCCGGGGTGCGCTCGATCGAGCTCGGCGGCAAAGGATCGCCCCGGCGGTCCGCCGAACCTGCCGGACGGTCGAATGCCTGCGCGTCCACCACAAGCGCCGTTCGCGATGGGCCCGTCGAGCGGCCTGAATTTCGGCGGCCCCATCCTCCCCTTCGCCTCCGCGAGGCTATACGGCGGCGCCGACGCGGCGGCGCAAAGCCGGATCTACCGCCAGGCGGGCACCGGCCGGACGCCCACGATCGTCATCGCGGGGTTTCTGCCCGACGCCACCGAGTCAATCGAGTACCAGCGCGATCTTGTCGCCCGGTACGGCGACGTTTATTACGTCAACTATCCGCGCGACCGGTTTTGTACGCAGGCGCTCTTCACGCAGGTCTGCGGACTCATCCGGCACCTCAACGCCCGCGGCGAGCAGCCGGTGCTCTTCAGCATCTGCTTCGGCGCCGGGCTGGTGGTAAAGCTGTTGTGCGATCGCGCGGCGGCCGGCGGGAGGGCCGCCGCACCCGCGCTTCGGCTCGCGGGCGTGGTCATGGTTAGTCCGGTGCTCTGTGCCGCGGATATGGTCCGCCTGGACGCCGCGGCGGCCGGCCCCGCTTCGATGCGGGAGCGGGCGGCGCGGATGTTCTTCCTCAGCGGCCAGCACGGCGAGGTCGAGCGGGAGGTGGCCCGTGCGCGGCGCGCCTTCGGTATCCTCTTCCGCCGTGAGCGGGCGACGCGGCTACTCGACGATCGCAACACGGTGATCATTGCGAAGGTGCTCGCCGCCGTGCGCGAGATCACCGTCACCGGCTATTACGAACGGGCGCTCGCACTCCGGGCGCTGACGTGGCCGTCGGCCCACGCGCCGATCTTCCCCGGGCCGGCGCTCGTGCTGTTCGCGGAAGACGAGGACGGCGTCTTGGTGCCGACCTCGCCCACGCTCGCGGCGCTGCGCACGCCGTCGGTCGCCGCGCAGATCTTTCCTCGGGCCGCGGTACACGAAGTCGCATCGTCCGACGCGAGCGACCCGGTGGTGCACGGCTCGATCGTCGTGCATCACCGCTACTTCAATCCGTTCATCACCGGCTGGTACGACCGGCTGGCGGGCGCGGCCGTCGTCTAGAGGCGCGCCGCCCGACGGCGGCTACTCGTACTTCAGCGCCTCCACCGGGCGCACGGCCACCGCGCGTGCCGCGGGGTAGAGGCTCCCCGCGATTCCCAGGACGAGGGTCACCGCGGCGACCTCCAGCAGCAGGTGCGCGCCGATCTCCGGCTGGACGAGGCCGCGCAGCATCGGGGTCTGTGCGAGCCACCGCAGCCCGCCGATCCCCAGGACGATGCCGGCCGCGCTGCCGCCGAGCGTGAGCACGAGTCCCTCGAGCACGACCATCGCCAGGACGCGCCCGGGACTCCAGCCGAGCGCGGACAGCACCCCAAATTCGCGGACGCGCTCGGTGACGGACATGAGGAGCGTGTTCAGCACCGTGAACAGCCCAATCGCGAGCGCGATGAGGGAGATGCCCCAGGCCATCCCGCGGATCAGACGCAGGATCTCGTTGCTGTCGGCCACCGAGCGGGTCTCCGTAAAGGTGAGGCCGGGAAATGCGGCGGCGAGCCGCGCGCGCACCGCGCGGACCTGCGCGGGGTCTCCGGGCTGCGCGAGGCGCAGGTCCAGGACCGTGACCTTTCCCGGCCGGTTGAGCAGCCGCTGCAACGTCGGCAGTGGGACGATTACCATGTTGTTGTTGATGACGCTGCTCGGACGGAAGACGGCCGTCACGGCGAGTCGCCCCCCGAGCACCCCGAGCGTGCCGCCCGGCGCCACCCGCAGGGCCGCGGCGAGCCCCTGACCGACCACCGCGTCGTCCGGCCGCGCCGGCGCGGGGAGCCGGCCGGCGCTCAGGCGCAGCGTCTCCCACAAGAAGCTGCCCGGCGGCCAGCCGACGACCAGTATCGGCTGGCCCGACGGCAGCATGATCATGTCCGCGAGCTCCCCGGAGGCGTCGCGCACTCCCTCGAACTTCGCGAGCCGCGCCGCCAGCGAGTCGTCGATCGACGCTGTGAGAATCTGCACGGTGCCGCGCGGGACCGCGGTCATATGCACGTCTCGTTCGATCAGGCTCACCGTCCACGCGCGCTCCATGCCGCGCGAAAATCCGGTCAGGACGACGAACCCTCCGACGGCGAGTGCAACGCCGAACGCGGTGAGGATGGACCGGATAGGCCGCCGGCCCAGGTTGCGCGCGGGAATGCTTACGAAGCGCATGTGGCGGCCACGATCCGGCCGTCGGCCAGGTGGATGATCCGGCCGGCGCGGGCGGCGACTTCCAAGTTGTGCGTGGCCAGCACCAGGCTGGCCCCGTCCCGCCGGTGCAGCTCGGCGAGCAGGTCGAGCACGTCCGCGGATGCGCGGGAATCGAGGTTGCCCGTCGGCTCGTCGGCGCCGATCAAGAGGGGCGCGTTCGCCAGGCTGCGGGCGATGGCGACGCGCTGCCGTTCGCCGCCGGAAAGCTCCGACGGCAGATGGTGCAGCCGGCCGCCGAGCCCGACGCGGTCCAGCAGCGCGTGCGCCCGCCGCCCGCGCTCGGCGCCGTCTCCAACGACTCCGAACATCGGGAGCTCGACGTTCTCCAGCGCGGTCAGCGTCGGGAACAGATGAAACGCCTGAAATACGAAGCCGATCTGCCGCGCGCGGATTTTGGTCCAGGCGGCCGCCGACGCCGGCTCCGCGCCGCGGAACAGCACGCGGCCGGCCGTCGGCCGGTCGAGCCCGCAGGCCAGGTGCAGCAGGGTCGATTTGCCGCTGCCGCTCGGCCCGACGACGGCGACGAACTCGCCGGGGGCGACGCGGAGCGTGACATCGCACAGAGCGACGATCCGGCCGCCGTCGTAACCGCGGCCCACCCCCTCCAGCGCCACGAGCGGTTGGGCCGCGCGGGCGGCGTTCAGACGAAGAGCGGCAGCATCTCGAGGCGCGACGCCGACTCGCGCACCGCCGTCTCGTCCGGCGGCCCCGCGTACCGCGCGGCGGCGTCGAATACTTTCGGCAGCAGCGCGATGTCGCCGACAGTATTGAGGAAGATGCCGGGCCGAGCGAGCACCCAATGGACCGCGAGGTCGATGTCCCGCTGGTCTTCGACCGGTTGGTACCACGTCGTGCGGGTCCGCTCGCGGCCCCACCACGGCCGCCGGGCGACCGCTTTGATCGTCTGCACGGCGGCGTTTCGTGCGCGGCAGGCTGCGGCGACGCGCTCAAACATCGCGGCGTAGTGCGGGTCGTGCATCATCAGGTAGTTGTACGGCAGCAACACGGAATCGAAGTCGAACCGCTCGAGGCTGCGGAGGTGGGTGGCCGCGATCTGCGTTCCGTGGCCCGTGACCCCGATGAACCGCACCAGCCCTTCCTCGCGCGCCTCGACGCAGGCGTCGATTGCGCCCCGCGGACTCAGGGCCGTGTCCCACTCGATCGGGTCGGCGAGGTTGTGCAGTTGAATCAGGTCGATCTGCCGGACGCCCATCCGTTCGAGCGACTGATGGATCTGGCGTTTCGCCGCATCGTACGTGCGCGCGCCGGTCTTCGTGGCGAGGAAGAAGCGATCGCGGTGCGTCCGCAGCCACGGCGCGATCCGCAGCTCCGCGTCGCCGTAGCTCGCTGCGACGTCGATGTGATTGACGCCGTAGCGCAGCAGCAGTTCGAGCACCGGATCGGCCTCGTCCTGGGTGACCCGCGCGAGCGCCGCCGCCCCGAAGATCGTCCGCGTGCTCACGTGCCCCGTGCGTCCGAATGTCAGCGTCGGGATCATGCCGTCCGTTCACCTCCGGCCCATGGCTATTGTAGTCGAATTGTCGCGCGCGCCGGTGCGCCGAGAGGGCGTCTACTTCGCGGTGGGGTCGGGCACACACTGGCTATCCTGGTGATCGAACGAAAGCCCGGAGCGCCGGGGCGTTACCCGGACCCCGCCTCGGCCGGCACGCCGCCCGGCTCCAGGTAGAAGTCGTCGGTCAGTTCGTCGAACGCGTAGATCTCCGCGTACCGCCCCCAGCCGATCAGGATCTCGAGCTGACGGCGCGCCTCCTCGTTGCTGAAATGCCGCTCGAGCTCATCGAGGATCCCGCTCGCCGGCATTCGGTGGTCCTCTGTCTGGTTCAGTTGCGCAACGATCTCGCGCGTCTGGCCGACGGTCTCGAGGAGTCTCGCGCGAAAGATGTCTTTCTTTTCCTGCACCGTCGCTGCGGCCAGCGCCGCACCGAGCTCCGTCAATTTCAGGTCGCCGGCGTGGGCGGTGGCGAAGCCCAGCAGATCCGCCGCTTCGACCGCCGGCAACAGGTCCTCCACGTCGAAGTGCAGCTCGGCTCCGACCTGCGCGAGATCGGCCTCGTTGCCCCGGTCGTGGATCAGCTCCACGAGGCCGATGAGCATGCTCACCGTCGCGTTGGGGAGCCTCGGGATGAGCTGTTTGAGGTGCGCAAGGCGCCGGGCGCGATCACCGGTCAGCAGCTCGTAGACCCGCTCGACCACTTGCTGAAACTGCGTCGACCGCCGGTCGCGCCAATGCGGCAGTTCCGGACGGACCTCGTCCACGATGCGGCCCGGCGTCGTCGCGAGCACGATGATGCGGTCGGCCATGAACACGGCTTCTTCGATGCTGTGCGTCACAACGACGATCGCGCGGGTCGGGAACCGCCGCTTCAGCCACAACTCGAGCAGGTCGGTGCGCAGGTTCTCTGCGGTCAGGGGATCGAGGGCGGAGAATGGCTCGTCCATCAGCAGAATATCCGGCTCCACGGCGAGCGCGCGGGCGAAACCGACGCGCTGGCGCATGCCGCCGGAGAGTTCCTTCGGGAACGCGGATTCGAAGCCGTCCAAGCCGATGAGGTCGATCATTTCCAGCGCCTTGGCCCGCGCTCGGTCCTGGGCGACCCCCTGCGCGAGAAGGCCGAGTTCCACGTTGTCGAGCACGGTGAGCCACGGGAAGAGGGCAAAGGTTTGAAAGACCATCGCAACGCCGGGGTTGGGGCCCTTGAGGGGCTCTCCCCGATACAAGACGGTGCCCTCGGTCGGTCGCAACAAGCCGGCGAGCACGCGCAGGAGGCTCGACTTGCCGCAGCCGGAGGGGCCCAGGACCGCGAGGATCTCGCCCGCCCGCACCTGGAGGTTGACGCGGTAGAGCACCGCGATCGAGCCCCCGTCGGGCCGCGCGTACGCGATCGTCAGATCTTTCGCGTCGACGAGCACCGTCGGCGGACTGCTGATGGCCACGACTATGGTCCTCCCGTCGGCGGCGTCCGGCCCGGCGTGGCCCGGCGCGCCGATCCGTCATTCATCCCAGATGGTAGCGTTCCTCCGCGAGACGCGCGGCGCGGCGCCAAAAGAGCCGGTTCCATATCACGACGATGGCGGCCAGCGAGGCGGTCGCCGCCGCCAGCAGCGGGTAGTTCGCGTCCGCCGCGGCCGCCGAGATCAGCGCGCCGAGGCCGATCGTCTGCAGCGTCTTGTTTTCGAAGGTCACGTACTCCGACACGATCGACGCGTTGAAGGCGCCGCCCTGGGCCGTGATACCGCCGGTGACGAGGTGCGGAAAGATGCCGGGGAGGATGAGCGTCCGCCAGCGCGCCCAACCGCGCACCTTCATTACCTCGGTCGCCTCGAGCAGATCGCGAGGCAGCGCAATCGCGCCGGCGATGGCGTTGAACAGCACGTACCATTGTGTGCCGAGCAGTATTAATAGAATGGACGCGATCGTGAGCCCGCCGCCGACGTGGATCAGGAGCAGCAGCAGAATCGGGAACACCGCGGTGGCGGGCACCGACGCCGCGATCTGCGCCAGCGGCTGAGCGACTCGGGCGAGCCGCGGGTGCAGCCCGATCGCGACGCCGGCGGGTATGGTCCACAGAAGCGACACGGACAGCGCCGCGATGATCCGCAGGAGCGTCGCGCCCGTCCCGGCGCCGATCACCAGCCACTGGCCGGCCGGAAGGGCCGCAATCAGCCGGAGGAGCGACAGGGCGCCCCACAGGACCAGGGCCACCGCCGCCAAACCGGCCGGCCATCCGAGCGCGCGGCCGAGTGCCGCACGCGCGGGCCGCAGCGCCGGAGGGTGCGGAAACGTGGGCGCGTGCCGTCCTTCCTGGACGCGCTCCGAGATCGTGCGCAACGCGCGGCCGCAGGCAGGCAGCAGCGCCGAGTCCCGCAGCACGTTGAGCGCCCAGGAGCGCGGCACGTCCTGCCCTTCGGAGAGCTCCACTTTGAACTTCTCGCTCCACGCGATCAGCGGTCTCCAGACCAGCTGATCGAGGGCGACGATCAACGCCACCAGCGTGCCGAGGCCCCACCAGATCGCCGTGAAGTTACCCTTGTTCGCCGCCTCCGCGAGATAGCTGCCGAGGCCGGGCAGGGTGAAGGACTGTTTGCCGAGGCTGAATTCCTCGGTGGCCATGAGAAAGAACCAGCCCCCCGCCCATGACATCATGCTGTTCCAGACGAGGCCGATCATCGACGCGGGCAGTTCGAGGGACGCGAGCCGTCGCAGCGGCGAGAGGCGGAAGGCGCGCGTCGCTTCGCTGAGCTCTTCCGGAATGGTGAGCAGCGAATGGTAGAAGCTAAACGCCATATTCCATACCATGCCGGTAAAGATCAGGAGAATGCTGCCGAGCTCGAGCCCCAGCGTCTGGCCCGGAAAGAGGGCGATCATGGCGAGCAGGACCGTTGGAAGAAACGACAGCACGGGGATCGACTGCAGCACGTCGAGCACCGGCACGATCAACCGGCCCGCCGCCGCGTTGTGCGCCGCGGCATAGCCGACGCCGAGCGTAAATGCCAGCGAGATGATGTAGGCGGCGATCATGCGCAGCAGCGAGAGCAGCGCGTACTCCGGCAGCGCCGAGGGCCGCAGGTCGATCGTAATCGAAGGAATCGAGCGGTGCAGCTCCCGGGGCGCCAGGGTCAGCAAGAGGTAGAACGCCGCGGCGACGCTGCCGAGGATAAGCGCATCCGCCGCCCACGCCCGCGGCGTGCGAAGAAGAGCGGGGCCGGGGTCGCGGGCGGACATCAGATCCGGTGCGCCGCCCGCGCGGGACAAGCGGGCGGCATTACACTCCGCTCCTCGCCCGCGCCTTGATCAGCGCGACGATCCGCTCCGCCGAGAGCGGGCCTTCAGTGATCTGCACGCCGAAGGGCATCAGCGCATCCTCGACCGCGTTCGCGAGGGCCGCCGGGGGCGCGATCGCGCCGCCTTCCCCGATCCCCTTGACCGCGAGGGGGTTGCGCGGCGACGGATATTCCAGATGGATCGTTTCGAACCGAGGAAGGTCGCGGGCCTTCGGGATCGCGTACTCCATCAGCGACCCTGAGAGCAGCTGCCCGCCGGCATCATAGGCGAGCACTTCGCGCATGCCGCCGCCGATTCCCTGTGCCAGGCCGCCGTGGACCTGTCCCTCCACAATCAACGGGTTGACCACGCGCCCGCAGTCGTGGGCGACGACGTACCGGACGATGACGACCGCGCCGGTCTCCGGGTCGACGTCGACCACCGCGACGTGCGCCGCGCTCGCGTAGGTGACCGTGGGCACCGTCTCGTAGCGCGACGCCTCGAAGATCGGGTCGTCCACGCGCCTGCCCGCCAGCGTGGGCAGGCTCGACCGCACGATGTCGGCGAGCGTGAGCGTCCGATTCGGGCTGCCGCGGACGAATACGCGCCCCTCCTCCAGGTCGAGGTCGCGCTCGGATGCCTCGAGCAACGTGGCGGCGGCGCGCACCACTTTCCCGCGGACGTCCTGCGCCGCGCCGGCCACGGCGTTGCCGGCGACGACCATGCTGCGGCTGGCGAAGGTGCCGACGCCGGCCGAGATCTCCCGCGTGTCGCCGCCGACCACCGTCACGTCGTCGAGGCTGACGCCGAGCGCGTCCGCGGCGATCTGCGCGAAGGTGGTTTCGTGGCCTTGACCCTGCGAGCAGGCGCCGGTCACGACCACCACCTTGCCCGAGGGATCCAGCCGTACGGCCGCGCTCTCAAACGGGCCGATCCCGGTGCCCTCGACATACGCGGCGATTCCGATGCCGCGGCACACCCCGCGTTCGCGGAGCGCGCGTTGTTCCCGGCGGAAGGCGTCGTAGCCCGCGTGGTCGAGCGCGCGCTCGAGCGCAGCCGCGAAGTCGCCGCTGTCGTACACACACGGGTTCCCGTCGCGGTAGAGGAAGCCGGCGTCGTACGGCATCTCGTCGCCGCGAATGGTGTTGCGGCGGCGCAGGTCGGCGGGGTCGATCTCGAGCCGGCGCGCGAGCAAATCAAGCATCCGTTCCATCACAAAGACGGCTTCGGGACGGCCCGCCCCGCGGTAGGGGGCGTGCGGCGTCTTGTTGGTGACGACGCACCGAGCGTCGAACGCCGCGTGCCGGATGCGGTAGGGGCCGAGCGTGTGCGCCACGGTGTTGTACGGCTGCACGATGCCCCACGGATTGTAGGCGCCCTGATCAAGCAGCAGGCGATCGCGGAAGGCCAGCACCGTTCCGTCGGCGGCCGCGGCGATTTCCGCCTCATGGAGCTGCTCGCGCGAGTGGCTCGCGCTGTGCATGTGCTCGCGGCGCGTTTCGATCCATTTGACCGGACGGCGCAGCCGCGCCGCGATGAGCGGAATCAAAACTTCCTCGGGATACACCGAGCACTTCGTGCCGAACCCGCCGCCGACATCGGGCGCGATCACACGGGTCTTATGCGCCGGCCGGCGCAGCGCGGCGGCGAGCGCGCGTTGCAGAATGTGCGGCACCTGCGTCGAGCTCCACACGGTGATGCCGCCGTCCCGGAGGTCCGGCACCGCCAGTACTCCGCGGGGCTCGATGGGCATCCCGGCCGAGCGCGGCACCCGCAGCGCCGCCCGGACCCGCACCGGCGCATCGGCGAACGCCCGGTCCGGGTCTCCGACCCGCATCGTGAAGCGCACCGCCACGTTGTCGCCCCAGTCCGGATGGATCACCGGCGCCCCGGCCGCGAGGCCCGCCACCACGTCGGTGACGGGCGGCAGCGGTTCGTATACGGTATCGACCAGCGCCAGCGCATCCTCGGCCTCCGCGCGTCCGCCGGCCACGACCACGGCGATCGGCTCGCCGGCGTAGCGGACGCGGTCGGACGCGAGCGGAAATTGCGGCGCGTTCCGGACTTGGAAGTGGATGCGCGCGTCGAGGGCCGGTGGGGCGACACCCGCGGACGGCAGCGGTGCGAGCTCTTTGGCGAGATCGGCGAACGCCAGGGCGGCCGCGACCGAGGGATGCCGCCGCGCCCGATCGAGGTCGACGCGGATGAGGCGGGCGTGCGCGTGGGTGGAGCGCGCGACGGTCGCGTAGAGGCATCCCGCGGGCGTCATGTCGTCGACGTACTGCCCGCCGCCGGACACGAGCCGCGGGTCTTCGCGCCGGCGCACCGCGGCGCCGACGTAACGCGTGCTCACGGGCGGCGGCCCCGCCGGTCAGGCAAAGGGCGACGCTACGTGCCGGGCGATGAGGTCGATCTGCCCGGGGTCGTCGGTCACCGGTCCGAGCACCAGGTACGTCAGGCCGGCGCCGGCGAGGTCCGCGATCCGCGCGTTGATACGGTCGATGCTGCCGATCATGTAGCATTCTTGCAGATGCTCGTACGAGCGGTGCGTCCCCATGACCCGAATGAACGGTTCCCGCGATTCCGCGACCGCTTTGGTTTGGTCGGCCTTGTCCACCAAATGGATGAAGTTGCAGTGGCCGAAGGTAATCGCCGCGGGGTCTTTGCCCATGGTCAAGGCGTGCGCCTTGATCTGCTCCCAATCCCGCTTCACCCACTCCTGGGTGCCGGAGCAGCGTGACAGCCAATTGCCGGCTTTCACGATACGCGTCAGGACGGCCTTCGACATGAACGGTACGTCGTGCTCGCCCGGGTCTGGGACGCGGGAGCCGCCGGAGACCCACACGTCGGGCAGCACCGCGGGCCGCGGGTCGATCGTGACGTCCTCGAACTGATAGTAGCGGCCGTGGTAGGAGGCGTTCGGGCGGCTCAAGAGCAGCATCACGGCTTCGAGGATCTCGTCGGTGCGCCGCCCGCGCTCCTCGATCCGGGACCCGGTGACCGTGAACTCCTGTGCGTACCAACCGGGGCCGATGCCGAAGACGAATCGCCCGCCCGACAGCTGACAGAGTGTCGAAATCTCCTTCGCCAGTATCACCGGGTTCCGCACCGGCAGCACCAGGATGCCGGTGGCCAGGCGCGCGCGCCGCGTCAGCGCCGCCGCGTAGGACAGCATGTTCAGCGGCTCGAGCCATGCCATGCCGTACAGGCCCGGCGCGGTGAGCAGATGGTCGATTACCCAGACGTCGAAGCCGTGCTCCTCACATTTGTGGATCGACGATGCCAGCCGGCTCAACCGTTCGGGGCCGCCGTCCCTCCACGCGTACGAGGGCACCCAGACGCCGAATTTGAGTGTGGCCATGCCCGCACCCCCTTCTCACGATACATTCCGTGGGCTGCGAAGCCGTCCCCTTCGCGACCAACGAAGGGAACCGTGTCACCGGACCGAAGGCCTCGACGATGCGCATCGGTAAGGCCGTGCTCGGCGTCTTGATGCTCGCCGCGGGCGGGACGTGGGTCCTCCAGGGAATTCGCGTGCTGCCGGGCAGCTTCATGACCGGCTCCCGGTTCTGGGCCGTCACGGGCACGGTCGTGGGGCTCGCCGGAATCGCGTTGTTTCTCGACGCCATACGGCGCCCAGCCGTGTAGCCGGGCGGACGTTGCAGACGCAAGGAGAAGAGAGGGTTGTATGGGACTGACTCGTGACGTGGCGGAATGGGTGGCGGCGATGTCGATCGACGAGGCGCCGCCCGCCGTGCCGGACGCGGCACGGTCCGCGATCATCGATACGGTGGCCGTGATCCTGGCCGGGGTCTCCGAGCCCGTGACGCGGATCGTGGCCGACGCCGTCGCGGAAGAGGGGGCGGCACCGGTCGCCGACCGCATTGGGGCGAGCCTGCGGACGTCAATGGAAGGCGCCGCGTTCGTCAACGGGGTGAGCGGGCACGCTCTCGACTACGACGATGTCAACCGGTCCTCGATCGGCCATCCGAGCGTGGTGATCCTGCCGGCCGCGCTGGCGGCGGCCCAGGGCGCGTGCGCGTCGGGCCGCCGCCTCGTGGAGGCGTATGTCGCCGGCGTCGAGGTCATGACCAAGTTGGGCCGTGCAATGGGCAACAGGCACTACCAGACGGGGTGGCATGCGACGTCGACACTCGGGACGTTGGGCGCGGCGATGGCCGCGGGAAAGATCTTCCGGCTGGCCCCGGAGGCGCTCGAGCACGCGCTTGCCATCGCGGCGTCCGAAGCGTCGGGCAGCCGGCAGAATTTCGGCACCATGACGAAGCCGTTTCATCCCGGGCACGCCGCGCGCTGCGGGGTCTCGGCCGCCCGACTGGCCGGCAAGGGTATGACCGGCGATACGACCATTCTCGAAGCGCCGCTCGGCTACTTCGCGATCTTCGGCTACGGCGACGCGGAGACGGCGGGCGTGGCGGCCTCGCTCGGCAGTCCGTACGACGTGGTGTCGCCCGGCATGAACGTGAAGCGGTATCCGTGCTGCTATGCGACGCACCGCGCGGCCGACGCCGTGCTGGATCTCGTCCGTGAGTACGAGCTGCGGCCCGGCGACGTCCAGTCCGCGGAGGTCGTGGTCCCGCCGGGCGGGCTGGCCGCGGTGACGCGGGACCATCCGCGCACCGGGCTCGAAGGCAAGTTTAGCCTGCCGTATGTCGTGGCCGCCGCGGTGCTCGACGGCCGCGTGGCGCTCGACACCTTCACCGACGAGATGGTGCAGCGTCCCGACGTGCAGGCGCTGCTGCGGGCCGTCCGTCCCGTCGAGGACCCGAGCATCCCCGTGGAATTCAACGCGATCGAGGAGGGGTATGTGACGGTCAAGATCCACCGCCGCAGCGGGGCGCCGTTGGAGCGCCGGGTCGACTACCCGCGCGGTGCGCCGCAGAATCCGCTCGGTCGTGACGAGCTGTATGAGAAGTTCCGCGACTGCACGCGGGGTGTGCTTCCTCGGGCGCAGAGCGAGCGGGCGCTCGGGCTGCTGGCGTCACTGGAGACCCTCGAGCGCCTCGACGACCTGGTGGCGTCGCTGATCCCGGCTTAGGCGTTGCCCGAGTGTTGAGCGGCTCGCGGCGCCTGGCTGGTCCCTATGACGCGCGGGCCACCGCGACGACGCGATTGACTACGTCCGCGGGGGCCGGACCCCGCGCCGTCCACCGCAGCGCGTCCTCGAGGTGGGTCCGGTCGGAGTAGCCGACCAGGACCGTTGAAATCCCCGGCGTCGCCAGCGCGAAGCGGAGCGCAAGCTCCAGCGGGCCGTCGTAGCCCAGATCCGCGGCGAGCCCGCGAATCGCCGCGGCGCGCTCGAGGTCGCGTCCGTACTCTGCGCCCGCGGCGAGCTGCGGCCCGGGGTCGCCCGCGTTCGTGTGCCGGCCTTGTTGCGCCGATAGTGCTCCCGCCGCCATGACCCTGATGGCGATCACTCCGAGCCCCGCGGAGGCGGCCGCGCCGATCAGGGCGGCAAAATCCTGTTCGCCGCCCGCCGCGCCCGAATGCGCGCCGCTCGGGTTCAGCGCGTTGAAATAGGTCTGCGCGGTGTCAAATTTCCCGGACACGGCAGTGGCGTGCACGGCCCTGGTCTGTCCGAGTCCCGTGATGCCGATGTGCCGGGTGAGGCCCCGCGACACCAGGAGGCGCATGCCGTCGACGATCGGTCCGCAGACCGCGTCCAGAGCGACCGCCTGGCCGCTTCCCTGGACGGATGCCGCGGCCTCGCTACTCTCCGCGATCGGGTTGTGCAGTTGGAAGAGGTCGACGGCATCGCGTCCGAGGCGGCGCAGGCTCGTTTCCAAGGACCGTGCGATCGCCGGCGCGGGATGGTCGAGATCGGACGGGCGGAGCCGGACTTTCGTGCCCACGACCACGTCGCGCCACGTGCCGAGTTCGCGCATGACCCGGCCGAGGTTTTCCTCCGACCGGCCGTCGCCGTAGCTCGGCGCGGTATCGAAGTAGGTGATGCCGGCGTCGAGCGCGCTGGCGACCGCCGCCGTCTGTTCGATGTGATCGCCGCGGACCATGAGCCCGCCCACGGCCCCGCACCCGAAGCCGAGCGCCGAGACGGACAGGCCCGTCTTGCCGAGCGGCCGTTGCTCCATGCCCGGTAACTCCGGCGGCCCGCGCGGCGTTTCCTGTTGGGAGGCGGCTTAGGCTCGGCGGGGGCCTCCGCGCCTGCGACGCCGGTCAGCCGCCCGCGATGGCGCCGATGATCATGAACGGCTCGTCACCGGCCGCGACGGCCTCGGGAAGCGGCGTGTCCGGCGGTTCGTGCGACAGGTCTTGCTGGCAGGCGAAGAACCGCACGAGCGGGCGCCGCTGCTGCGTCGCGTGGTCGCGGATCGTGCCCCGCAGCACCGGGTACCGTGCCTCGAGGGCGTCGAGGACCGAGCGCTGCGTCACCCGGCCCCCGACCTCGAGCGTTACCTCACGCCCGGTTTTGGCGAGCGTGCGAAGATGGTAGGGTAGGACGATCCTAATCACGGCTCACGTCAGGGTCTGCACCTCGATCGACAGTACCGCCGGGAGATCCCGGACGACGGGTGCCCACGTGTCCCCGGCGTCCGCCGACGCGTACACCTGTCCGCCGGTCGTCCCGAAGTAGAGGCCGCAGGCGTCGAGCGAGTCGACGGCCATCGCGTCCCGCAGCACGTTGACGTAGCAGTCCCGCTGCGGGAGGCCATTCGTCAGCGCTTCCCATTCGTTCCCGCCGGTCCGGCTGCGGTAGACCTGCAGCCTGCCGTCGAGCGGGAAGTGCTCGGAATCGCTCTTGATCGGGATGACGTAGATCGTCTGCGGCTCGTGGGCGTGGACGTCGATGACGAACCCGAAGTCGGTCGGCAGGTTGCCGCTTACTTCGTGCCAGGACTCCGCGGCGTCGTCGCTGCGCATGACGTCCCAGTGCTTCTGCATGAACAGCGTGCGCGGCCGGGACGGGTGCATCGCGATCCGGTGGACACAGTGGCCGACCTCCCCCGTGGGATTGGGCATCTGGTCCGAACGGAGCCCCCGGTTGGCCGGGCGCCAGCTCGCAGCACCGTCGTCGGAGCGGAACACGCCCGCCGCCGAGATCGCGATGTACATCCGTTTCGCGTCCTGCGGATCAAGCAGAATCGTGTGCAGGCACATCCCGCCGGCGCCGGGCATCCAGTTCGGTCCGGAGCCGTGCCCGCGGAGCCCGGCCATCTCCTGCCAGGTCTTTCCGCCGTCCGCCGAATGGAAGAGGGCCGCGTCCTCAACGCCCGCGTAGACTCCCTCCGGGTCCGCGAGTGACGGCTCGAGATGCCAGACCCGCTTGAACTCCCACGGATGCTGGGTGCCGTCGTACCATTGATGAGTCCCCGTCGCGCCCGCATAGGCAAACTGGTTGCCCATCGGCTCCCAGGTCTTCCCGCCGTCGTCCGACCGCTGGATCTGTTGCCCGAACCAACCGCTCGACTGCGACGCGTAGATGCGGTTGGGGTTCACGGGGGACCCCTTGACGTGATACATCTCCCACCCCGCGAAATGCGGACCCGCGACGTCCCACTTGTCTCGCTTGCCGTCGGACGTCAGGATGAACGCGCCCTTGCGTGTGCCGACCAACACCCGTACACGACTCATCGCACGCTCCTCTCCACCGATTCCTGAGCTTCTTGCCATGCGGGAAAGGCGGTCTCAGCCTTGCGCCGGCCTGCGCCGGTCAGCCGGAGCGGCCGTGTGCGCGCGTCGGCGGTCCGTCCATCGCCCACCCAGCCGTTTCGCTCGAGCACGGCGGCGACCCGACTGAGGGTGGTGCGGTCTAAACCGAGCAGGGCGGCAAGCTCCGAGATCGAGGTGGGCCCCGCGAGCGCGAGCGCGGCCAGCACCGAGAACTGGGTGGCGCGCAGCCCGTGCGACCGCAGCCGGCGTTCGTAGGTGCGCGTCACCGTTCTGGCGTACCGCCGCGCTGCGAGGCAGCGGCACGCTTTCGTCGCGGAGAAGTCCACGCCGGATCCCATCTCAAGGAGTGTATATACACTCTATTTCCCCGTGTCAAGCGAACAGCGCGATGCGCGCCGCCGCAGGAACGGCCGGTCCAAAGGGTCGAACCCGCGGGATGGCGTTAGTCTTCGAACCCCCAGGACGAGACGCGCCGCGGCGTAATCTCCACGATGACGGAGTCGTGTTCGCCGATCGCGGATTCCGAAGGATACTGGGGGTACTTGCGGTAGAGCAGATCGCGGAGCTTTCGAAACCGCGGGCCGGCTTCGATGAGCGCGGCCGACCCGTCGACGGTCACGCCCTTGAGGAGGCTCCAGTCCTCGGAATACACGTCGACGCTCATCGAGATGTTCGGATTCGCCCGCAGGTGGCGAACCTTGAGGCTGTCCTTGCCCGTGGCGAAGTACACGCGGCCGTTGTCGGCGACGTGGCAGACGGGTACGACGTGCGGACGTCCGCCGCGGCCGGCCGTGGCGATCCGGGTGACGCGTTCCATCGCGATGATCTTGGCGAGGTCTTTGCGCAGCCGCATGGGGGCTCACCTCCAGGTTCTATTATGCCGCGGGGGGCGGCCCGGGAGAGGAGAGGAGCGAGGTGAAGATCGCGGACGTCAAAGTCTACGTGATGGGCTCGGCCTGGCGCAACTTCGTTTTCGCCCGCGTCCGGACGGACGACGGGCTCGAGGGGATCGGTGAAGCGCGGCCCGTCAACCGTGAGGAGGCCGTCGCAGCCTACCTCGAAGCGATCACGCACCGCTACGTGCTCGGCAGCGATCCGTTCAATATCGAAGATCTGTTGCTCCGCATTACCCGCGATGACTACGAGGTGCCCGGCGCGACCGAGATGACCGCGGTCGCGGTTATCGAGATGGCGTGCTGGGACGTAGTCGGCAAATCGCTCGGCCAGCCGGTCTACCGGCTGCTCGGCGGACGCTGCCGGGAGCGGATCAAGGCTTACGCGAACGGCTGGTACCAGGTCGCCCGAACGCCGGAGGAGTTCGCGCAGGCGGCGCGCCGGGTGGTCGCGCGCGGCTACCGCGCGCTGAAGTTCGATCCGTTCGGCGCCGGTGCGGGCGAGTTGAGCCGCGAAGAGCACCGGCGGTCTGTCGAGTTGGTCGAAGCGGTGCGGGACGCCGTCGGCCCCGAGATCGAGCTGTTCGTCGAGATGCACGGCCGGTTTACCGCCGCGCAGGCGATCGCGCTCGCGCGCGACCTCGAGCACTCGACACCCGGCTGGATCGAAGAGCCGGTGCCGCCGGACCAGCCCCTGGCTCTGGCCCGGGTGGCCGCGCAGACGGCGCTGCCGATCGCGACGGGCGAGCGGCTGCACACGCGCGCAGCGTTTCGAGATCTCTTCGCGTTGGGAGTGGTCGACGTCGCGCAGCCGGATCTCTCGCACTGCGGCGGCCTCCTCGAGGCGAAGAAGATTGCCGCGATGGCCGAGACCCACGGCGTGCTCGTGGCGCCGCACAACGTGGGCGCGTCGGTGAGCACCGCGGCGGCGCTGCACCTCGCCGCGTGCGTGCCCAACTTTAAGATTCAGGAGTACTTCAACGACTTTGACGAGCCGTTTGTGGCCCAGACCGCCGCTGGACTGCCGCCCGTGACGGACGGCTACTTCGCGCCGCCGCAGAATCCCGGACTCGGCGTGACGTTCAACGAGGACGTGGTCCTCGCCCACCCGTACCGCCGCCAGCACTTCAACCTGTTTTCGGAAGACTGGCAGCGCCGTCAGGCCAAACCCGTGCCGTGAGCGCCGCCGGACGGCGATGCGCCGGCGGCGCCCGGAGCCGGCGCGGCGGGAAAGGGGGCGCCCCGCGTCGATCACGAAGCGCCTAGGTGTAGTTCCCAGATAGGTTGTTGACACATGAAAGCCTTCCAGCGTTCTTGTGGGGCAGAGCGGATAAGCCCCACTCTGGGAGGCGTTCATGGGCCGTGCGCGTGGCAAGCTCACACCGGTGGGACGGCTGCTGCTG
>DATEGA010000137.1:0-2178 GCA_035280345.1 bacterium | reverse complement strand
GGCCTCGAGCAACGGCGGACGGCGGCGGGCGCGCCGGTAGCGGCGCGCCCCCGGAGGGGAGACAATGCGGTTTCGGGGGATCCGCGGCGCGATTATGGCCGACGCGAACACCGAGGCGGCCATTCTCGAGGCGACGACCGTCATGCTGAAGGCCATGGCGTCGCAGAACGAGGTCGACGCCGACGACATCGCGGGTGTCGTCTTTACCGTCACCCCGGACCTCAACGCGGCCTTCCCAGCCGAAGCGGCGCGGCGGCAACTCGGATGGCATCAAGTGCCGCTGATGTGCACTCAAGAGATCCCGGTGCCGGGTGCACTGCCCCGGTGTGTGCGCGCGCTGATGTTCGTGAACACCACGAAGACCGCCGATGAGGTCCGCCACGTCTATCTTCACGGCGCGGAACGTCTGCGTCCGGACATCACCGCGGCCGACTCGACGGCCGGCGGCGACGTAACCAAAGCCGGGCGGTGATGTCCCTCGTCGTCGCCCCGGGCCGGGCGCTGCGCGGCGAGGTGCGTGTGCCCGGCGACAAGTCGATCTCGCACCGCGCGGTGCTCCTCGGTGCCGTCGCGCGCGGCGCGACACCGGTCGAAGGCTTTCTGCGCGCCGAGGACTGCCTCGCGACCGTGCGGTGTGTACGCGGCCTCGGGATCGAGATCGACGACGACGGGGAGCGCCTTGTGGTGCACGGGGGGACGCTTCGGGCGCCCGGCGGCGTCCTCGACGTCGGCAACTCCGGTACGACGATCCGGCTGCTCGCGGGCATTCTGGCCGGCCAGCCGTTTCGCAGTACGCTCACCGGCGACGCGAGTATCCAGCGCCGTCCGATGGACCGGATCGCGGAGCCGCTCCGGCGCATGGGTGCCCGGATTACCGGCCGCGATGGGGGCCGGCGTGCCCCCCTGACGGTTGAGGGCGGGGGTCTCCGGGCGATTGCGTACGCGACGCCGGTCGCCAGCGCGCAGATCAAGTCGGCGATTCTGCTGGCGGCGCTGTTTGCCGACGGCGAGACCGCGGTGACGGAGCCGTCGCTCAGCCGCGACCACAGCGAGCGCATGCTGAGCGGGTTTGGGGTTCCCGTGGCACGCGAGGGGCTCACGGTGCGGCTTCGTGGACCGGCACAGCCACAGGCGTCGCCGGTCCGCGTCCCCGGCGACATCTCGTCCGCCGCGTTTTTCCTCGTCGCCGCCGCGATCGTGCCCGGCTCCGCGGTGACCGTGCGCGGCGTCGGCCTCAACCCGACGCGCACCGGCATCCTCGATGTGCTGCGCGCGATGGGGGCGTCGGTCGAGGTCGCGAACGAGCGCGACGCCGCGGGCGAGCCGGTCGGCGACGTGACCGTCCGCGCCGCCGCCCTCCGCGGGACGGTGATTGCGGGCGCGCTGATCCCGCGGCTGATCGACGAGTTGCCGGTGCTCGCGGTCGCGGCAAGCGTGGCCGACGGCGAGACCGTGATCCGGGACGCGGCTGAACTGCGCGTGAAGGAGTCTGACCGGATTGCGGCCCTGGCGCGTGAGCTCGGCGGGATCGGCGCGAAAGTCGAAGCGCAGCCCGACGGGCTGGCGATTCGCGGGGTGCCGCGCCTCAGCGGCGGACGCGCGGCGAGCGGCGGCGACCACCGGGTCGCGATGGCCCTCGCCGTTGCCGGGCTGCGGGCGGAGGCGCCGGTCACGGTGGACGACACCGACTGCATCCGCACGTCGTTTCCGGGCTTCGAGGAGACGCTGCGCTCGCTCACCGGCGCCTGATGCCCGACCTGCCGCAGCTGCTCCTGATCACCGTGGTGATCGCCGGCGCCGCAACGGTCAAGGGCGCGGTCGGCTTCGGGTTCCCGCTCGTCGGCATTCCGCTGCTGTCGGCGATCATCGGACCGCGCGCCGCCGTCCCGGTGATCGCCGTCCCGACACTGCTCAGCAACGTCATTATGGTGAGCCGCGGGTCCGGGAGCCGCGCGAGCGCGCACCTCGTCCTTACCATCGCCGGTCTCGCCGTTGGCACGCTCGCGGGCGCGGCCGTCATGAAGGCGCTCGATCCGCGGTCGCTGTCGATGCTCGTCGGATCCGTGGCCCTCGCGTACGTGTGCGCGACCGCGTTCCGGCTGACGGCGCTCGTGCCCGAACGGGCGGGCCGCCGCGCGGCGCCGCTGGTCGGGCTCGCGGCGGGGCTCATGGGCGGCG
>DATEGA010000136.1:0-16949 GCA_035280345.1 bacterium | reverse complement strand
GCACCCGCGCGATTGTGCCGGCACGGAGACGCTCGACGCCGCCGCGTGCGCCGCCGCCCTCGCCGGGATCCGCCGCGCCTGTCCCGGAGTACCCGTCGGGCTCAGCACCGGCGCGTGGATGGCGCCCGAGCCGCGGGCGCGCATCGCCCTGGTCGAAGCCTGGACCGCGCTTCCCGATTACGCGTCCGTCAATTTCTCCGAAGCCGGCGCCGCCGAAGTGTGCGCGGCCCTGATCCGCCGCGGGATCGGCATCGAGGCTGGATTGTGGTCGGTGGAGGACGCACGGACCTTCGTCGCCGGCGGCCTCGCGGCGTGGTCGCTGCGCGTTCTCGTCGAGGCGACCCCGATTGAGCCCGCCCCAGCCGTCGCCGTCGCGGCCGCGGTCGATGCGGTCCTGGATCAGGCCGAAATCTGGCTGCCCAGGTTGCACCACGGCGAAGGCATCGCCACGTGGGCCGTGCTCGATGCGGCACTTGATCTTGGACGGGACGTCCGTGTGGGGCTCGAGGACACGGTGCAGCTGCCGGACGGCGGCCGCGCCCGCGATAACGCCCAACTCGTCGCCGCGACGGTGGAGCTGGTGCGCCGGCACGGGCACCGGCCGGCCGCGATTCCTGGGTTCCGGGCGTAGGGCGGCGACTCTATCGCGCGATCTTCGCGAGCATCCAGACGGCGAGCCCGATCGACGACGCCCCGAGGATCCGCGTGAGCGCCGCCGACACCGAGTCCGCCACCACCAGGTCCGCCGCCAGCCCCACGATCAGCGCACCGGCGACCGCGATACCGGATAGCCCGTAAGGCAATCGCATCACAGTGTCATTTTGCCCCGGAGTTCCTCAGGCCTGACGCGGTCGCACCAAAATCGGCATGGTCCCGTGCACGGCGCTCTCAGGAGGGGAAAAGGTATCCGAGAGCAGCCGCGCCACGCGCGCTGTTGGCGGCGGCGAAAATCCTGATGGCGATCCGCAAGCACGGCCCATCGTTCGAGATGCCGGCCCACCAAGGGTCCGGTGACGCCGAGCCGCACGTGCTCGACGGTCGGTTCGAACTTCGCGAGATGCTCGGCAGCGGCGGCATGGCCACCGTCCACCGCGCCTGGGACCGTAAACACGACCGGCCCTGCGCTGTAAAGGTGCTTGCCGAGAACCTTGCGGGGGACGAGGAATTTCGCGGCCGGTTCCGCCAGGAGGCGGAGGCCGCGAGCGCGCTCGCGCACACGCGGATCGTGCGAGTGTACGGGTACGGTGAGGACGGCTCGACGCTGTATATCGCAATGGAGTTTGTAGAAGGCGGCACGCTGCGGGACCTGTTGGACCGGCAGCAGCGGCTGCCGGAGGGGACCGCGGTGCGCGCTGCGGCGGAAGTGGCCGACGCGCTCGCCTACGCGCACGCCCGCCGGGTCGTCCACCGCGACATCAAGCCGCAGAACATCCTATTGACGGCCGACGATCACGTCAAGGTTGCCGACTTCGGCATCGCCCGCTTGCTCGATTCGACGTCCCATACGCGTGCCGGGACCTTGCTCGGTTCCACAGAGTATATCTCGCCGGAGCAGGCGGCCGGCCGGCAGGCCGACCAGGCCGCGGATCAATATTCGCTGGGGGTGGTGCTCTACGAGATGTTGGCGGGGCGCCTCCCGTTCGAGGAAGCGGAGACGCCTGTCGCGATGGCGCTCAAGCACATCCAGGATCCGCCCTTCGACCTGCAGTGGATGCGTCCGGATCTCTCCGACGCGACCGTAACGACCGTGCGGCGGTTGCTCGCCAAAGCGCCGGAACAGCGTTATCCTAGCGCGGCCGATCTTGCGACGAACCTGCGGCGCATTTACGCGCGGCTCGGCCGCGATGCGTCGGAGACCGTGATGCTGCCGGTTCCTGCCGGCGGATCGACCGATGGGCAGGACGGGCTCGGTGCGGCGAACGCCCGGGGCGCGACCGTTCGTCTGTCCACGCCGAGGCGTTCCGGGACTTTGTCGGAGACCGCGCGGACCCCCATCCTGTCGTCGCAGCACCGCCGCCGGACCATCGTTCCGCAACTCGCGGTCGTCCTGGTGGGATTGATTGGCTTGGGGTTCTTTGCATCCGCGGCCTACCGAGACTACTGGTCCGCGACGCATCACGGTCCGGCCCCCGCGCAAGTCCCGGCCGGCGTGCGCGTGCCCTCTCTCACCGGCCAGACGCTGGCCGCAGCGCAGAGTCTCGCCGCATCGAGTCACGTCAAGATCGCCGTCTCGAGCCGGCAGGATCGAACCGCCGCTCCGGGAGTCATCGTCACGCAGGACCCGCCGCCCGGCACGACCGTGACGCAGAACGGGTCAATCAGCGTCGTCGTCAGTCAGGGGTCCGGCATCGTGCCGGACGTTCGCGGGACGCGGCCTCAGTCGGCCGCGCAGAGGCTGCTGGACGCTGGACTAACGGTCGGCACCACGAGCCTCGCCCACGACGATCGTGTGCCGTCGGGGATGGTCGCGTCGCAGTCCGCGAACCCGGGGGATCACCTGGCAGCGAAGGCGCCGATCAATCTGGTGCTCAGCCAGGGGTCCGGCCAAGCGTCGAACCCGTCGCCCTCCGACCTGCAACCGGGCGCGCCGGGGCAGCCCGGCGTGCCCGCGACGGCCCCCGGCACCACAGTGGTGCCGAACGTGACCGGCGCGTCGCTCGCGCAGGCGCAGTCGCAGCTCCGGTCGGCGGGCCTGCGAACGGGACGCGTCAGCTACACGTATGACGATCGAGTTCCGCCGGGCGAGGTCGTGCAGCAGGGCACGGCGCCCGGCGCACAGGCGTCGGCGAACGATGCGGTAGATCTGGTGGTCAGTCAAGGGCCGCGGCCGGCGCCATCTGCCCCGCAGACGCCGTCCAATCAGAGCCCGCCGCCGGGTCAGGGTTCGATTCAGCCGCCGGTCCCGTAGGGCGAAGCGGCACGCCGCGGGCACGACCAGCACTGATCCCCACCCCACCGCCAGCTCTCGATCCGAGGGGCGCTCCCGCACCGCGGCGAATATCCCGGCCGGTATGCGCGTGCTCGTCATCGGTGGCGGCGTGGTCGGCGCGTCCGCGGCGTACCGTCTCGCTCGCGGAGGCGCCTCCGTCATGCTTTTCGAGCGAGGGCGGCTCTGCGGCGGGACCTCCGCCTCGAGCTTTGCCTGGACCAACGCCAACCAGAAGATTCCGCGCGAGTATCACGACCTGAATGTCGAAGGCATGCGCGCCCACGCCGCGCTCCGGACGGAGTTCGGCGCGGCACCGTGGTGGCACGGGGGCGGCAATCTCCACGTCGCGGCCGGTGACGCCCCGCGCGCCGCGCTCCGCGAGCGCATCGAGCGGCTGCGCGCGTGGGACTACGCCGCGGAGGAGATTCCGGCGACCCAGGCGCGCGCCCTCGAACCGGATCTTCCGCCCCAGGCGCTCGGCGAGACGACCATCGCCTTCTATCCCGACGAAGGGTGGATCGACACGACGGTCTATGTTTACGCGATGGCTCAGGCCGCGGTCGCGGCCGGCGCGCGTGTCGCGGCGGGGACCGGCGTCCGGGAGATCTGCCGGACCGGCGACCGCGTGATCGGAGTGCAGACGGAGTCCGGCGACCTGCACGAGGCGGACGTGGTCGTGAACTGCGCCGGCCGGTGGGCCGGCGACCTCGGCGCTTCCGCCGGCGCCGACCTCCCGATGGCCCCGAACCGGAGCGTGCTCGCGATCACGCCGCCCGCGCTCACCCGGCTCGGGCGCGTCGTGCACGCGCCGAAGTGTCAGTTCCGTCCCGACGGCGGCGGGCGCGTGCTGGTGCAGGCGGATGAGGTTGACGACGCGGTCACCCGGTCGCGGGCGCCGGAACCCCCCTCCGGTCTCGCCGCCGAACTCGTGCGGCGTGCGGCCGAGTGGCTGCCGGGGCTCGCCGGGGCCGGCGTCGAGTCGGCCCGCCTCGGGATTCGGTCGATGCCGGCGGATGGCCGAACTGTGATGGGCCCGCAAGGCGGGCTCTCCGGATACTACGCTGTCGTCAGCCACAGCGGCGTGACACTCGCGCCGTTCCTCGCGGCCGCGGCGGCCGGGGAGATTCTCACGGGCCGCTCCGACCCCCGGCTCGCGCCGTTTCGTCCGGACCGGTTCGCCCGCGGCTAACCGCGCGTCAGGGCGACAGCCACGCGTGCGCGGGTCGGATCATCCCGTCCGGGACGTGGATGAAGCCGTGCACACGCACCGACACCAGTTTGTACTCTTTCGGAAAATAGAGCCACACATAGGGCATGTCGTCCGCCACGATCTGGAGGACCTCGCGGTAGGCCCGGCGGCGCTGCGCCATGTCGCCGAGGAGGCGTGAGGCGTCGAGCAGGCTGGTCACGCGGGGGTTCACGTAACCGGTGTTGTTCGGTTGGTCGGGCCCGGCCTGGGTGAGAAACGAATAGATGTCACCGTCGGGGTCAGGGCGGCCGCTCCACCCGAGCAGTCCGGCCTGGTGCCGCAGGTGGGCCATGGTGTCGAGCAGCGTGCCGAACTCGATCGCCTGGATCTTGATCCGGATCCCCGCGTCCGCGGCCATCGACTGTACGGCCTGCGCGACCGAGAGTTGCTGCTCTCCAGGGGTCGTCAGCAAGGTGAACTCGAACCCGCCGGGACGCCCGGCCGCCTGTTCCTTCTCCCTAGCCCTCGCGACGTTTCTCGCGGGAATCGGCCACGACGGATCGTACCCGGGGGTGCCGTTTGGGAAGAACGAGTATGCCGGGTACGCCGCGCCCTGAAGGACGACGCCGGCGAGCGCCTCGCGGTCGATTGTCTCGTCCAGCGCCTCGCGCAGCAGTTTGTTGTCGAAGGGTGGCTTGGTGATGTTGAGCCGGATCGCCACCCACGAAAACGCTCCTCGTTGAAGCAGCCGGAACGCCGCGCCGGGACGCGCCGACGCTTGCGCGAGTTCCTTGACCTGCGGCAGGGGCACCGTCCCGACGATGTCCAGGTCGCCCGATTTCAGGTTCGCGACCCGGGCGTTGTCGTCGATCACCGGACGAAACACGATCCGGTCGAGGTAGGGCAGCCCCTTGGCCCAATAGGAGGTGTTTCGCTGCAGCGTGACATGATCTTGCGGCGCCTTCTCCACGAAGGTGAACGGTCCGGTACCGACCGGGTGGAGCGCGAAGTTGAGTCCCTCACGCTGCGCCGCGGCCGGCGACACCATCATGCCGGCGCGGTCGGTGAGCACGTAGAGCAGGGGACTATAGGGCCGTTCAAGGGTCAGCACGACCGTGGCGGGGTCCCTGACCGCGATCTGCTGAATCGGGCTGATCTCGAGGCGACGCGCCGACGGGAACTTGGGGTCGCGCATCCGTTCGAGATTGTAGCGGACTGCCTCCGCGTTAAACGGAGTGCCGTCCTGAAACGTCACGCCCGGGCGCAGACGGAGCGTAACGGTCCGGCCGTCCGCGCTCACGGTCCACGAAGTGGCGAGGTCCGGGACGATCTGTAGCGTTTCGTCGGTGTCGACGAGTTTGTCGAACAGGCTCTGGAAGATCTGGCGGTCGACGGCGGCGGTCGAGCGGTGGGGATCGAGGTTGGGCGGATCCGCGTCGAGACCAACGCGAAGCGTCCCGCCGCGGCGCACGCTCTGCGCGTGCACGCCCGCAACGAGGCCGGTGAGCAGGATGGCCGCGGCCGCAAGCGCGGCGACCTTCCGCACGGTGAGGTGCCTTCGACTCGTAGCGGATGACAGCCTTCCCCCGTTTGCGCGGGAGTTCGGAGGGAGAAAGAGGTTACCGGACGGTGACCCGGAGGTGAGCGACGGCGGCTTTCGCACCGCGCTGGCACGAGACGGTCACGGGATACGGGCCCGGCTTGGCGATGCCCGGTACGCGAACGCTGAACGTCACGAGCCCATCCGAACCGGCGGTCTGCGGCGACAACGACGCGATCGTGCGACCGGACTCAGCCTGCGACTGGACGAAGGCGCCGCACTGCGCGTTCGGGGCCGTGCGGACGACGAGGTAACCCTCCGTGCCGCGTGCCACCGGTGTGGTTACCGAAACGACGCTGACCGAAAGAGGTGCCGGGGCAGCCGCGGCCGCGCAGACCGTCACGACCGCCCCGACGAGTCCGAGGCTCCGTATGACCGTGGTGTGCGGGCGCCGCATGACACCACGATTTTCCCCGCGGCGGGGTGCGCTGAAACCGCGGCCGGCTTACGCCGACTTCGAGAGCTTCCCCCAGTTGCTGTAGCCCTGGAGCTGGAGGATCCAGCTCTTGTCCCGCAGGTCCGTCGGCAGAAGCTCGTGGACCGCCTGAAGCTCGCCCAGCTTCGCTTCCACCGCGTCTTGGACTTGTTTCTTGCTTTCGGCGTCCATATAGGCTTGGTCGAGAAGACGCAGTTGCCGGTGGATCCGACGCAATGACGGGATGACGCTCATCGAATCGTTCATGTCTGCATGCCCTCCTTAGGGTCGAGCCAAGTGCCCACAGGCGGTCGCTCGTCCCGCCCCGGCGAATCGAAGGCCGCTTCGGCGATCGCCTCATCAAAGGTGTCGTGCACGGGTGTGACGGTATCGAATCGAAGGCGGTGGAACAGCACGCGGAGCAGCGCCTCGGCGGCCATCACGAGCCGCAGCCGCGATGCCGCGTGCGGAGAGTCGTCGGGAGAGGCCACGCGATCCCAAAAACGGCCCGTACCTGCCTCCCCGGTCGCACGGACCTCACAATCCGGCCCTCGACCTCCCGGTATTTACCCTCCGCCTTAAGAAGCGTAAACGCAACGGTGCCCGTTCCACTCAGCGGGAACGCCGGGGAAAGACGCAGGAATCCCGGTTGCGGAAGGCCGAACTCGAGCCCCAACGCCGGGTCAGGAGGCGCCTATGCGGCGATCGCTCGTGTCTTCGGTGTTGGCCGTGGTCGTGCTGGGTGTCGCGCCCTCACTGCCCACTGCACACGCCCAGGCGACGCTCACCGTGACCGTTGACCACTTCCGCACGGGCGGGGCAATCCCGCCGCTCTATGCCTTTTGCGTTGCGGCCGCGACCGGACATACCGCCGCGGGCCAGAACGTCAGCCCGCCGATTTCGTGGTCCCGCGGACCGTCCGGAACGGCCTCCTACGCGATCGTTGTCGTCGACCTGGACGTGCCGACGGTTTTTACCGACGCCAACAAAGAGGGACGGATTGTTTCCGCGAGCGCCAAGCGACGGCCGTGGTACCACTGGCTTCTCGTCGACGTTCCGCCGTCGATCACCTCGCTGCCCGAAGGCGCGGACTCCAAGAATGGCACTGCGAAGCCGGCCGGGCGGACGCCGAACGGCGTGCGGGGGCTCAACGACTACGGCGACGGTCGTGCGGGTTACGACGGCCCGTGCCCGCCGTGGAATGACGCGATCGTGCACCACTACCACTTCCGGGTCTACGCGCTCAATGTGGCGCACCTGCCGCTGCCCGCCAACTTTACGCCCGCCGCTGCCCTGCGGGTAAGTCGGCCGCACGTGCTTGCCTGGGGCGAAGTCGTTGGACTCTACACGCAAAACCCCGACGTCGCGAAGACGCTACCGAAGTAGGCGGGTGGAAGACGGGTGATGCCGGCGTGATCGAGTACGTGAGGACCGTATTCGCGAGTCAGTTCGAGGCGTCCCTGGCGATGCTGGACCACTGCGTTCGCCAGTGTCCCGAGCCGCATTGGGACGGGCGAGTCGCCAAGTATCCGTTCTGGGAGATCGCGTACCACACGCTCTGCTTCGTCGATCTGTACCTATCGTCCGGCGAAGCGGAGTTTCAGCCGCGCGACATTCATCCCGGCGCCCTGCGCGACATTTTCGAGGAGACGCCCACGCGTCGATTCGAACAGCGGGAACTGACGGAATACGCGGCGATCTGCCGGCGGCAGGCGATCGGCGTGATCGCCGCCGAGACGCCGGAGTCCCTGCGGCGGCCGTCGGGTTTCTCCTGGCTGCCGATGACGCGGGGCGAGCTACACATCTACAACATCCGGCACATCCAGCATCACAGCGGCCAGTTAAGCGCATACTTGAGAAGGGTCGAGCCGGCGTGGCAGGACCCGAACATGCTGCGCTGGGTGAAGACGGGGTGGGCCTAGCCCGATCCTCGGCCGGCCGCTAAGCGGACGAAGGCGTCGAACGCCGCCGGGTTGGCGAGCGCGTCCCGGCTGGCCGCGCGCTCGGGCGGCGCGCCGGCGAGAATGCGCTTCACCGGCACCTCGAGTTTCTTGCCGTTGAGGGTCCGGGGGACCTCGGCGACCTGGTGGATCTCGTCGGGGACGTGCCGCGGCGACAGTTGCGTCCGCAGGCGCTCCCGGATCGCCCCGCGCAGGCGGTCGTCGAGTGCCGCGCCCTGGCGCAGCACGACGAACAGCACGAGCCGTCCTTCCCGTCCCAATTCGCCGGTGTCGATGACCAGGCTGTCGAGCACGTCGGGAAGTTCCTCCACGACCCGGTAGAACTCGCTCGTCCCCATCCGCACGCCCGCGCGGTTGAGCGTCGAGTCGGAGCGCCCGTAGATCACGCAGCTGCCCGCCGGCGTGATCTTGATCCAGTCTCCGTGCCGCCAGACGCCGGGGAAGTTTTCGAAGTAGGCATCGTGGTACCGCCGGCCGTCCGGATCGTTCCAGAAGCCCACCGGCATCGAGGGCATGGGTTCGGTGACGACGAGCTCGCCGACTTCATCGACCACGGGCCGTCCGTCCTCGTTCCACGCCTCCACTTTGGCGCCGAGGCCGCGGCATTGAATCTCGCCCGCGCGCACTGGGAGCAAGGGGCATGAGAGCACGAACGCCGTCGCGATGTCGGTGCCGCCGCTCGCGGAGCCGAGCAGCAGCGACGGACTCACGTGATCGTACACCCAGGCGAAGCCTTCCGGCGTGAGCGGCGCGCCGGTCGACCCCACGCTGCGCAGCCGTGACAGATCAAACGTCGTCCCCGGCTCGAGGCCCGCCTTCATGCACGACAGCAGATACGGCGCGCTCGTGCCGAAGTACGTCATTCCGGTCTCCGCCGCGAGCCGCCATAGGGCGGCGAGATCGGGGTAGGCCGGGCTGCCGTCGTACAGGACCGCCGTCGCGCCCGCGAGCAGGCTCGAGACGACGACGTTCCACATCATCCACCCTGTCGTCGAGAACCAGAAGAAGCGGTCCCCCGGCTGCACGTCCGCGTGGAGAACGATCCACTTCAGCTGCTCGAGGAGCACGCCGCCGTGTCCGTGCATGATCCCCTTCGGGAGCCCCGTCGTTCCCGACGAATAGAGGATCCAGAGCGGATGATCGAACGGAACCGGCTCCGGCGCGAACTCGTCCGCGGCGCCTGGCGCCGCGGCCATCGCGTCTGCCCACCACCGCGCGCCGCGCAGCCCGGCGAGATCGGGCTGTTCGGTGAGATACGGGAGGACAACCACCGCCTCGACCGTGGGAAGCGCGGCCGCGATCTCGCGCACGGCGTCCATGCGGTCGTAGCCGCGGCCGTTGTAGCGGTAGCCGTCGACCGCGAGCAGAACGCGCGGCTCGATCTGCCGGAAGCGGTCGACAACGCTGCGCGTGCCGAACTCCGGTGGACAGCTCGACCAGACGGCGCCGAGTCCGGCCGAGGCCAGCAGGGCGGCGGCGGCTTCGGGCACGTTCGGCAGGTACGCTGCAACGCGGTCGCCGCGCCGCACGCCGAATCGCTGCAGGCCCGCGGCCGCTCCGGCCACCGCGCGCCGGAGGTCCGCGTGGGTCAGGGTGCGAGGCGGGCGAGTTTCGGAGTAGGCGAGCACCGCCGGCCCGTCGTCGTTTCGGCGGAGCGCCGGCTCGGCGAAGTTGAGCGTGGCCCCGGGAAACCATCGCGCGCCTTCCACGCCGCGGCCGCGCTCCAGCACCGCGCCGGGGATGCGGGTGCCGCGGACCCCGAAGAATTCCCAGATGGACTCCCAGAACGCGACGAGATCCCGTACGCTCCATTGCCAGAGCGCCTCGTAAGAGTCGAAGGCGAGCCCGCGGGTCTCACGCAGCCACGCGATGTAGCGGGTCACCGCCGCCCGCGCGCGCACCTCCGCGGTCGGTTCCCACAGCACGGTGCCTTCGGCGACCGTCTTAGATCTCATGGTAGGCGGCCGCTGCTCGACCGGCGGCGGGGGCGGACATCGTGCCGAGCGGCTTCGACTACGCCTCGATGAGCCCCTTGCGGATCGCGTAGCGGACGAGTTGCGTGCGATCGTGAAGTTCCAGCTTCTCGAGAATGTGGGCGCGGTGCGTTTGGACCGTCTTCACGCTGATAAACAGTTGCTTCGCGATCTCCTGGTTGGTGGCGCCGTGGGCGATCAGCGTCAGGATCTCCTTCTCGCGAACGGTGAGGCCGTCGTACGTCTCGCGGTTCTCGCCGTGCTCGACGCGGGTGAGATAGTCCTCCGCGACCGCGGTCATCGCCTGCGGGTACAGGAACGCCTCGCCGCGCGCGGCCGAGCGGATCGCCTCGATCAAGTCCGGCGCCGCGTCGTGCTTGAGCACGCAGCCCGACGAGCCCGCCTTGATCAGTTGGAAGACGTAGCTGTCGTCGGCGTGCATCGTGAGCGCGATCGTATGCGTATCCGGCACCGAGGCGCGAATCTGCCGCGTCGCCTCGATGCCGTCGAGCCGGGGCATGCTGATGTCAAGCACCGCGACCGTGGGATGCAACTGTTTGGCGAGGGCGACCGCCTCGGCGCCGTCCGACGCCTCGCCGACCACCTGGATGTCGGCCTCGCCGGCGAGGATCCGCTTTACGCCTTCGCGGACGATCGCGTGATCGTCCGCCAGCAGGACTGTGATCTTGCGGCTTTCGCCGCCGTTTACGACCTGCGCGTCCATCAGGCGGTCTGCCCGCGGCGGGCCACCGCGGCGGGGAACTCGGCGAGCACCTCGGTGCCGCCTTCGGGACGGGAGACGACCTGCACCGTTCCTCCGAGGGCCGCCGCGCGCTCCACCATGCCGCCGAGACCGACGCCGATGCGCCCGCGCCGGTCATCTGAGCCGCTCCCCGTAAGGCCGCGCCCGTTGTCACGCACGCGCAGCACGACGCGGCCGTCCGCGCGGAACAACTCGACGTCGACGTGGGACGCCCCGGCGTGCTTGACGGCGTTCCACAGCGCCTCCTGCGCGATCCGGAAAATCGTCGTCTCCAGCGCCGCATCGAGCCGTTCGCTGCCGAGGCGTTCGCTGAGCCGCACGTCGAGCCCGCGGGAGGCCACCTGGCTCTGCGTGTACCACCGGAGCGCCGGCACGAGGCCGAGGTCGTCGAGCACGGCGGGGCGCAGATCGTAGATCAGGGCCCGCACGGATTCCACGGTCCGCGCGGCGAGGCGCCTAAGCCGCGCCAGCGTTTCCTGGGTCACGGGCGTGCCGCGGGCGTCCTCGAGGCGTGCGGCTTCGAGTTCCAGCATCAGCCCGGCGAGCGATTGGCCGGCTTCGTCGTGCAACTCCCGGGCGATGCGTTTCCGCTCGTCTTCCTGCGCGCTCAAGAGGCGCCGGATCAGGCCGGTGCGGTCGGCTTCTTTGTCGCGCAGTTCGTCGAGCAACTGGGCTTTGTCCATCGCGAAGCTGACCTGCGTGCCGATCGCGGAAGCCAGCGACAGTTCGCGCTGGGTGAACAGCCGCCCGGACGGCAGCACGAGGTTCAGCACACCCCGCGCCCGTGCGCTGCGGAGCGGGATGCTCGCGTGTCGGAGGATTCCCCGGGCGCCGGCGAAGCGGTCGCAGTCGACGACGCTGCCCTCCGCCGGCAGCCGGCCCGCCCGCAGTAGGTCGAGACAGCGGCACGACCCGGGCGGCGCGGATTGTCCGTAGCGCGATGCGCCGCCGTCGCGCGCCAGAGGGCCGGAGAGCCCGAAGGCGGCCGCGGTTTCGTACCGCCCGCCGCGCTCTAGAAAGACCCAGCCGGAGTGGGCCTGCACCATCTCGCCGGTGGCGCGCAGGACGTCGGTCAGCATCTCGCCGACGTGGCGGGCCTGGTGCAGCGCAGCGCCGATCCCGCTCATTACCTCGAGCGCGCGCTGCCGCTCCAACGACCGTAGCTGCACGCCGGCGCCGAAAATCGCCGCGCACAGCGCGCCGAGCAGCTCCGAGATGCCCGCGTCGAGGCTGTCGCGCGGCAAGACCGACCAGCCGGCGAAGTTGATGCCGATCGCGACGAGGGCGACGAAGATGATCCGGACCGCGGCGTCGTCGGGAGTGCCTTCGGCCTGGTCATAACTGCGTCCCGCCAGGAGGAAGGCAAGCGCCGCGGCCATCCCGGCGACCGCGCGGGCGACATCGGCGCGCGTCGCCCCGAAGAGGAAGAACGCCGCCACGGCGGCCAGGAGCCCGCCGTAACCAACCGCCCCGTAGAGGATGTTGCCGGGCGCGTTCGGGTCGCGGGCCACCGAGCCAGTGAGAAAGCAACCGGCCGCGGCCAGAATCAGAATACTCGGGACGAGAGCGAACGGCGCCGGAACCACGTTGGAGAGCAGGGCCAGTTCGGTGGCGGACCGGGTTGCCAATGCGGCCATTCCGGCCGTCCACCATACGACGTAGGACAACCGTGTCTCGGCGTACTTGCTGAGCAGCAGCAGTACGATCGCGACGTGGATGCCTACGGCGAAATCCAGCATGAGGACCGGTATGCCCAGTCCGCCACCACCCCCGTCGGGCCTTTAGGAACCCTCTAACCGTTTCATTCCCCCGGAAACCTACGGGTAATCGGTCCGAATCTTAATTGCGGCGTCGCCGCCGTCCGTTTGTAGCTGCGCGCCCGGGGGACTATCCCGCATCGGGTGAGGACCTGATTTTTCGGTCCAATAGGGCGGTCGCCCGATTACCGTTGCGGCCGGGGCCAAGTAAACTCAGCTCCAGGATGGTGAGAGTACCGACCGCGTGATGATGCTGACGATCGCCTATGGAGTTCCGTTCGCCCTGCTCTCGGTCGGGTTGGTGGGGTTCCTTCGAATCGCCGCCCGGCGCACAAACATCCGCTACCTGTCTCGACGCAGAGCACTGTTCAGCCGGGCCTCGTAACGGGGGGAAACGAGGCCTGGCGTGACCGGCGGACGTCTCTGGGGGGGAGGCGCCCGCCGGTCATATTTGTGGGCAGGATGAGTGTGGAAGGAAAGGCCTCGCGCATCCGTTGTAGTCTCCGTGGTGTAGCTTTCCGGAGAGGTGATAAGGATGAGTACGCCGGTCGAGCAGCAGCAGAAACCCCTCCTCCTGTATGAGGTCACGGAGAACATCGCCGTGCTCACCCTCAACCATCCGGAGCGCCGCAATGCGCTCTCGCGGGCGATGCTGCAGGAACTGCAGCGCTCGCTGGACCGGGCGGCCGCCGACGACCAGATCCGCGCGGTCGTCATCCGAGCGGCGGGCCCGGTATTCAGCTCCGGCCATGACCTGCGCGAGATCGTCGGCCGGCCGGAGGCCGACGTCGCGTCGCTGTTCGACGTCTGCACCGGGGTGATGGAGACGATCCGGACACTGCCCAAGCCCGTGATCGCTCAGGTGCACGCGCTGGCGACCGCCGCGGGCTGCCAGCTCGTCGCGACCTGCGACCTCGTAGTCGCCTCCGAGGGCGCGACGTTCGCGACGCCGGGCGTGAAGACCGGGCTGTTCTGCACGACGCCGGGTGTCGCCGTCGCGCGGGCGGTCGGCCCGCGCAAGGCGATGGAGATGCTGCTCACCGGGACCCCGATCAGCGCTGAAGAAGCCCGGCGGGCCGATCTCGTAAACCGCATCGTTCCCGCCGAACACCTCGAGGCAGAGACGATGGCCCTCGCCCAGCAGGTGATCGCGGCGAGCGCGTACACCCTGGCGATCGGCAAGCGGGGCTTCTACCAGCAGGTCAGCAAGGACCGGCCGGAGGCCTACACGGTCGCGCAAAAGGTGATGGTGGAGAACGCGCTCGCGCCGGACGCACAAGAGGGGATGCGGGCGTTTCTCGAGAAGCGCGCGCCGCGTTGGCGTCACTAGGGGCGATTGTGCGCCGGCTCGCCGGCCGGGGGTAGCGCGAAGGTCGATGCATCTTTCGCTGGCGATCGCGTTCGCGGCCGGTGTGCTCGGCTTCTTCTCGCCGTGCGTCGTGCCGCTCATCCCGGGCTATCTGTCGTTCGTGTCGGGCGTGTCGCTGCTCGAAGTCGACGCCGTGGAGCGGCGGCGGCGCGTCTGGCGCGTTGTCGGGACGACGCTGTTGTTCGTCTGTGGATTCTCTCTCGTATTCACCGGCCTGGGGGCGTCGGCGTCGCTCGCCGGCGGGTTCATTCTCGGTAATCGGGAGCTGCTCGGGCGCCTCGGCGGTGCGGTCGTGATTCTGTTCGGCCTCGTCATGCTGGGGGTGCTGCGCGTGCCCGGGCTCTCCCGGGAGCGCCGCTTCGCGTTCTCCGCGCGCCCGGCGGGGCTGGCCGGGATCGTCCTCGTCGGAATGGCCTTTGGGTTCGCGTGGACGCCGTGCGTCGGGCCGGTGCTCGGCGCGATCCTGACGCTGGCCGCGACCACGGCGCGCGCCGCCGACGGCGCCCTGCTGCTCTTCGCATACTCACTCGGTCTCGGCCTGCCCTTCCTCGTGACCGCGGCGCTGCTTACGAGCGCGTTCGGCGCGCTCCGGGCGATCGGCCGCTACGCGCACGCAATCGAGGTCACCGGGGGCGCGTTCCTCGTCGTGATGGGCGCCGCGCTGCTGTTCGACTGGATCTACCGCCTCAACGCCTGGATACTTCAGGTGTTTCCGGTCCGGCCCGCCCTGTAAAAGGACTCACCCGCCGCCGTTCCGTAGCCTAAGCCTGTAGCCGACCCGCAAGCGAGGGAGGTCCCCGGTGACCGACGATCACTCGGCGGTCGCGCCGGTCGGAGGCGCGACGTCCTGGATCGGCAAGAGCGTGCGCCCGCATGAAACGCTGCGGCCGATCCGCGGGCTCGCCCGCTACGTCGACGACCTTCCGCTGCCGGGGGCCGCGCACCTCGCCGTTGTGCGCAGTCCGGTCGCCCACGCGCGCATCCGCCGCATCTCCACCGACGCCGCGCGGCGCGCGCCGGGCGTGCTGACGGTCCTGACCGGCGCGGACGTGGCCGGGCGGACGGACCCATTCCCGATTAATGTGGGGGAGGGCGCGAAGGTCACGCCCGCGCCGCTGCGGATCCTCGCCGTCGACGCGGTCCGCTACGCCGGGGAGCCTGTCGCAGCCGTGGCCGCGGAGACGCCCGAGGCGGCGCTGGATGCGGCGGCGCTGGTGGCGGTCGAGTACGACGATCTGCCCGCCGTGACCGACGTACGCGCCGCGCTCGGCGGCCCGGTCGCGCTGCACGCGTCGGCGCCCGATAACGCGCTGATGCGGTGGCGCCGCACACAGGGCGATGTCGAGGGGGCGATGGGGTCGGCCGCACACGTGGTGCGCGCCCACTTCGAGATCCCGCGGATGGTCGGGGCGCCGATGGAGCCGCGGGGTGGGGCCGCGGCCTACGATCCGGGAACCGACGTGCTCACGGTCTGGTGCTCGACGCAGGACCCGCACCGGCCGCTCGCCCAGCTCAGCCGAATTCTACGCCGGCCGGACGACCGGCTGCGTGTCATCGTGCCGGAGGTCGGCGGCGGGTTCGGCGTCAAGGGCAGTCCCGCGCCGGAGGTGGCCGTTGCCGCCTTGCTCGCGATGGACCTGCGCCGGCCGGTCAAGTGGATGGAGACGCGCCGCGAAAACTTCCTCTCGAACTATCAGGCGCGCGGTATCGACGCGGACACGGAGTTGGCCGTGGACAAAGACGGCCGGTTTCTCGCGCTCCGCGCGCGCATCCTGGCCGATCTCGGCGCGTACATGTACCCGGCGACAACGACCGTGCCGCTCACCGCGGCGATCCTCATCATCAACACCTACACCACGCCGGCCGCCGACGTCGAGCTGATCGGGGTGGCAACGACGAAGCCGCCTACCGGACCGTACCGCGGTGCCGGCCGTCCCGAAGCGGTTTATATGATGGAACGGCTCGTAGATCTCGCCGCGCGGGCCACGGGGCTCGATCCCGTCGAGATTCGCCGGCGCAACTTTATCGCGCCTGACCGGTTCCCCTACCGGACGCCGCTGGGGTGGGTGTACGACTCCGGCCAGTACGCGCTCTGCCTGGACCGGGGGCTGGAGGCGATCGGCTACGAGAAGTGGCGAACGGAACGGGCGCGCGCGCGCGCCGAGGGGCGCCTCCTCGGCATCGGCATCGCAGCCTACGTCGAGCGCGCCGGGACAGGGCTGTGGGAGGCCGCCGCGCTCAGCGTCTCGCCCGACGGCCGCGTCGTCGCGCGGATGGGTTCGACGCCACACGGCCAGGGGCACGAGACGACCTTCGCCCAGATCGCCGCGGACGCGCTCGGCGTGTCGCCCGAGCAGATCACGGTCGAGCACGGGGATTCCGCGGTGGTGCCGCGCGGCGTGGGGACGTTTGGCAGCCGGTCGATCACGTGCGGCGGCTCGGCGCTCTGGGTCGCCGCGAAGAAGATCGAGGAGAAGGCCGCCCGGATCGCGGCGCACCTGCTCGAGGCCGCGCCGACCGATCTCGTCCGCGACGGGGACCGGTATGTCGTTCGCGGCGCGGCCGCGCGGGGCGTCTCCTTCGCCGATGTGGCGGCCGCCGCGTACCAGCCCGGGCGTCTGCCGCGCGACATGGAGTTGGGGCTCGACGCGTCGGCGACGTTCGCGCTGCCGAGCCCGGTGTTCCCCTCGGGCGCTTACGTCGCCGCGGTCGAGGTCGAGGCGGAGACGGGCGCGGTGCGCATCCTCTCGCTGGTCGCGGTCGACGACGGGGGGCGGATCGTCAACCCGTTCCTTGCCGAGGCGCAGGTCATCGGCGCCGTCGCGCAGGGCATCGGCGAGGTGTTCCTCGAGGAGGCGGTGTTCGACGAGACGGGGCAGCCGCTGACCACGACCTTTGGAGAATACGCGATGCCGCGGGCGGCCAACACGCCGCCGGTGCACGGGGTGTTTGTGGAAACGCTGTCGCCGTATAACCCGCTCGGCGCGAAGGGC
>DATEGA010000135.1:0-3414 GCA_035280345.1 bacterium | reverse complement strand
GTCGGGCCGGCCGAGGGCGCCGGCGGCGGCGGCCATCGCCGCGAGCCGGCTCGGGTTGCCGAGCAGTCCTTCCAGGCTTTCGACGAGCTGCGCGGGCGTACGCGGCGTCAGCGCGGCGCCGTGCTGCAGCAGGAAGTGGGTATTGCCCTCCTCCTGGCCGGGGATCGGCCGGTAGATCAGCATCGGCAGTCGTTTGACGAGCGACTCGCTGACCGTGACGCCGCCCGCCTTGGTGACGAGGACATCGCTCACGGTCATCAATTCTTCGACCGTGTCGACATAGCCGACAACGTGGAACGGATGCGGCGACCGCGCCGCGCGGACCCGCACCTGTTCTTCGAGGCGCCGGTCGTAACCGCAGACGACCATCACCTGAATCGGCCGCGCGAACTCCGCGAGCGCCTGGGTGACATCGGGAACGCCGCCGAGCATCGCGTAGGCGCCGGCCATCACAAGCACCACCGGCACGTCCGGTTTGAGGCCGTACTGCTGCCGCAGCGCGTCGCGGTCGAGCGGCCGGCGAAACTTCCGCTCCACCGGCAAGCCTGAGACGACGATCCGCGATTCAGGAATCCGGCGCGACAGCAGTCCATCGCGGACGTTGTCGTTCGGCACGCAGTAGCGGTCGATCGCGGGATGGATCCACTGGCTGTGGGTCACGTAGTCCGTGATCACGGTGAGGGACGGGATCGCCGTGCGCCCGGCGAGTCGCAGGTCGGACATCGTACCCGCCGGCGTGCAGTGCACGCAGCAGACGGCGTCCGGCTGCGTCTCCGTCAGGTAGCGCTCGAGCCGGTCCATCCCCATGCGGTTGATGAACCGCTGAGTGACCGAATCGGACTTGATGTCGCCGGTGAGCTTGTAGAACAGGCCGTACAGGCCCGGCGCGTGCCGGACGCTTTGAATGTACGAAAACTTCGTGAGCGCGTCGAAGACCGGATGGACGAAACGGGCGAAGTAGTCGACGATCTCCGCATGGCCGCCCGTTTGGCTCTCCCACTCGGCGGCGACGGTCTCCGCCACGCGCTTGTGTCCCCCGCCATAATTGCAGGACAGGATTGCGAGCCGCATCCGAACCCTACGCGCGTCCTGCCAGGCTGCCCGCCGGCACGGTGGTCAGGACTGGAGTGGCGACGAGCGCGGGCGGGGCGGGGTGGATCACAGAAAGGCGCGCCGGTAAGAGCGACAGGTTGAAGGTACTTGCCGCACCCGCCAGGCTGCCGTCGACCTGTGCCTCGCGGCGCTGGTCGAGCTGGATCGTCACCTTCGAGCAGCGCTGCACGCTGAGTTCCGGTACAGGCAGGCGCCGGAGGAGGCGGGCGGTTTTGCGGAACCGCCGCGTCGCGAGTTCTTGCAGCAGGTACACGTCGAGGAGCCCGTCGGTCAGGCTCGGCGAGGGCAGCGCGAGCAGCCGTTCGCCGTAGATGCGGCCGTTCGCGACCGCGATCATGAGGGCGCGCCCGCTGAACGAACGCGCGCCGGCCTCGACGTCCACCGCGAACGGCTCAAAGCCGGACGACAACAGCATGAGCGCCGCGACGTAGTACACGGAGCGGTTGCGGGCGAAGCGGTAGCGGGACCGCAGCGTGTTCGTCATTTTCACGACTTCGACGTCCGCGCCGAGGCCGAACGTGTTGAGGAAATATCTCCCGTTCACGACGCCCACGTCGATCGGGCACACGCGCCCGCGGAGCAGGGTCTGGACCGCGGTGCGCGGGTTCTTCGGGAGGCCGAGCGAGCGCACCGTTTCGTTGCCCGTGCCGCACGCGACGATTCCAAGCGGGACGTCCGCCCCGCTCGAGACGAGGCCGTTCACGGCGCCGTTGATTGTCCCGTCTCCGCCGAGCGCCACAACTTGGTCCACGTCGCTGTCGTCCGAGCGCAGGGCGCCGGCGAGCAGCGATGCCGTGGAATCGGCGTTTGGGGTCACAATCAGGTCGTACTCGCGGCCGGCGCGCCGAAGCGCGTTCGTGACGAGCGGCAGCGCGTCGCGCGCGCGTCCGCCGCCGGACCGGAGATTGGCCACAATCAGCGTCAGAGCCATCCCATCAACTCCTCCGCCGAGGCCGGGCGATATGCGGTGTGCTTACGGTACACAACCGCTTCATTATGGACGGACTCGCCCCGCCATGTCAAACTACACAACTCCGTTACTTTGCACGTGGACGAGCGCGTCCCTTCCTATAATATGCGCCATACATCTAATGGGCGTTACGCATCTGGTACCCGTAATACGCGACTTAACGTGACTTGCCGGGCGATGGACCGCGCGCCGTCATCCGGCGGCGACGCCCTGCTGCTGTCCTTATGCCCAGGAATCACCACCATGGCGTAGAAGCGCGTTCGCGTCCCGGCGCACCGTGACGTGCGTCCGGCTCGACGTTTTTCTGGAGGTGCGCTTTGACCTACGAGTGCGGCGCGTCCGAATTCGGAGTGCGGCCCCAGGCGGCGGGACGGCGCGGAATGGTCGCATCGGCGAATCCGCTGGCGACGCAGGCCGGTCTGAGGATGTTCGCGGCCGGCGGCAACGCCGTCGACGCCGCCGTCGCCACAGCCGCGGCGATCACCGTCGTGGAGCCATACTTCTCGAGCGTCGGCGGCATCGGTTTGGCCGTGCTGTCCTTGCCCGGCGGTGAGACGCGCACGCTCAACTTCATGGGCCGCAGCCCGAAAGACGCGCGGCCGGATCTCTTCACCGTGGAGACGCAGGACCTCGGGCCGCTCGCGCCCATGGTACCCGGCAACCTCGCGGGGTGGGCGCGTCTGCTCGCCGACTACGGGAGCCTGCCGCTCAGCCAGGTCCTCGAGCCCGCGATCGAGCTCGCCGAGCGCGGGACGCCGGTGACGGCGTTCGACCACGCGCGGACGGCCGCGGTGCTGCCGCGGCTGCTGCCGTTCCCGGATGCGGCCCGGACGTACCTGAACCACGGGCGGCCATATCTGCCCGGCGAGCTGCTCCGGCAAGGCGGGCTGGCCGCCACCCTCCGAACGATCGCGACCGAAGGTTGGCAAACATTCTACGAAGGACGGCTCGCCGACACGGTTGCCGGCTACCTCGCGGTGCAGGGCGGCATCATTACGAAGGACGATCTGCGGACCTATCCGGGCGTCCTGCGCTGGGAGCCGCCGGTGGTGGCGCGCTACCGCGGTTATGAGATCCGTACCACGCCGCCGCCGAGCAGCGCGGTCCAGGTGCTCCAGACGCTGCGGATCCTCGAGGCCTGGGACTTTAGCGAGCTCGATCCGCTGGGACCGGATTACCTCGCGGTCACGGCGGAGGCGATCCGGCTCGCGCGCATGGACGCGTACGCCAACGTCGCGGACCCCGCGTTTGTGGACGTGCCGATCGCGTGGATGCTCTCCGATGAGCGGGTGGAGGAGCTGCGCGTGGAGGTGCGCCGGCGCCTCCGGGCC
>DATEGA010000134.1:0-8285 GCA_035280345.1 bacterium | reverse complement strand
CACCTGCCCACCCCGTGGGCCGGGAAGTCCACCCGGACCGGCCGCGATTTGGGGCCCGAGCGGCAGGCCGGCCGTGAGGCGCGCGGCCTGGGACGCGAGCCCCGCCAGTTGGGACTGCATCGTGAGGGCGTCGCGCTGTTGGTCGAACCGGCGCTTGTCGTCGGCCAGCTGTTGGTCGACCGCTTGGCGGTTCAGCTGGACGATCCGGTCCATCGTCTGGCGGACCGCCGCTTCGACGCCCGGACCGTGCTGAGTCTGGATCCAGGTCAAGAGGCGCTGCCAGTCCGCGATCTGCTCGGCGATTCCGATGCCGTGAATCTCGACCTCGCGGGCGATGAACGTCTCGCTGTCCTGGATCCGCTCCTCGAACGCTTTCTGATGCAGCTGCCGGAGCGTCACCTCTTCCTGCTCGGCGTCTTTGGCGGCCTGAGAGGCGCCGGGGCCGCCGGCGGCTGCCTGGCCCTGGAGCCGGGCCAGCACCCGCTCGTGGGCGTCGATCGCGCCCTGCGTGGACATCTGGCCGAGGGCCTGCTGGTTCGTGATGAACTCGCGGGAGGTTTGCACTTGTTCCGCGATCGCCTCCTGGGCAGCCTGCCGCCGGGCCACGGCGGCTTGGACGCCCAGCTCCTCCGCCCGCCGGCGCGCTTCCGCGGCATGGGCGGCCGTGTCCGCGTGCCGGGCGAGATCCGCGAAGGCGGCGGATTCCTCACGCAGAATCTGCGCGATGCGGGCTTCGCGCTGGGCCCGGTCGTCGATCGCTTCCGCCATCGCCCGCTCGTGAGCAGCCTGCCGCTCGATGTTCGACTGGGCCGTTTCGAACGCGGAGCCACCGCCACCGCGGCCGCCGCTCAGGTCGACGGCGCGGGTCTGGGCATGTTGCGGGAATCCCCCTCCGGGCGCAGAGAATCCCATGCCGAACTTCGAGGTGTCCGCAACGCCACCAGCCGGCCGCGGCGGCACGGTCCAGTCCACGTGCCCCGGCCAGGTGAGTGGATTGGTGGGGTCGACACCGGCCGCTGACCAGCGCCCCTGTGCCGTACTCAGGTCCTGTCCGGCCCGCATCGCCCCTGCGACATTCGTGCCGAGGAACGCGTCCTCTTGCCCTTGCGCGCCGCGATGGAGCGCGTTCTCGAACTTCACGGCTGCCTCGAAGGCCCCCTCGATTGCCGTGGCGATCGTGCCGATGGTATTGGCAATGGCGGCCAGCGCGTCGAGGACTTCCTGTTTGTGGTCGGTGAGGAACGCCATGAAGCGCTGCGCGGCCACGCCCACCTGATCGAATCCGGGCTTGAGGGCGGTCGCGAGATCGGTGGCGTTCTGCCGGATCCAGTGGTTGAGCTCGGAGACGGCGCTCGTCACCTGCGCCCACCCGCCGGCGGCCGCCATCCGCTGCACGTAGTTGACATTGTCCTGGAACAGCTCACCCTGGACCTTGAGCGACCGGCTGACCTCGTCGGATTGTTCTTTGGTAATCCCGAGGTACCGATTGATGTCCAGCAGGAACTTTCCAGGATCCCGCGCTTCGATCGCCACCCACTGCTTGAACTGCTGCTCCGTGAGCCCCAGGTTCGTGCGGAGCACCGTGGCGAGCTGGTTGGTCGAACTGACCTGTCCGTTGATCAGCTCTTTAATCTGCATCACGGAGCCGATCTGCTCACGGTAGGTGACGGCGATGAATTGCGCCTGCTTCGCGATGTTCACCATCGCCTCGAGCTGGGCGTCGTTCTGCGGCGCGATCCCCACGTCGGCGAACGACCGCGAGACCATCTCCATCGTCCGCCAGGTGACGCCGACCTCGGCGGCCTTCTCGCGCAACCGGTCCAGCTCTTGGGTGGCGTAGGCGAAGTTTTGCCCCCACGTTTCCGGGCCTTTCACCCGGGACAGGTCTGTCAGGATGCCGGCGAGCGCGACCGCCTGGTTGTGCATCTCATCGACGGCCCCGATGCTCGAGCGCACGACCTCGTCGAGCCGGCGGAACCCTTCCTGCACGCCGCGAATGACGAGATCCCAGGAAATGAAGCGGAGGATACTGCGATTGAGGACGCTCTCGAAGGTGCTGATCTCGCTCCCGAGCGCGCCCATGTGGGACGACGTCGTTCGTGCCGACGTCCCCACCTCGTTCAACTGCTGCCGCAGCTGCCCGATGGCGTCCGTGTTTTGCGTGACCACCCGGAGGATGACTTCCAAAATGTTGTTGTCAGCCATGTGGCCGCTCCATCTCTGCGTGCGTCATCATGGGCTCCTGAGGCCGCTCGCTATCCCAGACTGGCGAGGGCCTGCCTCGCCGCCGCCGCGTCGCGGTCGTGTTGGTGTGTGTCAGCGCGCGCCTGATTCAGCATGACAAAGCAGTTGAACGCCAAAGTGAAGTCCTCCAGGTTCATGGCGAGCAGCTCGTCGGGCGTCTTTCCGTAGAACTCACACAGGGCCCCCATCAGCAGCCCGTACTGCTCCAACCAGGTCCGCATCTTCGCTTTTTTTGGTCTCGGCCGCCGCCGATGGCCCGAAGCCGGAGAACTCCGCGATCGCATCGAGCAGCGCGAGGCGGTCGTCCCCAAGGTCAGCCAGTGTGATGCTGTCGCCGGCGCCGTCGTCGGTGATCGGGGGATCCACGACGGCCTTTCGGAGCAGATTGTCTTCGATGGTGACGAGGCTGGACGTGTGCTGCTGGTAGAAGGTCCGAATGGCGGCTTGGCGGTCGTCGGGTTCCTTCGTGGTGTCGAGGAGAATGTTGAGCACGCCTTCCTCGAGGTAGTCGCGGTTGGTGACCTTGCGAATGACGTACGAGCGGACGCTGTCACCCTCGCCGAGGGTGATTTCCTTGCGGTGCGCGGCTCGAACGCGGTCGGCGCGGCTCATTTCGAACCGTCCTGTGATCTGCCGTAAACAATGCGCTCACAGCGCGGCGGCATAGTAGTGCAAAGGGCGATCGGCGGCAGCGATGCCGCGACGGCCGGACTGTTCAGTATTTCCCGGAGCCGACGCACGGATGCCGCGATCTCCGCATTGAGCATTCGATCTGCTTCGGGTGCGGAATTTGGTATACCGGACACTATAGAGCCCCCCTCAAGATGATTGGTGCGTTGGTTGGCCTGAGAATTTGTGGGCTGTGAAGGTTTTGGCGGCGGCGCACGCGCTGAACGCCAGGCGCAGCACCCGGGCCGAATTGCGCAACGATCAGCTGCGGGGACCGTGCCCGTTTGGGTTCACCTCGCTGATCGCCGCGATAACGGCCTGCTTGGCATCTGGGTACAGCTCGATGGCTCGGAGGATCCGGGTACGGAGCGAGGCCCACTCGGACGACTGCACAAGCGCCACGGCCACCTGGACGTGGGCACCCTGGCGCAACCGCCCTTCGACCTCGAGCAACAAGCGCGCCGTCTCCCGGGCTTCGCGGGCGAGGGCGGCAACGTCTCGAGCCGCTTCCGCCTTCTCAAGCGCGGCCTCAAGCCGCTCCCGTAGGCGCTGCACACTCGCCAGGAGGCTGTCCGCCTGGGCGACGGTTTGAGCTTCGGCAGCCTTCGCCACGTGAGCCGGCAGGTGGGCCTTGTGTCGCGAAATCGCGTCCTTGGAAACGCGACACCGTCGCGCTATGTCGCGAAATGCCTCGCCGGCGACAAGCGCTTGGTCGATTTCCGCCCGCGCTGCGTGGCCGCAAACTGTACAGGTCCGCGGCATCAGGCCGACGCTCCAGGGTCACCCACAGAAGCCCGCGACGCGCGAGGAAACGGCTCCCGTTGCCCGCGATGGTACAGGGTCGAGCGCTTCATCGACGGTGAACGGCGCCCGGAGATGACCATGAGGCCAGGACGAACTCGGAGTGCAATCCGCGCCATACGGCAGGGGCCGTGTACCGTCTGCTCCTCGGCGGCGCCGGCGCCGTGCGGGCGGCGCTGACGGGAAGTCCGGTGCCGGAAGTACGGGAGCGCGCCGGCGTCTTCACGGCGCGCGAGCGGCGCGTGCGGGAGGCGGCGATCACGGGGCTGCTGCAGCGGCTGTCGCCGTGGGCCGACCCTGCCGTCGACGAGGCCACCGCCGGTCATTGGGATCTGGGCGAGATCGGCCGGACGCCGACGGCCCTCTATATCCTGCTGCCCGAGGCCGACGCCTCCCGGCTGCAGCCGTTGGTCGCCTGGTTGGTCGCGGACCTGTTGGACACGCTGATCGAGCAGGCCGACCGCAGTGAACGGTGGTGCCCCGTCCGCATCTTTCTCGATGAGTTCCGCCGGTTCGGGTATCTGGCCGGCTTGAGCGACCGGCTGCCGACGCTGCGCGAGCGCGGTGTGAGCGTGGTGCTCGGTGCGCAGGTGCTGAGTCAGATCGAAGAGGTCTACGGGGCGCGGGACGCCCGGACGCTCGTGGCCAACACCGAGACGAAATTGATCTTTCGCGCCGGCGATCTCGAGACCGCGCGCACCGTGAGCGCGTGGCTCGGCGAGACGACTGTCCCGGCCATCTCACGCACGACCGGGGCGGGCGGCACGCGGGCGACCGTGCACCCCCACATCCGGCCACTCGCGACGCCGGACGACATCGCGCGGCTGCCCGATGGGACCGTCCTCGCATTGACGGGCCATCGTCCGCCGATGGTTCTCCGGCAGTCGCGATACTTCGATCCTGCCGTACGCGCGCTGCTCGGATTCCCGGGTGAACCGCCGTTTGCCCTGCGGCCGCGGGTACCGGCGCCGGTCGTTTTGGTGCCGGTGGTCGCGTCGACCTCACCGGGATCGCCGCCCGCGCTGCACCGGCGGCCGGCACCTCGGCCGCTCGGCGGTGTGAGCGTGTTGCCGCGCGCTACACGGTGAGCGCTCATATGGCCGGGCGGGGGTAGGGCTCCGCCCGGCCGCGAAGAAGCCGCAACGCATGAACGGCACCGCAGACGTGGTCGTCATCGGCGGCGGGATCGTTGGTATTTCCGCCGCCTATTTTCTCGCCGAGGCGGGCGTGGGCGACGTTGTTGTCCTCGAGCAGGGAACAGTTGGTTCAGGCGCGACCGGCCGGGCCGCCGGGGCGATGGTGGTCCAAAGCGGCACGGAGGCCGGCTTGCGCTTCCAACTGGAAGCCCTCGGCGTCCACCGCCGCCTCCAGGAAGAGATCGGGACGGACCTGCGCGCGACGGGCTCGCTGCTGCTGTGGCGGTCGCCCGGCGACGTGCAGGCCGCGCGCGACCGGATCGCATTTCACGCACAGTACGGCATCGTCGTCGACGCGCTTGACCCGGACGAACTGCGCCGAGAGTTTCCGTATCTTGCGGCCGACGACGTGGCCCTTGGGACCCACACGACGAACGACCAATGGGCCACGCCGCTCGCCACGGTTCAGCGCCTGGCGGATGCCGTCAGGAGCCGTGGGGTCCTCATCAATGAGGGGTGCCGCGTCGTCGACATCGAGACCGATGGCAACAGAGTTCGGCGGGTCGTGACCCAAGACGGCGGTGTGGCGGCCGGCCGGGTGATCAACGCCGCCGGCGCCTGGGCCCGCGATCTCGGGGAACTGAACGGGGTGCGTCTGCCGGTCTCGCCGCGGAAGCGCCAGGTATTCGTGCTACAGCCGCCGGCCGAAGTGCCCCCAGACTCGCCGTTTATTATGGAAGAGGAAGGCGACTTCTACTGCAAGACCCGGGCCGAAGGCCTCATCATGGTCTGCGGCCAGCCGCCGGGGGAGACGCTGGATGCGGCCGTCGAGTGGGGCTATCTCGACGACGCGCTCTCTCGGACGGAGCGGCGGATCCCCGCCACGCGCGGGATGCCGATCGTAGGGGCGTGGGCCGGTATCCGGCCAATCTCGCCCGACGGCCGGCCGTCGCTCGGGGCGGTGCCGGGCCTCGAGGGATACTATGTCGCCGGCGGATTCGGCGGGCAGGGCTTCACGCAGGGCCCACTGGGCGGCCGCCTCGTCGCCGAACTGATAACGACCGGACAGTCGAGCCTCGATCTGACGCCGTTCCGGCCGGATCGCGGCGGGCGGTTATCCCGGTCCCGCTGAGCCCGCGCGGCCGGCCGTAACATGTGGATCGACACCCATCTGCATCTCGACGCGGCGGAGTTCGACTCCGATCGCGACAACGTCGTCGCGCGCGCAGCGGCGGTCGGCGTGGGACTGATGATCTCCGCGGCCACTACCATCGCGGGCGCGGAGCGCGTGCTCGAGCTCGCGCGCCGGTATGCTTCGGTGCGTGCGGCCGCCGGTATCTATCCTGAACATGCCGCCGCGGCGGACGCGGCCGCCCTCGACGCGCTCGAGCGCCTCGCCCGTGATGAGGCCGTCGTGGCGATCGGTGAGATCGGCCTCGACTATGTGCGCAGCGCTGCGACCAAACCGGCGCAGGCCGAGGCCTTTCGAGCGCAGGTGCGCTTGGCCCGCCGCCTTGATCTCCCGGTCATCGTGCACGATCGTGGGGCGCACGACGACGTCGAGCGGATACTAGTAGAGGAAGGCGCATCGAAGGTGGTTCTTCATTGTTTTTCGGGGACTCCGGAAATGGCGGTGCGCTGCGCCGGCAGAGGGTGGATGATCTCGCTCGCGGGACCGGTGACGTTTCGGAGCGCCGGCAGCCTGCGCGACGTGGCGCGACTGCTGCCCGAGGACCGCCTGCTCCTCGAGACCGACGCGCCGTATCTCAGTCCGGCGCCGATGCGCGGCCGTCGATGCGAGCCCGCTTTCGTCCAGTACACGGCGCGCGCCGTCGCCGATCTGCGCGGCATCACACCCGCGGCGCTCGAAGCAGCCCTCGAACGGAACGTCGGCCGCACCTTCGGCGTTTCCCCTTCCGGGGAGAGGTCTCCATCACGGAGCGCCGAACGGTGGGCGGAAAAGGAGCGGTGACCGGCAGAATGAGCAGGCGCGGGGACAGCACACGATGGGTCGCGGCGGCACTGGCGGTGGTGACCGCGGCCGTGCTGCTCGGCCTCCCCGGCGGACCGCCGTCCGCCGCCGCTCTGACGTTCCCGTCGACTGCGGACGAAGTCAAGTTCGGCGCGCAGATCGCCAAGTCCATCGAATCGCAATTCCGGCTCATCAACGATCCGGCGCAACTGGGACGTCTCCAGCGTGTCGGCGACGCGGTCGCCCGCGTGGCAGAGCGGCAGGATCTCACGTACCATTTCAAGATTGTCGCCATCCCCGGTATCAACGCCGTCTCGATTCCCGGCGGGTGGGTGTATGTCACCGAGGGCATGATGCGGTTCGTGCGGTCCGACGACGAACTCGCCGCCGTGCTCGCGCACGAACTGACCCACATCAACCACCGGCACTACTACATCCAGGCCGACCGCGAGAAACACATGCTGCCGGCCATGTTGGTGGCGCTGGCGGTGTCGGTGCTCGCACACTCACCGGCCCCGCTGCTCGGCACCCAGATCTCGCTGCAGGCGGTCATGAACGACTACCAGCGCGACCTGGAGCACGAGGCCGATCTCAACGGTATCACCTACCTGACCAAGACCGGCTACCTGCCCGTTGCCATGCTGACCCTGATGGAGCATCTGGCGCAGGAGAGCCGGTTCACCGGAACGCCTGTGACGGGACTCGAGGACCACCCGATGCCCCAGGAGCGGGTCGAGTACATTCGCGCCGATCTGCAGAACCGCCACATCGCGATCGTGCGCCGGCCGGTTGAGGGATATCTTAAAATCGCGCTCGATCCGGCACAGCCGGCGGGCGGTGCCCCGGTCACCGTCCGGGTCGACGGCCAGCCGATCGTCACGCTCGGCGCCACGATCAACGGACAGAGCGCGGCCGACCGCGCGCTCGCCCTTGCCGCACGCCTCGACGCGTTCTTCAACCGCGATCCCCAGCCGTTCGACGTCCGCGCGGTCGCGGCGGCGGGCACGTGGAATGTCGTGGGCGGGGAGATGCCGCTTTTCGAGGTCACTCCGCAGGACGCTGCGTTCGCGCAATCGACCGCGCAGGCCGTGGCGGAGGACATGCACGCGAAACTCGCGCGCGTGATCTCCTCGGCGCCCTACGTCCGGAAGTTCTGAGTGGAGATCCACGTCGCGTTCCTGCCGCAGGAAGCGGGTGACATGCGCCGGCGCGTCGCCGTCGTGGTCGACGTGCTGCGCGCCACGACGTCGATTCTCACCCTCTTCGAACGTGGTTGCGCCGAGGTGCTCGTAGCGCCAACCGTGGAAGCCGCCCGCCGCTGCGCGGCAGAGAGCAAGATGCGGGTCCGCACCGCCGGGGAAGAGGGGGGCCTCCCCCCGGCGGGGTTTGAGTTCGGCAACAGTCCGGCCGCCTTCGCGCGCGCCGACGTCTCGGGCAGCCGGGTCGTCATCGCGACCACCAAC
>DATEGA010000133.1:0-15052 GCA_035280345.1 bacterium | reverse complement strand
TCGGGCGGCCCGGGCGGTGGTCCCGGCGGCGGGGGTGCCGCGGGCCCGCCCTGCATGATGATCGTCTCGCGGACATCGCGGCGGTCCCCGAACTTCTGAAGCCGCTGCGCGAGATCGGCGAGCCGGCACTGCACCCTACCGTTGATTGTGTCGGACGGGTAGACGCCGTCCGTGTCCGGGGTCCCGGCGCGAACGCCGGTCAGAATCTCGATCCCTTCGTCGATCGTCCGCACGGTCCAGACGTGGAATCGGCCCTCGCGCACCGCGTTCACGACTTCGGCGCGCAGCATCAGGTTGCGGACGTTCTGGTGCGGGATGATGACGCCCTGACGGCCGGTCAGGCCGCGCGCTTTGCACGTCAGGTAGAAACCCTCGATCTTCTCGTTGACGCCGCCGATCGGCTGGATCTCGCCGCGCTGGTTCACGGAACCGGTCGTCGCGATCCCCTGGCTGATCGGGGCGGCAGACAGCTCGCTCAGCAGCGCGTACAGTTCCGTGGAGCTCGCGCTGTCGCCGTCCACGCCGGAGTACAACTGCTCGAAGGTCAGCGAGGCGGACAGGCTGAGCGGCGCCTGCTGCGCGAAGCGGCTCGCGAAAAAGGACGAGAGGATGTAGACGCCCTTGCTGTGGACCTGGCCGGACATCTGCGTCTCCCGCTCGATGTTGACGACGCCCCGCGAGCCGACGTACACACGGGCGGTGATCCGGCTCGGCTGACCGAACGTGTAGTCGCCCAGCTGGAGGACGGCGAGTCCGTTGATCTGGCCCGCCACCGCACCGTCCGTGTCGACGAGGATCTGGCCGTTCTCGATCGCCTCGCGGATCTTCTCCTCGATCAGGTTGCTCCGCAGTGCCTTCTGCTCGACGGCGCGCTGCACGTCCGCGCGCGCCACGACGTCCCGGCCGGCCTGCTTGGCCCAGGCCGCCGCCTCGAAGACAACCTCGGTGACCTCATTGAAGCGGGTGCTGAGCTTCCCCTGCTCGCCGGCGACGCGGGTGCCGTGGTCGATAACCTCGGCCACCGCCTGGGCGTCGAATTCGCAGACCCCGCACCGCCGGGCGATGCTTGCGATCGTCCTGGCGTACTCGCGCATCGTCTCTGGCGTGCGCTCAACGACGTCATCGAAGTCGGCGCGGATCTTGAACAGCTGGTCGAAGTCCTCGTCGAGCGCGTAGAGCGCGTGATAGAGGTCGGGGGTACCGATGAGGATGACCTTTAAGTTGAGGGGGATCGGGTCTGGTCTGAGCGTCGCCGTCGGCAGAGCGCCGGCCGCCTCCCCGAGCGACTCGATCCGGACCTCGCCGCCGCGCAGCGCCCGCTTGAGCCCCTCGTAGGCGAAGGGGCTCGTCAGTACGTCGCGGACGTGCAGGATGAGGTAGCCGCCGTTCGCGAGGTGCAGCGCCCCGGGTTTGATCATGCTGAGGTCCGTGACGAGCGCGCCGAACTCGACGCGCAGCTCGGCCCGGCCGACGAGATTGTAGTAGGTCGGGTTCGTCTCGACGATCACCGGCGCGCCCTTGGTGTCCGCGTGGTCCACTAAGAGGTTCACCTGGTAGCGGGCGAACGGGTCCCGCCGCGGCACGCCCGGCATCTCGACCGGCGGCCGCTGGCCCTCGTCTTCGCCGGTCTGCGTGATCTCGGAGAGGTGGTCGAGGATGTCCTGCTTGGCCGCGTCGAGGAACGCGAGGACCCGCAGGTTGTCCGCGTATTGTTCGCGCAGCCGCTGGGTCGGCGCGTCGATCATATACTGCGCCGTCTGCCGCTCGAGATCGCGCAAGGCGTCGCGGCCCTCGCGCTCGAGCGCGCGCACCTGCCGGAGGGCTTCGGTCACCGAATCGCTGAGCTCCGTCGTGCGCTGCTGCAGCTTCGTGCGGTCGGCCTCGGGCAGCTGGTTGAAGACCTCTTCCGGCACCGGCTTCCCCTGCAGGTCGATCGGAACGGTCGCGATGCCTGTCGGTGTGCGCTGCAGCATCAAGCCTTTGCTGCGCGCTTGCGTTTCCAGGCCTTCCCAGATCTGGCCGACGCGCTGCTCGTAGCCTTTCACGACGTCCGCGCGCCGGCGCTCGTACGCCTCGCTGGCGAACGCCTGGCGGAGGCCTTCGCGGATCTCGACGAGCAGCTCCCGTACGTCGAGCTGGAACTTCCGGCCGATTCCGGGCGGCAGCAGAATCGCGATCGGCTGGCTCGGCGAGGCGAAATTGCGGACATAGCACCAATCCGGCGGGACGCGGCCCTTCTTCGCGGCCTCGTCGACCGCCGTGCGGGCGTAGGTCATCCGCCCCGTTCCCGCGGGTCCGCTGATGAAGATGTTGTAACCCGGCTGGTCGACGCGGAGGCCGAAGTCCAACGCCTGCACCGCGCGCGGCTGACCGACGAGGCGTATGCCCACGTCGGACTGCAGTTCCGCGGTGGTCTTGAACCCGAGGCTTGCGGCGTCAGCGCTGCGGCGGAGCGAGTCGGGATCGAGGCGTCGACCATTATCAAGGGGGGAAGGCATCGCACACTCCCCGTTCGTTCCGGAGCAGGCGTTCGCCTCTTGACGAACACGCCCGCCGTTTTATAGTGATACTCACACATCGAAACGTCGACACATCTATTTTACGGAAGGGCACGACATGGAAATTACGCTCGGCTCGGAATCCGCCGCCCGTATTCGCGCCCTGCTGGGCGACGATATCGACCTCTCGCCCGCTGCGGTGCCGCGAGTTTTGGCCCGTCTCGCCGAAGAGTCGCCCGCTCTATATTCAGAGATCCTCGACCACCTTTCCGGTTCCGATGTGCGCCTCGACAGCGAGCGGATGGTGCACCGTCGTCATCGCCGCAACGCGCTACGGCGTGCCCTGCTCGGATGGGGTGAGTACGAGAGCGACGCGGGCGATCGGATCTTGGCCAAACGCCGAGTCGCAGCGGTGGTACCCCTCGTACTCGCGGCCGTGATGCTCGCGGCGGGAGGGATCTCCTCGTTGCTCCGCCGGCCAACTGATGCTCCGGCTGTACGCGTTCCGGTCCGCGCCGCGCGGTCAGTCGGCCCGACGGCGCGAAGCGAGCGAACGACGATTCCGTATCCACTGGCTAGCTTCGATCACATAGTTGCCGGCGAGAACTTGCGACGGCCACCGAGTTCGCCCGGGCACACTGTCTCGGCCGCCGTCACGGAGCCACCGGCAACCCGTTCGATCCCGCAACTGCCACCGGTTCCGGCGCTGCCACTTCCAGGGTACGCTGGTTTCGGGCTCACCGGTACGGCATTGCCGCCCTCGATCGTGTTCAGCAGGCCGCAGGCGCGGGCGGCCGGCTCTGATCAAAGCGACGCAGCCGCGCCGCGCTCTCCCATCGTATATGCTCGCGGCGCTGCGGCGGATACAGCGCTACCGCCGGAGCCGCGCTCGGCCTCGTCCGCCGGACCGCGCGCGACGCCCGATTCCAGAGCTGTTAAGGTCGGCGACCGGATCCCAGCGCGGCTTGTGACGGCTGTCATCGTCACCGCTGACAGTCCGCCAATGCCGGTGGTCGCCGAAAGCAACGACGGAGCTACCTGGCTCGGGTATGCGGCGCTCCAATCCGATCGCCGAATTCACATCTCATTCCGCAGGGTCGATCGAGACGCCACGGCTGCTCCTTCCGGCGTGCCGTCGTCGTCATCCGCGTTCTCAAGCGGAGTGGCGCTCGACCCGCAGCAGGCGTCCCCCGGGTTGCCGGCCCGCCTCGTGATCCGGCGCGGCGCGACTGCCGCGGCGGCGATCGCCGCAATTGCGCAGGCGGCGTCCGACTACGTGCAGGCCGTCGCGCGGGCCGGTCAACTTTCCGTGTCGGACGGCGGAGCGCAGATTTCGCTGGGGGGCCCGGCGCCCGGATGGACCTATGCGGCGTCACATTTCGCCGACTTGTTCAACCCTCAGACGGCGCGCGTCGCAATCGAGACATTCGAAATTGGCCCGGGTGCGTCGTGCCTCATCCTGATTACCGAGGTCGCCTAAGGTGCGGGTCGCAGCCTACGCGGCGGCCGCGCTGGTCGTGCTCACGGCGACATCCGTCGCGCAGGCGCAAACACCGGCCCCCGGTGGGGACCTCTTCGCGCCGCTTACCAATCTCTTCAACCAGGCTGCCCTGAGTTTGTCCGGCGCCTTCGGCCTTGCGTACGCGACGGCTGCGCTCCTCGTCGCAGGCGCGGTCATCATCGCGGATCATCGCAACGGCATCCGAAACGCCTTGTGGGTAATCATCGGCTCCGTGGTGTTGTTCTTTGGAGGGCAGATCATCCGGATGATCCACGGGTAAGCGCGCGCGGAGATCGATGGTGCTGCCCCGTCATGCCGTCTACCGCAAACTGGATGCGCCGGTCACCTTCCTGGGAGTGGAGCTCGAAGATTGGTTTGGACTTGGCGTTGCGTTTGTGGTGCTGTCTAGACTGAGCGATCTGTTTGTCGGACATGCGCTCGGTTGGCCCCGCGCCGAGGCCGCCGTATCCGCGTGCGCCACGGGACTGGTCTTTGCCGCGTGGCGACGCCTGCGCGAGCGGACGCCCCGCCACTTTCTCAGACACTTCCTTGAATTCATCGGTGAGCCCGCTTCTTATGTGCTGGAGGCCGATCAGGACGTGAATCCGTACGTCGGATGAGGGTGCATGTCGTCGCCAGAACCACCCGGCAACCTCACGCGTGAACTGCCGTACTGGACGGTCCAGGACGGTTCCGTCGTGCTCCGCGACGGCAGCTACCGGCTGGGGTTCGATCTCACGCTTCCCGGGACGGAACTGTGGGATGCTGCGCAGCTATCCCGCTGCAACGATCAACTGCGCAGCTTGCTCAACGCCGCGGTGCCGGAGGGCGAGTGCCTCCGCGTCCTGCTCGAGGTGCACGACGACTGCCGCGACGTGCTTCGCGCTCACGCCGAGGTCGCCGCCGTCTCTCTCCAAGCGCGTGTTCTGGAGCTCCATCAGCGCCGTGCCGCCGCGTTTGCCGCCGCGCACGACGCTGGCCGGTTCACCAACTACCGGCTCGTGCTGGACCTATCCTATCATCCGGCGCATCGGGGCCGGCGCTGGTGGACTTCAGTCGATGCAGATACTTATCGGATCCATCAGGTTGAGTTGCGCGCGCTGCGCGATGTGATGGTGACACATTGCGCCCGCTGCGGATTCTCGGCGCGGCCGCTCGGCGACGACGAACTCACCGCCGTGATTTGGCGGTTCTTCAGCCCCGGCCGCAAGAGATGGGACCGGGCGCCGTCGGTCCGGGCGGACACACCGTTCGAGATCCCGCGGCGGCTACTGCGAACGGTTCGGTCGCTCGGGCGCGGCTCCGTACGAACGGCCTTGGTTCGGTCGGACCTTTACAGGCGATGGGATTTTTTGTGGATGGACGGGTTCGCGCACGCGGTCGTCGCGATGGACGTCCTGCCCGATCAGCCCACAACGCCCAACGTCATCGCCCCGCTGCTCGAGTTGCCGGGTTCGTACTGGCTCATCGTGGAGGTTTGGAACGATCGGCGGTCGGACCAGCTGAAGCGTCTCGAGCTGAAGGGGCGTCTGAGCCGTCAGGCGGTACTTGCACAGGACGGCGGCGACTCGAACGCCAGGGCCGTCGAACGGCAGGTAGCGGGAGCCTTGGATTTGATGCAACTGACGGGTGAGCGTGTGATGCGCGTCGGCGCGGCGGTCGTGGTGCAGGAGCCGGCCCCGGAGCGGGCCCGGGAGGCCGCCCGGCGCGCACTCGACGCGTTTCGGCAGATCCCCGGCGTCGACGCGCGGGTGGAATCTGTTGCACTTCGCCGGCAGTTTTTTCAACTGGCGCCCTTCAGCGGGATGCCGAACGAGCGTTTGCTTCGGATGCTGACCAGCAACGCGGCCGATTTCATCCCGTGCGCGGCGCCGTGGCGCGGCGCCGGCCGGCCGGTGTGCCTGTTCGCGACGCGTGCGCACAGCCTCGTCGCCCTTGATCCATTCGACCCGCGCCTTCCATCGTGGAATGCGATTGTGGTCGGCGAATCGGGCGGCGGCAAAACGCACTTTGCTCTCGCCTGGCTGTCCCGCCTCCTGGTGCTTGCGCCCGTTGTCTTCATCGTCGACAAGGGGGGTGCGTACCGCACCTTTTGTCAGGTGTACGGCGGTCAGCATGTGCACATCGATCCGAGCGCCGATGTGTCGATCAATCCGTTCACGCTGCTGCCGGGTGAAACGCAGCCTGACCCGGCGCATCTCGGGCTGCTCCGCGCCCTGATCGCGCTGATGGTCGCGGAGCCCGGCGATGCGCCGGGCCGCCGCGACATCGCATTAATCGACGCGGCGATCCGGCAGACGTATGCGCGTGCCGGCGGTGCGCCCGTATTTCTTCACGACGTGTGCCATACGCTGCGGACCTTCGAGCAGGCCGGCGCGCGTGAAACCGGTGCCGACGATTGGCGCGCGGCGGCCGACCTTGCCGGGCGCTTGAATCTATGGGTCAGCGACGGAGTATATGGGCGTTTGCTCGATCGCCCGTCGACAATGGACCTGCGGTCCGACATCGTGTGCTTTGATACTGAGGGCCTTGACGAGCAATATCCAGAGCTCACGCCGATCGTCGCGTTGCTGGCCAACCACTTGATCTATCAGCGGGTCCGCTCCGACCCCGGCCGGCTCAAGTATGTTGTGAGCGATGAAACGTGGGCATCGCTCCTTAATCGGGTTGCCGCGGAATCCCTCGTTGGCATGTTCCGCCGGTTCCGAAAGTTCGGCGCAGGGATAATGGCCATCAGCCAACGGCTCGGGGACTTTGAAAACGAGCACGCGCGCGGCATCCTGGAGAACGCGCCGCTCAAAGTTCTGACCCAGGCGGCCGATGTCGATCGGGTGGCGCCGCTGCTGAATCTCAACGACCAGCACCGCATGTTGTGGAAGAGCCTGACACAGCAACGTGGTGTGTCGAACGAGGTGCTCATCCTTCTCGATCTACTCGAGGGCCGTGAGGGCGGCGTCGTTGTCCTGCGGGAGATCCCAGAAGATTATCTGATCGGTACGACGACCACGGCCGAGTGCCTCGAGCGCGATCGGCTTGCCGCAAGGAACGGCATGTGGCCGGCCATCGAGGAGCTGGCACGCAGGCGGAGGGACCGATGCTGACACGCAGGCGGACTCGGGTACTGCCGGCGTACGTACTGGCGGCCACATTGGTCGGTGCGCACCTGTTGCATGCATCGAGTGTGGATGCGTCGTCGGGGCACAACTCTACGGTCGAGGCTGCCCAGATCGTGCCGTCGCAGCTTCTTCCCTGGCCTCCGGCGATTCCCGAGCCGGTAGGTCCCGTCTGGGCGGGATCTGCTCCGTCTATGGAACCAGTCGACGGCGCGGCCGGGGAAACTTTGCGAGACGCCCTCGCAGCGGTGCAGGCTGCCATGGACTACCTCCGTGGGCTGATTGAGTCGTTGCGCGCGGCCGCGGCGGCGGCGCTGGAGCAGATTGTCCTGCCGCTTCCCACCGGGCTGCCCGGGGGTGTCATGCCGGCCGACGTGTTGACCCAACTTGCCGGGCTCCCTGACCCATGGCGTTCCGTCATTGCCGGCGAGCGCGCGAAACTGCAGCCGCCGAATCCAGCGGACCCCGCCACGGCGAGGCACGAACGGGACATCGCCGGCAGCGCCCAACTATCCCACGAGGCGGCGACGATTGCCTTGGCGGATCAGCAGGTCATCACCGGCGCCGCCGAACAGGAGATCGCCACTTCCTACACGCAGACGCTCGCGTCGGCCGCGGCCCACGATATCCTGCTGCCTCAGGCGGTTGCCGCGGCTCAAAGCGCAGCAGACGCCCTGACGTCCGGCGCTAGTGACCTCCCGAGTTCGCGGGCCGGTATTGAGCTGCTTGTGGCCGGCGCGGGCGCCGGCCTGCGAAGCCAAGCGGCCTTCACCGCCGCAGTTGCGGATCGCATCGCGGGCATGATGCAGCAGTCCGCGCAGTTGAGCGGTCAGGTCGGCGGTCTTGCTTCGACGGTCGGGATCTTCACGGAGCGGGCGCTCCAGCGCGATCGAGATGCTCTCGACGCGCGTCTCGGGCTGGCGGACGCCGCGCGAGGCGGCGGTGAGTTCCTGCGGCAAATGCTCCTCGGGGCGGGCGAGCCGGCGGACGAGATCCGGATCGCGCCGCTTTACTGAGGACCGCCGGTGAACGGTCTCGAGCGTGGCATTGCGGACGTCTTCGCGTCGTTCGAGTCCTGGCTAATCTCGACAGGCGCGACGACGTCTGTGATGCGGTTGGCCTGGGCCGTCCTGTCGGTTGTGTGGCTTGGACACGTCGCAGTGTCAACGCGGCCTGGCCGCGAGCCGGATCTGGTGGGAGCATTCGCGCGCCTGCTGCTGGCCGGGGGGTTGCTCTCGGGAATGAGCGGCGTCACGCGCGCGATCCTTCTCGGTTTCGAGACTTTCCGCAGCGCGGGGGCCGCGGTGCTGAACGGCCTCATCGGCCAGACGTGGACTCAGTTTGTGCAGGATACGCTCATTCCGCAGTTCGGGCAGATGCTTCGCGTGTCGTCCGCATGGTTCGTCTATCCCTGGGCGATCGCCGTGTTGGTCGCTGGGGCCGGGTTGGGCATCGTTTTGTTTGGGATCGGCACCGCCGTGTATCTGGCGATTCTCTTCTTTGCGCACCTCACGTTGCTGCTGGCCCTGTTCCTCGCCCCCCTAGCCATCGCGCTCCTGGCAGCTCCGTCGACGCAGCAATGGACTGCCCGGTGGGCGATGATCGTCGCGCGCGTGGGGCTCGTTGTATTCTGCGTACGGCTCGTGCACGCCGCGGCCTTGTACTTAGCGGTCATCGTGCCGTTTCGAGAGGTTGCAGCCGCCCTTCCGACGGACCCTCAAAGCGGAACAGGCCTCGGCGGCCTTGGTGCGGTGCTGTGGCGCTTGGCCGTGCTCTTGTTTCTTATGCTTGTTGGTACGCTGATCGGCATCTACGCGATGCTGCGTGTTGAGCGCCTGGTTGCGCAATTTGTCGACGGACCTTCGTTGGGGCAGTCGGTATTGGCCGGGCCGATGTGGGCGCGCGGTCAGATCGCCGCGGTGTACGCGCGTGCCACCGGCGGCACGCCCGAGGCCAACATCGCAGCGAGCGCGGGAGTGCCGCCAGACCAGCGTGCGGCGGGGGTACACGGGTCCGGTGGGGCGCAGGACGCGACGGTGCTTCGCGGAAACCGGCGGCCGTGGCAGTGAGCGGGTCCGCGTGCTGTCGGCAAGCGATGCTCGCAATCAGTGTGATTCTGTGTTTGCTGTGGACGTCAGTCCCCGCACGTGGGCAGCTCATTCCGGCCGGGCTCAGCGCCGCGGTCCTGTCCTTTGTCGATGGTGCCTCTGGTAAAGTCGAAGTCGTCCGCCACTGGCCGGATTCTCCGGCCGATGTCGATGTGTATCCTTACGTTCCGTACTTCTGGGGCGGCTGTCCCGGGCCCGGCGCGGTGATGATGCTCGTGACCGCACCCGCAATCCCCGATATCGCGCAATCTTCTGTGTCAGAGAATGCGATCGCGGCCTCGATCGGCAACCGGCTTTCGGCGGCCATCCGACGCATGGCAAACACGCCGCTCGATACGTCCGAACTCCAGCGGCTGGTCTCGGGCGTCCGAGCGCCGGGAGAACTGATCTTCGAAGCGGCGAAATCACTCCTTCCCCGGATTGCCGACCTGACCACGTATGAGCGCGACGGCTATGCGGTCTTCGCGTTTATCCTGTGGCAGGGCTGGCGGTGCGGCGTGATTATCCGCGCCGTCCCCGAAGGATATGGTATTCCTTTCGTCCGCTGACATGCCAGGGCACTCCTCCGCCTCATGCGACGCGCGTTTTGCACGTCGCGGGGAGCTCTTCCGGCGGTTTCGGCCGTCACGAGCCGCCTGGTTTCCCCTGGGATATCTTCCACCGTGGCCCGCTGCCCTCGCGCTGTGGCGGCGGGCGTTCCGCGGCGCTGCGCCGGCCTGGCTCCGAGGTCCGAGGTTTTGTCTGCCGGGCGCGGATCTTGCGAGACACATCTTGATCACCGGCCTAACGGGCGCTCACAAGACGACCGCGGTGATTCTGCCCGCGCTGGCTGACGCCGCGGCGGCGGGTGTGTCGGCAGTGGCTTTCGATCTCAAGTACGGTGAACGCGATAGCCTCGCCCGTGCGGTCCCGGAGTGGTGGCGCCGTGGACGCACCGTACTCGTTTACGCCCCCCTGGCCGGGGCTTCTTTGCGGTGGAACCCGCTCGCTTCGTGCCGGACGGTGGGTGATGCATATGCGCTGGCGGTGCATCTCTTTCCAGACGACGCGCGGGAAGCAGCGGACTTCGGTTATTGGACGGGTGCCGAGCGCCATGTTTGCGCCGCGCTTACTTGGGGCGTGGTGACGGACGGAGGCGCGGGTTCGATTGCGCGCCTCCGTGCGCTTGCGGAGGCGGGGCCGGACGCGATCGCCGTGTTCCTCCGCCGGCATCCGCACGCCGCGGAAATCAGCGCGCGTCTCGGCGCCTACGGCGCGATGCTGCCGAAGGACCAAGCGGGCATCCTGCAGGGGATCGCGGCACGCCTGGAGTCCTGGGCTGACGAACGCGTTGCTCGATCGACGGCCGAACCCGTCGGTACAGAGGTGGCGGGCGCGATTTCGCTCACGCGGTTGCGCCGCGAGCCGACACTGCTGCTGATCGGGGTGCCGCAGGCTGCCCTCCCGCAACTCCGCCCCGTCTGTCAACTCTTCATGCGGATGCTCGCGGCGGAGTTGCTGCGGCCGCGCGCAGGGAATGAGATGGTTCCGATATTGTACGTCCTGGAAGAGCTGCCGGCATGGGGACCGCTACCTGGGCTTGCGGATCACCTCGCGACGTTCCGGAGCCGTGACGTGGCAATCGTCGCGACCGTCCAGAGCGAGGCGCAAGGCGAAGCGGTTTACGGGACAAGCGGGTGGGCGGCGATCGCCGCCAATTTCGTCACGAAAATCTACTTGTCATCATTGGCCGATCCGGACGCGGAGCGCTTGAGCCATGCCCTTGGCACTACGACCGTCACTCGGGTATCACGCGGCCGAGGGTGGAGCGCGAAAGGCCGGCAGGACTCCGTGCAGACGCTCACGGTGGAGACGCCGTTACGGCGCCCCGAGGTCCTCCAGGGGATCGGTGCGGGCGAGGATGAAATCCTGGTGCGCTGCTCGAGGATGCCGCCGGCACGCCTATGGTGTCCGCCGCTTCACGTCCGGCCGCCGTATTCGGATCTCATTCCAGAGGTTGCGCCGTCAACCGTCGAGATCGCGGTCAAACATCGGATCGGGTTACTAACCGACGCAGCGAGGCGGTCGTCTGAGTCGGTGCCCGTTCCGGCTCCGACCGATCCAGCCATCGATTCTTGCCTCTCGTCGGCAACGGAGGATGAGGGCGAGTTGAATCGCTTCGTCCGATCCTTGCTGGACAGCCGGGGCGAAAGTGGTGCTCCTCGTATCGTCTCGAGAGGCGATCGGCCCATTGAAGTTCGCATTCAACCCTCGGTCGCGTTCCGGCTGCTCGGCGGACACGAAAAGGCGCAGTCGATCGTGCGACGATGGGCGGTGCGGCGTTGGGTGCGACAAGTGCAACCCACCTTTATACTCGAACGGCAAGCCGTGGAGGCGTTGGCGCCGCAACTGCAGCGTAAACTCATCTCCTCTGGTCGCGCGCAGGTTCACGCCGTTGGCCGCCGGACCATCGAGCGTGATAAGATTTTGATCACAGGTGCACCCGAGGATGGCTGCAGACGCGTGGGAGGCTAGAACCGCTCGTCTCGAGGGCGTTAATGAGCAAATCGACAGGCGGCTGGGTGCGCTCGAGACACGTCTCGGACCGGTCGAAAATCGGATCACCGCACTAGATCAGTGGATGGATGCAGGTTTCGCGCAGGTTCGGTCGGAGATGCGCTCTCAATTCCATCGGCTGCTCGGCGTGATACTGACCGGCTTCAGTGTAATGCTGTCCGGTTTTCTCGCACTTGCGTTCAGGATGGTCGGCCACTAGAAACGTTTCCACCGGAAGCTAACTAGACACCCCACGCAAGGCGCTGTTGCGCGCCGCCCCGAAGTTTGTGTCAATGGACGCCGCCCGCGTGCTCGACGCCATCCGCCGTGATCCGCGCTATCGTGATCAGATGGTGCACGAGGAGACGTTCCCGCCCCGGCCGGCACGGTACGCCGATCCAGCCTGGCCGCTCGCTGACCCGCTCGTCCACGCGCTGAAGGAGCGGGGAGTCACGCGTCTCTTCACTCACCAGGCGGCGGCGCTCGATGCGATCCGTGACGGCGGGTCCGTCATCGTTACCACCAGCACGGCGAGCGGCAAGACGCTCTGCTATCTGCTGCCGGTGCTCGAGACGTTGGTCCGGGATCCGGAGGCGCGGGCGCTCTTCGTGTACCCCACCAAAGCCCTGGCTCAGGATCAGGCCGACGCGATCGGTGAATTCGCGTCGCTGATCCCGGGGCTGATCTACGGTACCTACGACGGTGACACGCCGGCGAATGAGCGCCGCCGACTGCGTCAGGCGGGCCGCATTCTGCTGACCAATCCCGACATGCTGCACGTTGGGATCCTGCCGCAGCACTTCCGGTGGTGGCGGCCGTTTCTCAAGTCGTTGCGGTACGTGGTCCTCGACGACATGCACGTGTATCGAGGGGTCTTCGGCAGCCACGTCGGGCTCGTGCTGCGCCGCTTGTGGCGGGCCTGCCGGGTCCACGGTTCCGATCCGCAGGTCATCTGCACTTCCGCGACGATCGCAAATCCAGAGGAGTTCGCGAACCGCCTGACCGGCCGGCCGCTGCGGTTGGTGGACGACGACGGGGCGCCGCGCGGTCCGCGGCGGTTCGTGCTGTGGAACCCGCCGGTCGTCGCGCGCCGCGAGATGCGCCGCCGCAGCCCCTATACGGAAGCGGCGTGGCTGCTCGCCTCCCTCGCGCGCCAGGCGGCCCGGACGATCGTGTTCACCAAGGCGCGGAAAATCACCGAGCTGGTCTACAAGTACGCGACCGACGCACTCTCGGACGCGCCGGCGCTCGCGTCACAGTTGAGCCCGTATCGCGCCGGGTACCTGGCAAAGGACCGGCGTGCGATCGAGCAGCGCCTCTTTCGCGGCGAACTCCTCGGTGTCGTCAGCACGAGCGCGCTCGAGTTGGGCATCGACGTGGGCGCGCTCGACGCCGCTGTGCTGGTCGGGTATCCGGGCACGATGGCGAGCGTCTGGCAGCGGACGGGCAGGGCGGGGCGGGGGACCGGCGACGCGCTCTCGGTGCTCATCGGACTCGAAGACGCGCTCGACCAGTACCTGATGCGGCGCCCCGCGTACTTCTTTGGACGTCCCGTCGAGCATGCGACCGTGGATCCCGACAACCCGTACATCCTCGCCGCGCACCTCCGCTGCGCCGCGGCCGAACTCGCGCTCGACCCTCGCGACGAGACGTTGTTCGGGCCGCGGATGGCCGAGGTGGCTACGGCTCTTGAAGGGCTCGGCGAGTTTGTCCGCCGCCGGGGCAAGTGGCACCCGCGGATGCGTGCCTATCCGGCGCGGCAGGTGGATATCCGCGCCGCGTCCGGCGACACCTACCGGATCGTGGAAGCCAACTCCCGCCGGCTGATCGGGACCGTGGACGCGTCCCGGGCGTTCGAGCAAGTGCATCCGGGCGCGATCTACCTGCACCAAGGCGACGCGTACCGGGTGTTGCGGCTCGACTTCGAGACCCGCCATGCGCTCGTCGAGCGCGACGACGGCGGCTACTACACCGAGGCGCGGGTCCTCACGCATCTTGCGATCGAAGGTGAGCGGGCCTCGCGGCCGCTCGGCGCGTCTGGCGTGGTCGCCTGTTTCGGGGACGTCCGTGTGACGCAGCAGGTGATCGAATATCGGCGCAAGCAGCTGGCGAGCGAGACGGTCCTCGCCGTGCATCCGCTCGAGATGCCGGAAGAGGAGCTGCGAACGACCGCCCTGTGGCTCGTCCTGCCGCCCGCTCTCGCGGCCGGGATCCAAGACCGCGCCCTCGACCTCCCGGGTGGTATCCACGCCGTCGAGCACGCTGCGATCGGGATCCTGCCGCTGTTTGCGATGTGCGACCGCTGGGACATCGGCGGCGTGAGTTATCCGGTGCACCCTGAGACCGGTTGCGCGACGATCTTTATCTACGACGGCTACCCCGGCGGGGTCGGCGTGACGGAGAAGGGGTACCAGCTGCTCGACGGCCTGCTCTCGCGCACGCTCGAAGTCATCGAATCGTGCCCCTGCGAAGCCGGGTGTCCGTCCTGTATCCAGTCCCCGAAGTGCGGCAACCTCAACGAGCCGCTCGACAAGGAGGCGGCCGTGCAGTTGCTCCGCGACCTTACCCGTGCCCGAGCGCCATCAGCGTCACCGTAATGCCGGCGGCGACGAGCCCAGCCGCGCCGAGCCACGCCAGGCGTCCGCCCCACCCGAGCGTTCGCTCCGCCAAGACCCAGATCGTGATGGCGGCGATCCAGAACATGTTCATCAGGCCGCCCACGAAGAGCAGAGCCATCAGCGCGGCGCAGCATCCGAGGCATAAGACACCGTAGCGGAGGCCCATGTGCACGGATTCCCAAGGACCCAGAGACTGCGAATCGGGGACACCATGGCGCAGCCGATGGCAGCGGTCGAGACACGCGCGCTTGAGCGGCGTCGCCTGATAGAGACCGGCGCCGGCCGCGATGAGACCGGCTGCGAGCGTGCTCCGGACCGCCATCCCGCCTGAGAGGAAGCGTCCGGCGTCGAGCGCCCACTGCGCCAACGTTGCGGCGGCGCCAAAGCCAATCCAGATGGCGAGGTAGCCGGTCGAGAATTCTACCGCCGGCGCGAGGCCGCCCGCCCCGGCCACTCGCAGGACGGCCTGCGCGGCGTTCGGGAGCATCATCGCGATCATCATGACGGTCCACATGCCGAACATCGCTGCCGCGTGGCCGGCCGACCATCCCATCGGCATGACCATCGCCGCCATGGCGTCTTGAGCGGCCATCCCCGGCATTGCACCGGCGGGTGTCGCGCCGGCGCCGCCGAGCCCCGCGCCATTGGCGAGCCACATCCATGACGCGGCGACGGCGGC
>DATEGA010000132.1:0-3693 GCA_035280345.1 bacterium | reverse complement strand
GCCGCCGTCGCGCGGCGCCACCCGCTCCGGCCGCGTCGCGAGCATCTGCGCGGCCACGGGCAGCACTCGGGCGCGGAGTCCGTTCGCCGCTTCAAGCACGGCGTTTCCCGACATGTAGAGCTGGCGGGTCGCGGTCGTCGTCCCGGCGAGCGGCGTGAGGGCGCTGTCGCCGACGTGCACGGCCACGCGGTCCGGCTCGACGCCGAGGACCTCCGCGGTGATTTGACACAGCGACGACGCCTGGCCCCCGCCGACGTCTGGCACGCCGGTCCGGACGACCAGGGTCCCATCCATCTCGAAGCCGACCCAGGCGCTCGCCCAATCGTGGAGCCACACGATCCGGCCGTAGGACTGGATGTTGCACGCGAGGCCCCGCCCCCGCCGCCGCGTCCCCGCGCCGGCGTCCGACGATTGGGTGGGGCGAGGACCGAGCGCGGCCCACGCGCGCTCGGCGGCCTCGGCCACGCCGACGTGCGTCTCCAGTTCCTGGCCGACCGGCAGCCGGTCCCCCTTGCGCAGCGTGTTGCGGAGCCGGATTGCGAGCGGGTCGATGCCGAGGCGCCGGGCAAGACGGTCCATCTGCGACTCGTAGCCGAGCACGGTCTGCATACCGCCGAAACCGCGCATCGCACTCGTCGGCGGGTTGTTGGTGTAGACGACCCGCGCGTCGATCGTCGCGTTCGGTACGCGGTACGGCCCTGCCGCGGTCACGGTCGCGTACATCAAAACGAGCGCGCTCAGGTAGGCGTAGGCGCCGGAGTCGGCGAGCAGCTCCACGTGCTGCGCGACGAGCGTCCCGTCTCGCGCCGCGCCGGTCCGATACCGCAGCAGAAACGGGTGGCGCTTGGGGCGCGCAAGCAACGACTCTTGGCGGGACCACACCATGCGGACCGGGCGCCGTGTCCGCGAAGCCAGCAGGCCAAGGAACACCTCGACGGTGACGTCCTCCTTGCCGCCGAAGCCGCCGCCGACGTACGCGCCGATCACGCGCACGCGATTGTGCGGCACGCCCAGCACCTCCGCAACGTCGCGGAAGTGCTCGATCACCTGCGTCGCCACCCGAATCGTCACGACGCCGTCCGCATCGATCCAGGCGACGCCGCACTCAGGCTCGAGGTAGGCGTGGTCGACGAACTGACAGCGGTAGGCGCCGTCGACGACGACGTCCGCCGTCGCCAGCGCCGCCTCCGCGTCGCCGGTCCCCACGCGCCAGCGCGCGAGCAGGTTGCCTTCTTCGTGCACGCTTGGCGCACCGGGCCGCAGGGCCTCCTCCGGATCGAAAACGCCCGGCAGCGGCTCATACTCGACCTCGATCGCCTCGAGCGCCTGCTGAGCCACCTCGGGCGTCTCCGCCGCCACCAGCGCCACCGGCTCCCCCTGGTAGCGGACGACGCCGTCCGCCAGTACCTGGATGCGCGCCCGGAGCGCCCCGACTTCGCTCGTCTGGCCGGGGACGCCGGTCCACAGCGTGTTGTGCGGAACGTCCCTGGCGGTCAGGACCGCGGCAACGCCCGGGAGCGCCGCGGCCCGATCGGTGTCGAGGCGCCGGATCCGCGCAGACGGGTACAGTGAGCGCAGCACGGCACCGTGCAGCATGCCGGGCATCTGCCAGTCCGCGGCGTAGAGCGTCGCCGCCTGGACCTTGTCGCGCGCGTCGTGGCGCGGAATCGATTTCCCCACGACGCGCAGGCGCTCGGCCGGGAGGACCGCCGCCGATCCCGGCCCGGGCTCATCCACGGCCCGCGGCCTCGATCGCGTCGACGATCTTGGTGTAGCCGGTGCAGCGGCAGAGGTTGCCGGAGATGGCGCGACGGATCTCGTCGCGCGTCGGCCGCGGGTGCTGCTTCAAGAAGGCGTGCGCGGTGAGAATCATCCCCGGGGTGCAGAATCCGCACTGCGCAGCGCCGTGTGCCACGAACGCCTCCTGAAGCGGGCTCAGGCCGCCGGCCGGGGCGAGGCCCCGCACGGTGGTGATCTCGTGCCCGGCCGCCCGAGCGGCGAGCAGCAGGCAGCTGCTGACCGGTTCGCCGTCGAGCAGCACGGTGCACGTGCCGCACACCCCCTCGCCGCAGCCGTCCTTGACCTCGATCGCGCCGAGTTCATCGCGCAGAATGGACAGCAGTGTGGCGTGCGCGGGAACGCGCTTCTCCCGCCGTTCGCCGTTCAGTGAAAAAGCGATCGTCAGTTCCGTCATGGCCGGCCTCCCTGCGCCGCCCGCGCGGACGCGCGGACGAGGGCCCGAGCGGTAAGAACGCGCGTGAGGTGCCGGCGGTAATCGGCCGAGGCGTGGATGTCGTCGCCGGGTTCGATCTCGAGCGGCTGGTCTTTCACGGCCTGCCGGAACACCCGCTCGCTCGGTTCCACGCCGCCGAGCGCGGCTTCGACCCTGGCGAGCCGCACCGGCGCCGGGCCCGCTCCCGCGATCGCGACGCGGACACGCGATGTGCGCCCGAGACCGTCCAGTTCCACCGCGGCGATGGCGGCGACAATCGCAAAATCGCCGGCCCGCCGTGTGAACTCCTCGACGGCGTAACCGGCGCGTCCGTCCGGCAACGGGAGGCGAACCGCGGCGAGCAGTTCCCCGGGGTGCAGTGCTGTCGAGAGGAGCCCGGTAAAGAACTCCGCGGCCGGAATCGCGCGGTCGCCGGTCGGCCCGCGGGCAACGAGCACCCCGTCGAGCACCCGGACCACGGCCGGCAGTTCCGCCGCGGGGTCCGCGTGCGCCAGGCTGCCGCCGATCGTCCCCATCGTCCGGACGCGCACGTTGCCGATGAACGCGGCCGCCTCCGAGAGCAGCGGGCACGAGGCGAGCGCGCCCTCCGCCTGCTCGAGCGCCCGGTGGCGGACCAGCGCCCCGATCTCGAGCGTGCGCCCGTCGAGCCGGACGCCGCGCAGTTCGTCGAGTCCGTAAATGTCTACGATCGCGGCGGGCCGCACCAGGCGCAGCGTCAGCATCGGCACGAGGCTCTGGCCGCCGGCGAGCACCTTCGCGTCGTCGCCGAGCGCCGCGAGCGCGGACAGCGTCTCCGCCACGGTCGCCGGCGCGTGATAGTCGAAGGGCACCGCTGGCATCGTCACACGTCCCACCCGCCGTCGACGACGATTTCGTGGCCGCTGATCTGCCGGCTCTCGTCCGAGGCGAGGAACACCGCGGCGTTTGCCACGTCGGTTTCCTCCGTGAACCGGCGCATCGCCATCTCGGAGACGTACTCGTCGAACACGGCCTGGGGAGTCCAGCCGCGCACCCGCGCCTTCTCCGCGACGATTTTGTCCATGCGATCGCCCCCGACGACGCCGGGGACGAGCGCGTTCACGTTCACGTTGTACGGGCCGACTTCGAGCGCGAGGGTGCGGGTGAGCCCGCGCACCGCCCACTTCGACGACGAGTACGCGGCGCGGTACCGGTAACCACGAAGCCCGGAGGTCCCCGCGATGTTGATGATCTTTCCGTACTTCCGCTCGATCATGCCCGGGACGAACGCGCGGCAGCAGAGGAAGACACCGCGGAGGTTCACCGCGAGCACGCGGTCCCACTCCTCCGCGGCGATCTTGTACAACGGCGTCTCGATCGGCCCGATCGTCCCCGCGCCGTTCAGAAGGATATCGACCCGTCCAAACTCGTTGAGCGCGCGGCCGGCGAGCGCGGCCACCTGATCTTCGCGTGTCACGTCGGTCGGCACCGCAAGGTGCCGC
>DATEGA010000131.1:0-5630 GCA_035280345.1 bacterium | reverse complement strand
CCCGGCGCCGACCGGCGCGGCGGGCGCCGGTTCCTCGGCCGGCAGGTCCGCGAAGATCTTCCGCGCCTCGAGCTCCTTCATCTGGGACTCGCTCTTGATGTCGATGCGCCATCCGGTCAGCTTCGCGGCGAGTCGAGCGTTCTGTCCTTCCTTGCCGATCGCCAGAGACAGCTGGTTGTCGGGTACGATGACCAACGCGGTCTTCGTCTCCTCGTTGATCTCCACCCGGATAACTTTGGCCGGGCTCAGCGCGCTTGCGACGAACGTCGCTTGGTCCGCCGACCACGGGACGATGTCGATTTTCTCGCCGCGCAGCTCATCTACGATCGACTGCACGCGAGTGCCCTTCGGCCCCACGCAGGCGCCGACCGCATCGACGTTGCGGTCGCGCGACACGACCCCCACTTTGCTGCGCGCGCCGGCTTCCCGCGCGATCGCCTTGATCTCGACGATCCCTTCGTAGATCTCCGGCACCTCGAGCTCGAACAGCCGCTTGAGCAGGCCCGGGTGCGTCCGGCTGACCACGATCTGCGGACCGCGGTTGCCCTGCTTGACCTCGACGACGTACGCCTTCACGCGGTCGTTCTGCCGATAGCCTTCGCGCGGCACCTGCTCCGTCGGCGGCAAGACGGCCTCGATCCGACCGAGGTCCATGTACACGTTCCGCCGCTCGACGCGCTGCACGGTGCCGGTGACGATATCGCCCTCGCGGTCGCGGAACTCGCGGTAGACCATGTCGCGTTCCGCTTCCCGGATGCGCTGCACGATCACCTGTTTCGCGGTCTGCGCGGCGATGCGCCCGAAGTCCTTGGGCGTCACCTCAACCTCGACGATGTCGCCGATCTGGCTGTCGGGGTCCCACGACCGGGCTTCCGCGATCGGGACCTCGGTGTTGGGGTCGGTCACCTCGCCGACAATCGTGCGCACGCTGTAGACGTGCTGCTCGCCCGTTTCGCGGTCCAACTCGACGCGGATGTTCTGCGCCGCCTGTCCGAAGTTTTTCTTGTACGCGGACAGCAGCGCGGCCTCGATGGCCTCGACCAGCACGTCCGTGCTGAGGCCCTTTTCCTCTTCGAGCTGCCGCACCGCCCGAATCAGCTCTTGATTATTCACCCGCCACCTCCACCGCCCAACCCCTCGCTATGCGCGCCTGAGATCCCGGCGCAGTGCCTCTTCTTCGACCACCAGACGCGCCTGCGCGATCTCGTCCATCGCAAACCGCACTTCGCGCCCGTCGTCCAATAATATCGATACCCGCCCATCCACGAGCCCGAGCAGCCGGCCGCGAAACCGGCGCTGGCCGTCCACGGGCGCCACCGCCGTCAGCGCGATCGTGCGTCCGGCGAACCGGACGAACTCCGCCGGTTTTCGCAGTGCCCGGTCGAGACCCGGACTCGCCACTTCCAGCGTGTAGTGCGCGATCGGCAGATCGTACAAGTCCAGTTCCCGGCCGAGCGCCTCGCTCAGTCGGGCACAGTCCTCGATGCCGGTCCCCCCGGCTCGCCCCTCGGCCCCGGGGTTCCGTTCAACCAACACCCGCAGAACCGGATGCCGGGCGTCCCCGCCCAGGTCAACGTCGACGATCTCGAGCCCCATCCGGGCCGCGATCGGTGCGGCGAGCACCTCCACTTGACCTGCCAGCTCCTGCCGCTTGCTCACGTCAGCCCCTTCGGCGGCCTGAAGAAACGAAAGAGTGGGTGTCCTACCCACTCCCCGCAGACGCGCCGACTTGATCCCCGTTACTACCGCACGCCCGTTCGCCGCGGCCTACGCTTGACGATGCCAAGGTAGGCCCGGCATCCCCCGGGCTGTGCATGCTGCTGCAAACTGCCCCGCAAATTATACCACAGCCGTTCTTGACCAACAACCGCTTCGATTTCGTCTCCGCGGCGATCTAAGCGCACTCACGCACGGTGCCCCGAGCCGCCCGCAATCTCGCGGCCCCGCAGCCCCTCGACCGGCCGGCCGAGCAGCCGCTCCGCCGCGGCGACGAATCGCACCGTGTGGGGCATCCGGCTGTGCGCTTCGAAGGCCGCTTCATCCACCCATTCCGAATGAATCGCAAACGCGCGGGGCTCGCGGATCGACTCGACCGCCTCGTAGCGAAGGCATCCCGCCTCGGCCCGCGTCGGCCCGGCGACCCGCAGGAGCTCGTCGCGGAATGTCGCCGCCTGTGCCCGCGCCGGATCAAAACACACCACAAAGTGAAACGCCAACATGTCCCTCCTGAAACCCGGACCGGCACGCCGGCGCGGCCGCACGGAATCCGCGCGGCGCGGTACGGGCCGCGGTTCGATTCGTCAGGATATCCGCGATTTTGGGGATCGCCGCCGCGAGCAGATTGAGATGGCGCTGAGGGCCGACGTCTACGGTAGCGGCAAATCGGTCCGCGAGTCCCGGCGCGCCGCCGCCGCCGTTCATCGCGAGCCCCAACGCGCTCGCGGTCAGCACGATCCCGTCGCCCGGTCCCCAGGAGAAGCGCAGGTTGGGGAACTGGCCCGTGACTCCAGACAGCGTAGCGCCCTCACGGCGCCCGTAGAATGCGTAGGCGCGAACCGAGGGAGGCAGCGGATGGCGGTTGAGTTCGGCGAGCGCGGTGTTCTGCGCGTCGGCGGGAATGCTCCACTGAGCGCCCTCGTCCGGACGCCAGAACGGGAACGTCGGCAGGAGCACGCGGGCCGCGGGCGTGCGCGCCAGCGCGCCGAGGGGGTACCACGCGTACACGTACGACGCGACGGCTCCCTCGTTCGGTGTGCCGACCAGAAAGAGCCGGTTTACGAGCCGTTCCCAGCCCGGCTCGAATGCGATGTTCCACCGCGCCATGAGGCCGCCGAGACTATACCCAACGACGTTGATCCGCGCCGCGTACGTGGCGGGCGTCACGACATTGTGCACGAACGCCGCCAGCTCCGCGGCGGCCTCGCGGAGTGACAGCTTGCGGGACCGGTACGGAAACCAGAACACGTCGGGCGAGGGGCCTTCGGCGGAATAGCCTCGCCGCTCGAGCTCTGAGATCACCTGCGGATCGGCGGCCTCGGCGATCTCGTTGAGGTAGCCGGGCACGATCACGGTCGGCAGCCGCACCACCGTGGTCGTCCGCACCGCGGCCGACGCGTCGCCCTGGCGCACCGTGATCTCCACCGAGACGGGGAGATCGTCGTCGAGGGGCGGCACCGGCATGAACTCCGCCACCGCGATGTCGGCGACGCGGACCCGTCCCGCCGGCAGATCGATCGTCGCCGGCACGCGGCGGGCGATCAATGGACTCGGTGGGTGGTGAACGGTCTGCGCGCCGATCTCGATCCTCCACTCGACGCTCGGAGACGGCTCGGCCTGCAGACCGTCCACGACAACGTCGGCGCCGAGCCGGCCGGGGCCGCGCATGTAGGGCGTCACGATGCGCACGGTGAGCGGCTTGTCCTCGTACCCTTCCGCGGCCGGGAGCGACGCCACGACCACGACGCCGAGGAGCATCAGGAGCACGGCCGTCCGCACGGGCACGCCTACGGGTAGAGCCGGTTGAGGAGCCTCGGGAACGGGATCGTCTCGCGGACGTGCTCGATGCCGCAGATCCAAGTGACGGTGCGCTCGACGCCGATGCCGAAGCCGCTGTGGGGCACCGATCCGTATCGCCGGAGATCCACATACCACGCGTACTGGTCCTTGGGCAACCGGTGCTCTTCGAGGCGGCGTTCGAGCAACTCGGGATCGTGGATGCGCTGGCCGCCGCCGACGATCTCCCCGTAGCCCTCGGGGGCGAGCAGGTCGGCGCCCAGTACCACGTCGGGCCGGGCGGGGTCGGGCTGCATGTAGAACGCTTTGCACCGCGCCGGGTAATGGGTGACGAACACCGGCCGATCGAAGGCGTTGGCCAGCACGGTCTCTTCGTCGCCGCCGAAGTCGTCGCCCCAGGCGATCGCGTGCCCGGCCGCGCGGAGCCGCTCGACGGCCTCGTCGTAGGTGATGCGTGGAAACGGCGGGCGCACCCGCTCGAGCGGCGCTTGGTCGCGCTCGAGCACGCGGAGTTCCGATTGCCGACGTTTCAGAACGCGGCCCACGACTGAGGCGACGAGGCCCTCGGCGAGGGCGATGCAGCCGTCCAGATCGAGGTACGCCGCCTCCGGTTCGACCATCCAGAACTCGGTCAGGTGCCGCCGCGTCTTCGATTTCTCCGCGCGAAAGGCGGGGCTGAAGCAGTACACCCGGCCGAACGCCGCGGCGCTCGCCTCGCTGTACAACTGTCCGCTCTGCGTGAGGTACGCCTGCGTCTCGAAGTACGGCGTCTCGAACAGCGTCGAGGTCCCCTCGCACGCTGCCGGGGTCAGGATCGGCGTGTCCATCCGCAGATAGCCCTGGTCGTCGAGGTAGTCACACATCGCCCGCTCGACCTCAGCGCGGATCCGCAGAATCGCCCACTGGCGGCTGCTGCGCAGCCAGAGATGCCGGTGGTCCATCAGAAAGTCCACCCCGTGCTCCTTCGGCGTGATCGGGTACGGCGCGGCCACCTGCACGACGCGCAGATCCCGCAGCGACAGCTCGTAGCCGCCCGGCGCGCGGCGATCTTCGCGCACGACGCCCCGTACGACGACCGACGACTCCTGGGTCAGCGTACCGATCGCCGCGAACACTTCGGGCGAGACGTCGGCGCGCGCAGCGACCGCCTGAACCACCCCGGTTCCGTCGCGGATCAGCAAGAAATGGAGCGCCCCGCTGCCGCGGCGGTTGTAGAGCCAGCCGTCGATTTCTACCGTCTCACCGGAGTGTTCGGCGAGACGTTCAATCGGTACCGCGGACATGCGCGCAGGCTCCTCTCCAGATGTGCTCACCGCGGACCGATCGCGGATCGCACCGCGTCGTCGAGCGCGGCGACCGACACGCTGTCGACCAGCCGGGGCGATGCCTCGACCCGGCCCATCTCTACGACGAGGACGCGGTGCCGCCACAATCCGGTGACCGGGAAGACGATGGCCGAGACGTTGGAAAGGCGGCGGGACGCGACGATGAGCGTCGGCGCCTTCCAGATTGTGACATCGAGCACCTGCTCGTTGAGGCGCAGCGTCGCCAGCAGGCGCGGGCCGCCGTTGACCGGCGCGATGGCCGGTACGTCGCCGAGGACCCACCACATCGCATCGAGCGCGATGTGCGCGTGCCGCTCGTCGAGCCGCACCGACCGGCCGAGGCCGTCGACCGTCACGAAGGCGGTCGCGGTGCTGAGCCCCGCGGGCGCGGTTCCGGCCGCCGGTCCGAGGGCCAACGACGGGAGGAGCACCGCGACCGCGGCGAGGATCCACGGCGCCGCGCGCCGCGCGATCGTGCGTCGCATCACGCCCATGCGCTACGGCACGCCGCGGGACGACTCCTCCGCCTGCTACAATGCGCGTGTGATTCCGGCCGCCCAGATCGCCCTCATCTTCGATATGGACAACACCGTCTTGGGATCGCATATCGACTTCGTTTCGATCCGCCGGGAGCTCGGGGCGATGCTGCGGGAGGCCGGCGCCACCGCCGAGTCGGACGAGACGCTGCGCCGCCACGCGATCGGCGAGCTTGTGGCCCGCGGCGCCGCGCACGATGCCGACCGCGGGACCGCGATGGCGCCGCGGATGTGGGAGATCATCAGCGCGCACGAG
>DATEGA010000130.1:0-4555 GCA_035280345.1 bacterium | reverse complement strand
CGGGTGTCCTGGCGGCCGGCGGCTCTCAGCCCACCGGCGGCCCGAACGCCGCGGCGGTGACGCTGATCCTCGGCCGCGACTACGATGGCCGCATCGCTCCTCCGCGCGCCCGGTAGCCGGGTCACGCGGTTTCGGTGAGGGCCCGCGCGAGCGCCGCGAAGGCCTTGAGATCGAGCGTTTCAGCCCGGACACGCGGATCGACGCCGGCCGATCGGCACGCCGCGTCAACGGCGGACGGCGTGAGACCGAGACCTTGCGCGATCGCGTTCGCCAGCGTCTTGCGCCGGTGCCCGAACCCCGCCGCCACCACGCGGAAGAGGAACACCTCATCGCCGGTCGCGACCGGCGGCTGCGGATGTGGTACGAGCACGAGGACCGCGGACTCCACGTCCGGCGCCGGCAGAAACGCGCCCGGCGGAATCCGAGAAACGATGCGCGCGGCCGCGCGGTACTGCACCGCCACCGAGAGCCGGCCGTAGGCCGGCGTACCCGCGCGGGCGACCACGCGCTCGGCAACCTCGCGCTGAACGGTAACGACCAACCGGAGGACCGCGAGGGGCGGATCCAAAAGACGCAGCAGCAGCGGGGCCGCGACGTTGTACGGAAGGTTCGCGACCGCCTTGCGTAGGCCCGAACGGGCGAAGAGCGCGGCCAGATCCGCGTGAAGCGCGTCGCCCTGCACGATCCGGACGTTGGGCAGGCCGCCGAGCCGGATTCGCACGACCTCGGCCAGCCGGCCGTCCACTTCGATCGCGGTGACGGCGCCCGCACGCGCGGCCAACTCCTCGGTCAGGGTGCCGAGGCCGGGCCCGACCTCCAGGACGGCATCGTCTCGGGTCAGCTCCGCGGCGCCGACGATCGCATCCAACGCCCGCGCGCTGACCAGAAAATGCTGCCCCCACCGCTTCGACGGACGGATCCCGAACTGCCGCAGCAATGCCCGCGTGCCGGCGGGCGTCGCCGCGGCCGCGCCGCGGCCGGCGATCGTGTCGAGACGCCTAATGACGATCGAGGATGTAGACCTTGACCGTCCGCCGCCCGAAGTTGATCGCGTCGTCGTACGTGTTGAAGCAGAGGTCGATGCGCATGCCCTGGATCGCACCACCCGTGTCGCCGGCGATGGCGTAGCCGTACCCCTCGATAAAGAGATGGCTGCCAAGCGGGATGACGGACGGATCGACGGCGACCACTCCGCGCTGCGCGAGCAGGCCGATCGCAGTCCGCGGTCCGATTCCGCCGCCGTAGTTGTTGGGCCCGGAGTAGTAGGCCGTCGCTTCGAGCATCATGTACTCGTGTCCGGCGAAGTCGCCCCGGGACGCGATCATCGCCCTCGTTCCGACCGCGACGACCTCAGTCACCGGGGGCCGGAGCATCGTCCAGGCCTGGGGCACCATCGTCGCCGGCCGCTCGTTCGCGTACAGTGCTTGCACAATCCGCCGATCGATCCCCGGACGGCCGGGGGTGCGGACCATGCGGTTGCCCTTGTACAGTTGCGGGTCCGCGACGGTCGTGGAGGTGTATCCGACGGAACGCTGCTCAACCCACGAGCGCCACTCGCGGCGCTCGACGGTAATCGGGATGCCGGGGTACACTGCGTCGGCGGCGTCGGGGTAGACTCGGTCGATCTGTCCAACGTTCACGCCCAAGACGTGCAGCGCTTCGCCCACCGTGGAGGCCGCGACCCGCACGGACGACTTTGCCCGCCCCAGCGTCAGGACCACCTGCACGGCGCGGACGATCTTGATGTCAATCCCGCCGTAGAGAAATGTCCCGGCGGCGGGAACCGTACGATCGCCGGGTTGGAGCGGAATCTGCGCCGATTGCACGGCGTCTCCGACGGTTCGCCTGAACGAACGGAACGTCAGGTTACGCCCGTCCGCGTGGACGTGAACCGTACGGCCGAATGGTAGTCCCCACGTGCCGACGGCAAGGTAAAGCGGGTACAAAACGCTGACCACCAAGCACACCAGAAGAACCTGGCGGACACCGCCGGCACGGGGGGACCGAGCCGGCAGCGTCAGCAAGTGTGGCTGCATATCTCCCCCCTCTCTACAGACTCGCGCCCGGCCCGCGGCGCATACGCGCCGAGGTTGCCGCGGTTATGAAAGACGCATGAGTCCCAGCCCTTGCGCTCGGGCGAGGCGTCGAGTCCTGGTGCGATGTGAGGAGGGTTTCTAGAGCTTATATCTATAGACTCCAGTCTACGGACGGCACTATAACATATAGACTGGACTCAATGCAAATCACGTACCAGAAAAGATTTTCCACAAAATTCTATCACCTCAACCGACTCTCCACAAACTCCAATAGTAACCCATGCAGCGAAGCAGGGTGGAAGAAGGCGACTCGAGTGCCGTAGGCCCCTTCTCTCGGGGTCTGCCCTGCGGGGCGTAAGCCGGCCGCCGTCGCTCGGACGATGGCGGCGTCGATGTCAGGCACCCGCAGCGCAAGGTGGTGCAGGCCCTCGCCCCGGGTGTCGAGGAACTGGCCGAGCACCCCCTCCCCGAGCGGCTGCAGGAGCTCGATTTCCCCTTGTCCCAGCTGGATGAACGACACGGCGGCACCCTCACTGGGAACGGAGGTACGGCCGCGCTCAACGAGCCCCAAGGCGACCAGAGGGACCGCCGTCTGGGTGTCGAGATCCCGGACGACCACCGCCAGGTGCGCAATGCGAGGGGCCGTAGTCACACGACAGCCGACGGACGGTAGGTACCGAAACACTCGCGCAGCGTCGCGCATATCTCGCCGATCGTGGCGTAGGCGCGCACGCACTTCAGAATGACGGGGAGCAGGTTGGCCCGTCCGCGCGCCGTCTCCGCGAGCACGGCCAGGGCGTCGCGCACCGCGCCACCGTCCCGTTCGGCCCGCACGCGCCGCAGCCTAGCGCGCTGTCCCTCGAGGACGGACGGGTCGACCCGGAGGATCGGCGGGATCCGCTCGTGCTCGGTCTGGAAGCGGTTCACGCCGACGATAGTCCGGTGGCCCGCCTCGACGTCGCGCTGCTCGCGGTAGGCCGACTCGCCGATTTCCCGCTGCACGAAGCCCTGCTCGATCGCCGGCAGCATGCCGTTCAGCTGCTCGATCCGGTTGAGGTAGGCCTCGGCGCGGCGCTCGATCTCGGCCGTGAGCGCCTCCACGTAGTACGAGCCGCCGAACGGATCCACTGTCGCGCCGGCACCGGTCTCGTGGGCGATGATCTGCTGCGTACGAAGCGCAAGGAGCGCCGCCTCGTCGGTCGGCAGCGCGAGTGCCTCGTCGCGCGCGTTCGTATGCAGGGACTGGGTGCCGCCGAGGACCGCGGCGAGCGCTTGAATCGCCACCCGAACGACGTTGTTGTCGGGCTGCTGCGCGGTGAGGGCGACACCCGCGGTCTGGGTGTGAAACCTCAGCATCCACGACCGCGGATCGCGGGCGCCGAAGCGGTCGCGCATCGTCCTCGCCCACAGCCGGCGCGCCGCCCGGAACTTGGCGATCTCCTCGAAGAAGTCCATCTGCGCGTCGAAGAAGAACGCGAGGCGAGGCGCGATACGGTCGACGTCCATGCCGGCGGCCTGCGCGGCGCGCAGATACGCGATCGCGTTGCCGAGGGTGAAGGCGACCTCCTGCACGGCGGTCGCACCCGCCTCGCGGATATGGTAGCCGCTGATGCTGATCGGATTCCACCGCGGCAGCCGCTCCGCGCAGTAGGCAAACGAGTCCGTCACGAGCCGCATCGACGGCTCCGGCGGGTAGATGTAGGTCCCGCGGGCGATGTACTCTTTGAGGATGTCGTTCTGGGTCGTGCCGTCGATGCGGTCCGCCGGCACGCCCTGCTGCTCGGCGACCGCCTGATACATGCAGAGCAGGATTGCCGCGGTCGCGTTGATCGTCATCGACGTGCTCACGCGATCCAGCGGGATACCGGCGAGCAGCACCTCCATGTCCGCGAGCGAATCGATGGCGACGCCGACCTTGCCGACCTCGGCCTCCGCCAGGGGATGGTCAGAGTCGTAGCCCATCTGCGTCGGCAGGTCGAACGCGATCGACAGACCGGTCTGGCCCTGCTCGAGGAGGTACCGGAAGCGGCGGTTGGACTCTTCCGCGGTGGCGTAACCGGCGTACTGGCGCATCGTCCAGAACCGGCCGCGGTACATGGTCGGATAGATGCCGCGCGTAAACGGATATTCGCCCGGCTCGCCGATATCGCGCTCGGGATCGACGCCGGCCGCGTCCCCCGCGGTGTAAACTCGGGCAACCGGGATGCCGGACGCCGTCTGGCGGGAGTCGTCGCGCGGGTCCGGCACGGCTGTCTACTCCACCGTCACGAGGACGTCGTTGCCCGCGACGTCTCGCCCCGGGACGACGTGGACGTCCCGAACGACGCCGGCCTGCGGCGCCCGGATCTCCATCTGCATCTTCATCGCCTCCATTATAATCAGCGGCTGGCCGGCCACGACGTGGGCGCCGGGCTTCGTGTGAATGGCCACGACCAGCCCCGGCATCGGCGCGCGCACCACGCCGGCCCCTCCGGCCGCAGCGTTCGGGCCCCCGCGCGCGTGCGGCGACCGCCCCGCCT